>CANQXH010000001.1 GCA_947627745.1 uncultured Oscillospiraceae bacterium
AATCAAGCATTTCCGTCACCTCTCAGTATTTCATCAAAGAATCGGCCTTCCCGCCGGTACTTTACCTCGATTTCCTTTGCCAGCGCGACGCCCTCTTTCCTGCGGGCGACGCTCAGATCCATCAATGCGGACAATTCCAGCATGGATAACTTCTTCTCTTTCAGGATACGGATTTGCCGGCAGGCTTTCTCCGTAACCGCTACATACTGCTTGCCAAGCTCCAATGCGGACAGGCAGTGAAGCAGCGCCGTGTCGGTAAGCGTCCCGTTAAAAAAGGACGCAAGCTCCGTATACATGCGGTCGTTGGCGATATATCCGGTAATGACGTCATATCCCGCGGCGAATGACGCATATTTTTCGTACAGAGCAGTACCTTTTGCCGCCTCCATCTCCTTGCGGTGGTAAGCGATCAACATAGCCCAATCCATGTCCAAATCCACGGACAGCACCTTTAGTCCCGTCAAGTCCAGTTCGACGGTATAAAAGACCGGGCTTGCTTCCGCGCAGATCAGCGTCAGGGGCTGGATCGTGCTGGTTCCCATATAGAAGCCCCTTCCGAAATCGCATTCCGCCCGACTGATAGGCGCTATGTCACCGGTAAGTCCGCTTTTGGAACCGTGATACAGAATGAACCGGTCGTTATCGTTCGGAAATTCCACGGAACGAATGACCATCTCGGCCAGCGGTATATGATATTCTTTGCAAAAAGAAGCGAGATGTTTCTGCGCCATTTTGGTTGGAAAATTTTTTCCGTTTTCCCAGCGGTTAATGGATAGGACCGTAGTACCGAGCGCATTGGCAAACTGCTCCTGGTTCATTCCCGCCTTTTGACGAATCTCACGAATCAATTCTCTCAAAGAATTGTCCTCCTATCAAATGATGTTTTATCTATTGTATCACTTGATAGTGCCAATGTCAATAACGGCAAAGACCGGTGCTGAGTATTACCAACGATGAGCAAAATGGGGAAACGGACGAATCAAAGAAAACTTCCCGCCGCAAGTTTGATTTGCTGCGGACAGATAAGGTTTCCTGAATGAAACGATTGGTCTTAATTTTTCTTCTTTGCTCTACTCCAACTATTGACATAGAGCCAAAAAATAACAGGTCGGAGTGATCTGACCTGTTAGTAATCTGTATTCAGTTTAGATGAATGCATGGACTTCTTGACTTCCTTGACAATTTTGAGAATTGACTCGATCTCAGTCGGTGTACAATCCTCAAGCAACTCTGCAAACTCGCTTTTATAAATGTTATTCACCTCGGGGATATCCGTGCGAAGCAGGATGTCGGCGGAAACCTGCAATGCCTCGACAATTCCAATGAAAGTTGTAAGCCGCATAGAAGACTTGCCTGTCTCGATGTCGCTGACCTGAGATAAGGAGATGTTGGCTTTATCCGCAAGATCGGCCTGACTCATTTTCTTGTTGGTTCGGATATCACGGATTCGCTTTCCGATTTCTATGACTTCCTCCGATCGCGGATTGCTTCTCACTTCTCTCACCCCCATTTCGGCTTAACCATATACCTTAATAAAATTATATCGGGATTACGCCAAGCTTCCATAGCGTAAACGCCATAATATCGGGTTAACGCTATAATAAAACCAACTTTATTTTTAGGAGGTTTTATTATGGCAATCAACTTCGTACAAATTGGGAAGCATATCGGAGAAATCAGAAAGCGTCGAGGTCTTTCTCAGCAGAAGCTCTCGGACATCATCAACAAGTCCCCGACCTACGTCAGCTACATTGAAGGAGGGCTCAAGTGCATGAGTCTCGACACGTTCGTCTCCATCGCAAATGCTCTCCAGGTATCCGCAGATGAGCTCCTCAAGGACAACATCGAGAACAACATAAAAGTGGCAAACCACGAATTTGCTTCCCTGATCGCAGACTGCAGTGAATACGAAAAACGAGTCCTTCTT
The DNA here is from genome assembly GCA_947627745.1 of uncultured Oscillospiraceae bacterium. GTDB lineage: Bacteria > Bacillota > Clostridia > Oscillospirales > Oscillospiraceae > Faecousia. The sequence goes on from CANQXH010000001.1 coordinate 1,928, forward strand.
TCTATGCTGAAGGCAGCAAAGGCGGCCATGCGGGAGAACCGGCATCTTCTGATAACTCGGCGCAAATAAATTATATGGACATATTGTGCGAGACGCAATCGACCGAAAGTCAACGATTTCACTCCTGGTTTATAGATTCAAAGTTGACATGGTCGATTTATTTCTATTCTCTCTGGACTTGTGCGGATGTCGCTGGTATTGTGTGTTACTGACAGGATTACATTTTCGCCGAATCCTATTACATTTTCGGTAAAATCGAGATTTTTCAGGGGCCCACCAGTATAATTAAGTACGGAAGGATGATGACCGATGGTCTATTTTACGGGCGATATACACGGCGCGGCCGACGGTATCGCTGACTTTATAAACAAAGTACATCCCACCATGGATGATGTAATCGTCCTCTTGGGGGATGTAGGCGCAAATTATTATTCAGGCCGCAGAGATAACTTGCTGAAAGCCTTTCTCAACGATGTCGGAACGATGTTCCTCTGCATCCACGGAAACCATGAAAGGCGTCCGGTCACCATACCGGGATATATCAAAACTGAATGGCACGGCGGAAAGGCATGGGTTCAACCCGAGTACCCCAATCTGATCTTTGCCAAGGATGGAGAAATATATACGTTGAACGGACTCCGCTACCTTGTGATCGGCGGCGCATACAGTGTGGACAAGTACTACCGGTTAAGCCGAGGCTGGGGCTGGTGGTCTGACGAGCAGCCATCGAAGGAAATCAAAGCCTATGTGGAACATCAGATTCAGAGCAAACCGTTTGATATCGTCCTGTCTCACACCTGTCCGTTTAAGTATGAGCCAACCGAAATGTTTCTCGGAGGGATTGATCAGAGCACGGTTGATGACAGCACAGAGCGTTGGCTTGATACCATCGAGGAATCCATTAAATACAAGGCGTGGTTCTGTGGGCACTGGCACACGGATAAGAGGATCGACAAGATGCACTTCCTGTTCCACTCCTTCGAATCTGATGAGCAGTTCAGGAAATCAATGGAGGATTGAGCTATGAGAAAACTACCATCACTGAACGAGATGGAACATATCTCATCCAAGGAGTTTGGTGAAAACATGGACGCCATCCTGGATCGGGTTACAGATGGAGATACCGCTTTCATCATTGATCATAACGACAAATCCTATGTTCTCTGCCCGGCAAGATGGTTTGAGCTCCCCGAGCTGAAACGCATGGAACTGCTGGTCAAGAACGCTGTGCGGTTCGTCATCTCCGTTGATGACTCAGATCTTGCTGAAACCGTGCAGATGGTCAAGGATATGGCTCCGGCTCTATCACCGGAATGCATCAACAGCCTCCTTGACCTGATCAAGGGTAAAGATGTCAAGACGGGCAATAACGAATGGGATGAACTGCGACAGGCTTTAGAAGCAGCTCTACCGACAACCGAAAAAAGAAAAGATGAAGATACACCATGATTTACTATATTGCGGACATGCACTTCGGGCACAAGAACGTGCTGCGCTTTGACAACCGGCCCTTTGCGGATACGGATCTGATGGATGAAGCGCTGATTCACAACTGGAACGAACGAGTCACAGACGAAGATACGGTCTATGTACTTGGCGATGCCTTCTGGAAGAACGAAGAAAACAGCGTAAAGATCATCCGGCGCCTCAACGGACACAAGCATCTGATTCGCGGCAATCATGACCGAGTACACGGCCAGCTGAGATTCCATTGGGAGAGCATCGAGCAGTATGTGGAAATCAACGACGGGAATACGCTGGTCATCATGAGCCACTATCCCATCATGTTCTATAAGAATCAGCACTATGGCTCCGTCATGCTCTATGGTCACGTACACAACACTCGAGAGTGGCAGCTCGTAGAAAAGTGGAAGCACGAGCAGTGGAATATGGGTATTCCGAGCAGGCTGATCAACATAGGTTGCATGATGGACTATATGGGATACACACCCCGTACTCTTGAAGAACTGCTGAAAGAAAACCCAATGCCGGTATTCGACAGAATTCGAAAAGATGGGACACCCATCGCCAATCCGTCGGAGGACACGTGTAATGGATAGCCAAGACAAACTCATCGATGACGTTGAAGTCATAGCAAATAAGATAAAAGATCTTCTCGATTTAGCCTATGTTCAGTACTCCAAATTGGTGGATGCGGTGCTGGCCGGCAGCATAACCGAGGAAAATCAGATTGAACATATTCTTGACGGTATTATAGATTTCGGAGATGACCTGCGTTTCCTGGAATTATCCAAGAAGCTTTGCCGCCATATCTACTACCGGTACCCGCATCTTGTAGGAAACTTTGATAGCATGTATCGAATGATGTTCGAGTTGAGAGAGGATTCCAATGGAAATGGTGACGATTGAGGTCAGGCTCCCCAAAGAAATATACGATAAGGCTTCCGAAATTCTTGCCAAGCAGGGACTCACTATGGAAGACGCCATTGTCCTGTTCTATAACGAAACAGCCAGACTTGGGCGAATCCCATTCGAGTATACCGAAGAAGATCTTGAAGAAGCCAGGAGATGGGAGAAAATGATAAACGATGATTTATGTGATGTCTGATATCCACGGAAATGCCATTCGGTTCAACTCTATCATGGAACAGATCAATCTGCAGCCGGAGGATACTCTCTATGTCCTCGGAGATGTTATTGATCGGTATCCGGACGGCATCAGAATACTCCGTTTGCTGATGAGTATGCCCAACGTGCAGATGCTCTTGGGCAATCACGAATACATGATGCTGAATGTCCTGGACCGGCTTGACAAAAATAATCCCGAGTATCCCCACGCCGTGCGTCTTTGGTACCGTAACGGCGGGGACATTACGCACGAGTATATAAAGCATATTCAGAAATCTGTCCGTATGGAGGTCTTCAATTATCTTCACAGCCTGCCATTAAATATCGATATTGAGGTCAACGGTCAGCAATATCTCCTCGTGCACGGCGGAGCTATCGCATTGTATCACCACTACATGAACCGGTACGATACCCAGGAAGAATATGCGGTATGGAACCGCGTTTACTACAACTCACCTGATGTTAATGGCAAAATAATCATCTTCGGTCATACGCCGACATCGGAATACCAGCGCAACAACCCACTCGAGATTTGGCGGTCGCCGTCCGGAGGCAAGATCGGAATTGACTGCGGGTGCGGGTTTCCACATCCCTTATCCCAGGGACAGCATCCTGAGTACGGAAGGCTCGCATGTCTGCGATTGGATGATATGAAAGTGTTCTATTCAAGCGAAGATATCCCAGAGGAGGTGGAGGAAATTGTCTGGTAACTTAACTCAACCCAAAGTGGATCATTATATTCATTGGCTTAGCAGAAATGAGCACTTTGGATTGCGTGGGTGCATTTACGATGATGAAAGCAACAAACTGCTTGATGAATTATTTGATCTGATCGAACAGATTGCTCCAGTCTCTAAGAACGGGGCAAGGGTCCTCTGGCTTCGCGCAGAACGAGGGCCAATCGAGGATTACGGCAACGCAGAGGAAGAAGTGGCTTGCGGCGAATTCGATTCGGTCAAACAGTTCGTTGAAGATTGGAAAGAATGGTTTCCGGAAGAAATCAAGTGGTATCAGCTGCAAGCGGTTCAACTCAAAGATGAGGGATACAGGGCAGTCATGGTTGGACACAAATATGTAATTGTCCAAGACAAACGTAGAGAGCCCGCCGGATTCCCGAATGAAATTCCTGAGTTTGTCCAGTGGTTAATTGATGGAGTCAAAGAGTGTATCGAGATGCTCAAAGCCGGAACGTATAACGACTTCGTTAATGGTAGCCTGCCCCCGCAGCATCGAACTGGAAAGATCCTCCGCAAGAATTATTGGGACGTATGGCCGGAGGCGAGAAAAGAGTTCTTTAAGAACATCTCCGCAGAGGATGTGGCTGAATTTATCCGAAAGGCAACCGCTCAGAGAGAACGCTCCGAAACAATTAAAGAACGACTGCCATCCATGACGGCCAATGACTTCTTCCGATTCTGCGCCATGGGTTATGCAGAGAACAAATATAAGGGCTGCGATAAAACACCGAAAGAACAGTATTACCTCCATGCTGACGGCCGAGATGAAGGACTTCGGGATCTCGATCCTGACGATCCCACGGCATTTCAAGCATGGCTCAATGGCTCCTCACGTGGAGGCGGGCATCCATGGGAAGTCTGCAGAGGCGGCAACTCAACTCATGTTTCTCTGCGACCGATAGATGACAAAGACGGCTATTACCTTTGCCTGGACGGAGATGCATGGAACAGAACCATCGAAACGGTCAAGTTCTATCTTGCCCTGACAAGAGCGGGCGTTCCGGTGTATCTCATAGAAGCCCATACTCTGGCAGATAGGCTGGCAGAGAAGGAATGGATCGGAATTGTGCCAGAGGGCGTGATGCCGGCCTATTGTGAGAGCTGGTTCCCAAACGAGCATATCATCGACTACATGAATCTGCCCTATGAGGACCGGGAGAAGTTTCTGCCCTTCTGCGTATGGTATGAGGAGAAGCCGATTATGCTTGCAAAGGAAAAGGAGAGAGATCTGAAATGAGCGGAGGATGCTGGAATTATACAAATGATAGCCTTGCAAATGAAGTTCTTGGATATTACATAGATGTCGATTACGGTCTGGACAGCGTCAGGCATGATAAGAACTACAAGCAAGTCATAAGGGACAACCCTTTAGGTGATCCCGAAATATCCGCACTCGTTTATGATGTGTTCTGCCTGCTGCATTCTTATGATTGGGCAGAATCCGGCGACACGGACATGGACGACTATCAAAGAGATGTGGAAATCTTCAAAAGTCGATGGTTTAAAAAGGCACGCAAAGATCAAATCAGAGAGATCATCGACATCAGCACAGAGAATCTGAAAGACAACCTATACAGGGCGTTCGGCTGCAAAGCGGAAACAAGTAGTGAACCATGAGTTCAATGACTTTCCGACCTCAACCCGATACAATAAGCACAGACAATAAATCATAATGACGAGGTGAGTGTATATGAACTTGAAAGAAGCGTTCCGTTATCAAAACAAGCTCCAATCCTTCATGGATGAAGCCCAGGGGATTCTGGATCGTGATTCCAATGTTACCAAGGTGGAGAATACCTATTTGCGGCACAAGGTAACGGCAGAGGCCGAGGATGAGACTGTCATCATCGCCCCCGAAACCGAATACTATGAGCAGATCACCAATATCGCTCAGTTCCTGCTGTATCTTCTGAAGGAGAAGGACCAGCTGTTCGCAGCTATCCGCAATGCAAAGGATGCCCTTGACATCGATATGGACAGCGAGGTCAGCCTCAATGCCACTCGACAGAGCATCGCCCGCACTTTCAAGCGAATGAATGATCTGCGCAATTCGGAACAGACCATCTCCAACGGAGGCACCGGCTACCGTTTTAATGCTGAAGGCAATCAGATTTCCTATCGCTGCGACGTCAAGCGCGTGACAACGATCAACTATGATCGTAAAATCATCCGCGACGAGCTCGGCAAGCTGAATAAGCAGGCTGATGAGATGTCCACGAAGATTGATCTGTGCCTGGTCACATCCAAGGTGGACTATGAACCGCCCTTTGATGTGAACTCGAGCTTCGCCGAAGCGTTCGAGGCATACACGGAAAACGCCAGGGCTTAATGCCCTGGCGCAGACCGACTATTTTGGGTGCGGCAAGATAAGAGAATATGGATACCGGTTCAGGTGCAGATGAACTATAAGGCTGCACACGTCTGTAAGGATATTCAGGTTCGGCTCACCCTACGAGCCTTCATAATAGGAGAAAAGAAGCATTCAGCTTCTCCATCACCGCTCTGCTTCCTTACATCAGAACCGTTTTTTCGTCACCACTCTCATTCTTGCTTCCAAACTGACATCTCCATTTTGAGGCATGCAAGCCCAACTCGCTGATTACGAGATTTCAATGATCAAATACTGATCTTTCTTCCTCCGTGAGCTGCGTCGAAAGCGTGACTCGTCATGCAGCCGACAATGCAAACGGAACAAATGGTTGAAGTTGCATCGGACTCTTGCCGTATCCAAAATAGCCGGTCATAAAATGACTTGAGCAGCAGGACTCAGCCTGCTGCTCACCGACGATATGCAGTTTTACCGCAACGGGAACCAGGATCTGATCCATCGGAACCTCAAAGAGATTTCCAAGTGCGTACAGATTATCTACAGTAGGAAGGCTTTCGCCTTTCTGCCACTTGTAGATTGCCCGAGGTTCCTCAAAGCCGAAGTAGCTCTGCAGATCTCGAACAGTCAAGCCGCGCTCGATGCGCAGGCGACGGATGTTGTTTCCCGTGGCGACAAGGTCAATCACGGGAAAGCCTTTCATATACATGAAAATCGCCTCCTTCAGAGAGTGATATTAAAGAATAGCAGGTTCATACAAAAAAATCAAGGCCCAAAATGCAAGGGAGGTCAAATTGAGAGAAAAACTGTACTGGTCAATCAGCAAGTTCTCCGCCCGCGCACTGTTCTATGACTACTTCGTGTTCTTTGATACAACACCCTATCTTGCCGATCAATTGTTTATCCGGCATGAGGTTCGCGTATGGTTTGACAGGGAATACGCAAAAGACAGCTCTCCCTACCTCGCTATTTTCTGTCATGTCAAGAAGAAGGACGTACCGAAGTTTCTCGCGGCTTTGGATGATTTAAAGAAAAGCATGATCCTATGTGGTCATCCGCACTACGAAGAAGAAATCAGTGCCTATATGGATAAAATGGACAAAATGAAAGGAGCGTTGCACGGCGATGAAAATGACACCACTCAAGAAACAGAGCAAAAGCAAACAGCGTAAATACTACTCGTCTAAGCGAGGCTCCTGGAACGGAGTCTCACCTATAACCCGTATTGTACAGAGCAGGAGGGTTTATGACAGAAACCGAATTAAACGAGAGGATCAACGAGCTGCAGGAGAATGAATCGGAAGCAGACCATCAGGGACAGAAAGCTCGCCGCAGACTGCGGAGAATTACCAACATCAGAAAGACAGACAGACTGCTTCAGATAATCAATTACGGAGGGTATGCTCCGCACCGAGGATATATCAATTGGGGCTTCAGCGGAAAGACGCTGCTTCACTCAGGAAAATACATCAAATATCCCAAGAACAGCAATCGCCAGAGGTGGATCAAGAGTGAAACGAGCCACTGTATTCGCAGATGCAGGGACATCCCTGCAAAAGGCAATTATTACCGAAGACTCTTTGATTATTGGTGGACGCTATATTGATGAGGATCAGGACATGAATTTGCACTATGTGATAAACTTATGGGAACCCGCAGCTCCGGCATTTTGTTCCTTTTCCAAGCCCTATGTGGGCAATAAGAAGGATTTGCTTAAGGTTGCAGCAAAAATGCAAAATGCCGACCCGCAGAGCGAGACGGCAAAGGCAATTCAAGAGTATTTCAACGGGAATCACGGGGCTACGCATAATATCGCGTATCGGGAAGTTCCGATCCTCACGCCTGTAAGAGTATTGGCTTGCTCCACAATGAGATTGCCCGATAGAACATGGGAGCATATAAATGCATGGGGATACCCTTACAAAATGAAGTTCGATTCCGCTGATGTCAGCCAGATTATTATCCGTTTCGAAGGGAAATATCATCGCTTCATAAAAGCCAGATTCGCCGGTTTCTGCCATGAAGGCATTAAAGGAGATTGGCAATCGGTTGGATTTATGCTTTTTGGAAATGCAGAAGTCATAGAAGCCAATGATGAAATGAACACATTTGAAAATCTCTTATATGTGAAGGAAGATACCGCTAAAAACAAGCAGATGCTGAAAGCAGAGCTCGACGACCCCCGCAATATCGTTTTTGATCGCATCTGTGATGAAATCTTCGGGGACGGATGACCGATTTGTGGTTCCGAAAAGTCTATATTTCGATGAAAATGTAATTCTGTTACTAAGACAGATACCAACTGGATCTAAGATAATCCAGATAAAAAAAGCAAAAATCCTATCAACGGTGATCAACGCCATTGCAAAGCGGATTCGTCAGATCTTTGATTGCCCTGTCGGCGACGTTCCTCTTTTTTGAGCAGTGCTGATCAATTGTAAGTTTCATTCTTAGATACTCTCGCTCGGATATAACTCCGTGGTCATGTAAATAATCATTGAAATAGTGCAGCCAAATTTCCTCTGCGACTAACTTCTTTCTCTGTTGGCTGTCCATAACACACCACCATTTTATCTAATAAGTTGAGGTTTTCTTTTCAAAAGTCCTGTATTACATGAAAGTGTATTTCAGATCGGTAAAACGAGTAGACAGGCGAGGCTAACTAAAAGAGAGCAATACATATCTGGGATGTAAAATGTGTCCGGGTGTTACCCGGTTATTTTTATGTGCTTTCCGATATTACAGAAATATGGTACAATTTATAAAAATGACATGTTCCGAAAGAATGGCGGCATTCAAGAAAAGAGATGTCTATGGAAACGGAAAAACAAGATTCCCTTCAGTGGTGTTGGTGCCTTGTAGGGAACATAGTGGAATCCCATGAGTATGGAGAAGATCATGAAATCAAAACTGGCACGAAGCAGTTCATGCCGGGCGCTAAAATCTACCTCGCACCCATCCAGTGGGGTGATGGCTATGAGAACATTGTCGTCATTGGGAAACCGCGACACAGACGTGGGCTGATAGAAATCGTCATGCACCGAAAGTACATAACCGATTATCGTCTGCAAAAAGTGTTCCAGCCAGCAGTTTTGGAGCGGATGGAAAAATCGGAATACTCATGGTGGGGCGGTACGGATGAAGATCGAGATAGGATTATTGACATCCTTGATTGGCTCAATCCAACTTCTGCCGAAAAAGCAAAGCAGGACATGAAAGCTGCCGAACATCCAAATGAAGCATCAGGTGCCGAATGACTGGTAAAAGCCGAGACAGCATGACCACTTTTTTGAGCTCAGAATTATTCTAACAGATTCCTTGAAAAATAAAATAAACCACGAGTCATCCTCTTGACTCCTGGTTTATGACGGGAAAATCGGCCGCGATAACACAAAAAAGCAAAATATCTTTTTTGGTGCAACGTGCCAAAAATCGGCAATCCTCGTTAGAGGGTTGCCGATTTTTACTTTTTCACTATTCACTTTTCACTCTTCACTAGATACGATGGGCCGATTTTTGGAAGGTAAGAAGTAATAAGTAAGAGTGAAAAAGTGAATTGAATGCTGCGAGCGTTCAAGTATCTCCACCAAAAAGTCGATGCGAGTTATTGAAATCTTTCCCGGACTGTGGTAGAATTTAGAAAAAGGAGTTGATTTCTATGAAGCTCGGCATCGTGGGCCTGCCCAATGTGGGCAAGTCCACCCTGTTCAACGCCATTACCAGCGCAGGCGTCCCGGCGGACAACTACGCCTTCTGCACCATCGACCCCAATGTGGGCACCGTCAGCGTGCCCGACGGGCGGCTCACCTGGCTGTCGGACTTCTATAAGCCCAAGAAAACCACCCCCGCCGTGGTGGAATTTGTGGACATCGCGGGGCTGGTGAAGGGCGCCTCCAAGGGCGAGGGTCTGGGTAACAAATTCCTGAGCAACATCCGCACCACCGACGCCATCGTCCACGTAGTCCGGTGCTTTGACGATTCCAACGTCACCCATGTGGAGGGGAACACCGATCCCCTGCGGGACATCGACATCATCAATCTGGAGCTGGTGATGGCCGACATTGAAATGGTGGAGCGCCGGGTGGACAAGTGCCAGAAGGCCGCCAAGGGCGGGGACAAGCGCTTTCTCCGGGAGGCGGAGGTCTTCTCCCGGCTCCTGGCCCACCTGAACGAGGGCAAGCTGGCCCGGACCTTCGAGGGCAGCGAGGACGAACTGGCCCTCATCGCCACCTCCGATCTGCTGACCCTGAAAAAGGCCATCTATGTGGCCAATATGGACGAAAATCAGTGGGCCCAGCCGGAAAACAGCGCATACTACCGCCAGGTCAAGGCCCTGGCCGACGGCGAGGGCAGTCAGGTGATCCCCATCTGCGCCAAGCTGGAGGCGGACATCGCCGAGCTGGACGATCCGGAGGAGCGGGCCATGTTCATGGAGGAGCTGGGGGTGGCCGAGTCCGGTCTGGACCGGCTGATCCGCAGCAGCTACGCCCTGCTGGGACTGATCTCCTTCCTCACCGCCGGGGCCGACGAGTGCCGGGCCTGGACCATCCGCCGGGGCACCAAGGCTCCCCAGGCCGCCGGCAAGATCCACACCGACTTTGAGCGGGGCTTCATCCGGGCGGAGGTCATCGCCTTCGAGGATCTGAAAGCCGCCGGCTCCCTGGCCGCCGCCAAGGCCAAGGGCCAGGTCCGCAGCGAGGGCAAGGAGTACGAAATGAAGGACGGGGACGTGGTCAACTTCCTGTTCAACGTGTGAGCGGTGAAAGCTATGACGAATGAAGAACTGATCCGCGCCGCCGAGGACGCCGGCTTCGCCGGGGCGGCGGTGGTGAATACCGGAGACATTCCCTTTGACTTTTCCTTCCGGCAGTACTGCGCCGAAAATCTGTGCGGCCAATACGCCATCAACTACTGCTGCCCTCCGGACTGCGGCACACCGGAGGAGATGCGGGAGAAAATTTTGGCCCATTCCCGGGCCCTGGTGCTTCAAACCATCTGGGAGATCTCCGACTACTCCGACAAGACCGCCACCAAGCAGGCCAAAGCCGGGCACAACCGGGCCAGCATCCAGCTGGTGAAGGCCCTCCGGGAGAACGGCTGCGACGGCTTCCTGGTGGGGGCCAGCGGCTGCGCCCTGTGCAGTCCCTGCGTGCTGCCCAAGGGGGAACCCTGCCGGTTCCCCGCCTATCGCTACTCCTGTATGTCCGCCTACTGCGTTTTTGTGAAAAAGCTGGCGGATCAGTGCGGTCTGGAATACGACTGTGGGCCGGGGCTGCTGGCCTTTTTCGGAATGTACGTCTGCGACTGACCTTGGGCTTTACGGAGAGATAGAGAATGAAACGGATGTGGCTGCTGACTGCCCTGTGCCTGATCCCGCTGGTGGGGTGCTACCATCAAACCTACATTTCCCTGCCCCAGCCGCCGGGTCCGGAAAGCGCCGCCACCACAGATCTGGAAACAGACTCCTCTTACGCCGCCGGGGGAACCTCCGCAGCCACGGCGGGCTCCGTTGAAACCGCCTTACCCACCCAGCCGGCACGCACCGCGCCCCCGGAAACCCAGCCCTCCACCACAGCGGGAACCACGGAAACGGGCGGGGAACCCTCCAGCGAACCCACTGCCGGGAATCCCGGCGGGGAAACTTCCGAAAGCTCCGGCCCCAGCGCCTCAGAAACCGAAGGCTCCGGCGGGTCCCAGGACGAGGAAACCAAGCCCACGGAGCCCCCGGCAACCAGTCCGCCTCCCACCGTACCGTCCTCACCGCCAGTCACAACCCCGCCACCGGTCACGGAAGCGCCCAGCGCGCCGCCTGCCGGCGGCAGCAGCGTCAGCGCCGAGTTCGTGCTGGAGCTGATAAACCGGGCCCGGGCCAACGTCGGGCTTCCCCCGCTTACCTCCGATGGGGCCTTGGCTGGACTGGGCCGGAGCTGGGACGGCAGCGGGACCCTGCTGGAATATCTGCTCGCCAACGACTATGACTGCTCCGCCGCCAGTACCGGGGGGTTCTCCGTCACCGACGACGCCTACGCCGCCGAATTGCTGGAAGAATGGATTCTTTCCAGCGGCGGGGAGTTCCTGTCCGCCGCCTACACACGGGCGGGAGTTGATCTCTGGCACGATGGAAACTACATTCTCATTGCGCTCTATTACGCGGGATAAAGCGAGGCGTCCCCTTTCGGGAACGCCTTACTTTTTTGCCGTGAAAGGAGCCTGCGAAATGGGAGGCGCTCCCTACGGAAGCGCCTCCCGGCAAAAGTGCTTACTATTGGCTTAGTACATTCCGCCGGCCTGGGCGGCGGCAGCCTGGGCGGCCGCGTCAGCGGCGGGATCGGGCTTGTCCACCACCAGGGACTCGGTGGTCAGGACGCAGGCGGCGATAGAGGCGGCGTTCTCCAGCGCGGAACGGGTGACCTTGGTGGGGTCCACGATGCCGGCGGAGATCATGTCCGCGTACTCCTCGGTGTAGGCGTTGTAGCCGTAGCCGATCTTGCCGGAGGAGCGAATCCGCTCGAAAACCACGGAGCCGTCCACGCCGGCGTTCTCCGCGATCTGGCGGACAGGCGCCTGAAGAGCGGTGGCCACGATCCGGGCGCCGGTCTTTTCGTCCCCGTGGAGGGTCTCCACCAGGGCGTTCACGTCGTCAATGGCGTTGACCAGGGCGGCGCCGCCGCCGGCAACGATGCCTTCCTCCACAGCGGCGCGGGTGGCGTTCAGCGCGTCCTCCACCCGGAGCTTCAGCTCCTTCATGGCGACCTCGGTCTGAGCGCCCACCTTGATGACGGCCACGCCGCCGGCCAGCTTGGCCAGCCGCTCCTGGAGCTTCTCCCGGTCGTAGTCGGAGGTGGTGGTGGCGATGGAGGCCCGGATCACATTGGCCCGGGAGGCAATGGCCTCGGCGTCGCCGTAGCCGTCCACGATGGTGGTGTTGTCCTTGGTGACCACGATCTGACGGGCCCGGCCCAGATCATCCAGAGTGGCCTCGGTGAGCTCCATGTTCAGCTCGCTGGAAATGACGGTGCCGCCGGTGAGAATGGCGATATCCTGGAGCATTTCCTTCCGCCGGTCGCCAAAGCCGGGGGCCTTGACGCAGACGCAGTTGAAGTTGCCACGGAGGCGGTTCACCAGCAGGGTTGCCAGGGCGTCGCCCTCCACGTCCTCAGCAATGATGATGAGCTTCTTGCCGGTCTTGACGATGGGCTCCAGGATGGGCAGGATCTCCTGGATGGAGGAGATCTTCTTATCCGTGATCAGGATCAGAGGATCGTCCAGGACGGCCTCCATCTTGTCGGTGTCGGTGACCATATAGGGGGAGATGTAGCCCCGATCGAACTGCATGCCTTCCACCACATCCAGGCCGGTCTCGGCGGTCTTGGACTCCTCGATGGTGATGACGCCCTCGGTGCCCACCTTCTCCATGGCCTCGGCGATCAGCTTGCCCACGCTCTCGTCCCCGGAGGAGACGGTGCCGACCCGGGCGATGTCATCGGAGCCGTGAACAGGAACGGAATGGGCCTTGATGGATTCCACGGCGGCGGCAACGGCCTTCTCAATGCCCTTGCGCATGACCATGGGATTGGCGCCGGCGGACAGGTTCTTCAGCCCTTCCCGGGTGATGGCCTGGGCAAGCAGGGTTGCGGTGGTGGTGCCGTCGCCGGCCACGTCGTTGGTCTTGGTGGCCACTTCCCGGATCAGCTGGGCGCCCATGTTCTCAAAGGGGTCCTCCAGCTCGATCTCCTTGGCGATGGTCACACCGTCGTTGGTGATCAGGGGGGCGCCGTACTTCTTGCCCAGGACCACGTTCCGGCCCTTGGGGCCCAGGGTCACGTTGACGGTATTGGCCAGCTGGTCAATGCCGGATTGCAGCTTCTTGCGGGCGTCTTCCCCGTAAACGATCATTTTTGCCATTTTAAAATCCTCCTCTTATTCCGTCACGATGGCCAGGATGTCATCCTGCTTGACGAATTTGTACTCCTCGCCGTCCAGCTTGATCTCGCTGCCGGTGTACTTGCCGACGACCACCTTGTCCCCGGCCTTGACGGTCATGGTCACGTCCTTGGTGCCCGGGCCGGCGGAGACGACCTCATAGATCGCGGGCTTTTCCTTGTTGGTGGTGGCCAGGATGATGCCGGAAGCGGTGGTCTCCTGGGCCTCGGACTGCTTGAGCAGTACATTGTCAGCCATGGGTTTGAGTTTCATGCTTGATTCCTCCATACAATAGTATTTAGACCGCGGGTTTTCCCGCTTTTATCTACGGCGTTGGGGTTAGCACTCTTTTTCCCCGAGTGCTAATATATCATAGCGCAAACCCATCCAAATTGCAAGAGGCAAATGTGGATTTTTCGTAAAAAATTTATGAAGTCGCCGTGGGAATCTGTTTTCCCCAGAAAAACGCCTCCGGTTTGGGATCTCACATACCCGGAAAATTAAGGGAAGAATCAAATTGTTTAAACTGATGAAATTTCTTCAATTTTTGCCGGATTTCCACTTGCATTTTGTGGACTATTCCTTTATAATGTTCCCATACAGGATGGGAGGCAGAGCAAAATGGGAGAAGCCATCGCGATCCTGTCCGGAAAGGGCGGGACGGGGAAGACGTCCGTCTGCGCCGGACTGTCCACCGCTCTGGCACAGGACGGGAAAAAGGTGCTGTGCCTGGACTGCGACGTGGGCCTGCGGAATCTGGACATCTCCCTGGGTATGGAACAAGCCCCGGCCCTGTCCTTCCTGGATGTGTCCCAGGGCGGATACACCCTGGAGCAGGCGGCCGCGCACCCGGATTTTCCCGGGCTGTTCTTCCTCACCGCCCCCATGAACTGTCCCGCCGGGGCCATCGACCCCGCCGCCTTTGGGGAGATGCTCCACACCGCCCGGGAGCGGTTCGACTATGTGTTTCTGGACGCTCCCGCGGGGATCGACGCCGGCTTCCACCTGGCTGCCGCGTACGCCGACCGGATCCTGCTGGTGACCGGTTCGGACCCCGCCGCCGTCCGGGACGCCTGCAGGACCGGCGAACAGCTGGAGCTGATGGGAAAGATCGGGGTGCGGCTCATTGTCAACCGGGTGGATTCCGATTTGATCTACGCCATGAATCTGACCGTAGACGATGTGATGGACCGGTCGGGGCTCCCCCTGCTGGGGATCGTCCCGGAGGACTACAATGTAACCCTGGCCGCCGCGTTTTCCAAACCCCTGCTGGCCTACACCAAGCGGGGTGCCGCCGCCGCCTGCCGCCGGATCGCCAAACGAATTGAAGGATACCCAGTGCCAATCGCGCTGCGATAATACAGAGAAGGAGTGAGCTTCGTGAATATCGCGTTTTTGGCCCACGATAAGAAGAAGGAATTGATGGTGCAGTTCTGCACCGCCTACAAGAGCGTGCTTGCCAAGCATGAGCTGTTCGCCACCGCCACCACCGGGCGGCTGATCATCGACAATACCGGTCTGCCCGTCACGCTGCTGCTGTCCCACAAGCAGGGGGGCCATCAGCAGATCAACGCCCGCATTGCCTACAACGAAATCGACCTGGTGCTGCTTTTCACCGACCCCAACACCACCGACCCCTGGGACGACAGCCAGATGATCGAAACCATCCGCCACTGCGACAAGCACAATGTGCCCATCGCCACCAACCTGGCCAGCGCGGAGATGTTCATCATGGGCCTCCAGCGGGGCGATCTGGATTGGCGGGAAATGCTGCGCAAGCCCCGCTATTGAGGAACCAAACCCTTTGTTGGCGGGTATCCCGCCAACAATCTTTTTTACCGAAAGGAAGTTTTTTCCCATGGAGAAAATTCGTCCCCGGACGCTGTCCGGGTTTATGGAGCTGCTGCCGGAAAAGCAGTTGAAAATGGAGCGGATGATGGCGGTGCTGCGTCAGGTCTACGAACTCTACGGCTTCACCCCTCTGGACACGCCCATTATCGAGGACGCCCAGATCTTACTCGCCAAGGGCGGCGGGGAGACGGAAAAGCAGATCTACCGCTTCCAGAAGGGAGACTCGGATCTGGCCCTCCGGTTTGATCTGACGGTGCCCCTGGCAAAATATGTGGCCCTTCATGAGCAGGAGCTGGCCTTCCCCTTCCGCCGGTATCAGATCGGCAAGGTCTACCGGGGCGAGCGGGCCCAGCGGGGCCGGTTCCGGGAGTTTTACCAGGCGGATATCGACATCATCGGGGACGGCACCCTGGACGTCCTCAACGAGGCGGAGATCCCCGCCATCATTTATCAGGTTTTCCGCCGCTTCGGCCTGACCCGGTTCCAGATCCGGGTGAACAATCGGAAGCTCCTGTCCGGCTTCTACGCCATGCTGGGCCTGGCGGAGCGGAGCGGGGAGATCATGCGCACCGTGGACAAGCTGGACAAGATCGGTCCGGAAAAGGTGGCCGGGCTCCTGCGAGACGAGCTGGGTCTGACAGTGACCCAAGCGGAGGAGATTCTGCGGTTCACCGCCCTCTCCGGCAGCCGGGACCAGGTGCTGCCCGCCCTAGGGGCCTATCAGGGGAAGGAGCCGCTGTTCGACCGGGGCCTGGACGAGCTGAACACGGTGACGAGGAATCTGGCCGCCTTTGGGGTGCCGGAGGAGAATTTTGCCGTGGATCTGTCCATCGCCCGGGGGCTGGACTACTACACCGGCACCGTCTACGAGACGGCCCTGCTTGACCACCCGGAGATCGGCTCCGTCTGCTCCGGCGGCCGGTACGACGACCTGGCCGGGTTCTACACCGCCCGGAAGCTCCCCGGGGTGGGCATTTCCATCGGGCTGACGAGGCTATTTTATGTGCTGGACGAGCAGGGACTTCTGAACGACGCCCTGCCCTGCGCTCCCGCCGACGTGCTGGTGCTGCCCATGACGGCCGATCCCGGCCCCGCCATCGCCCTGGGAGAGTCCCTCCGCGCCCAGGGACTGCGGGTCCAGCTCTACGCCGAGCAGAAGAAATTCAAGCAGAAAATGCGCTATGCCGACAGCCTCCATGTCCCCTTCGCCGTGCTGCTGGGGGAGGACGAGCTGGCCCAGGGCAAGTGCTCCGTGAAGGATATGGCCACGGGAGAGCAGCTTCTTCTCACCCCCGAGGCCGCCGCCTACCACATTCAGAAGGCCCTGGCGGCCCTGAATGGGCCCATCATCCTGGAGAAGTGACCGTGGAGCGGGCGTTTTTGTCCGCCTGGGAGAAGGCCCGGCAGGTCGCCCAGGCCCTGGGCATCCGGCTCCGGCCCCAGGAGCTGACCCTTGCCGCCGCGAAAAGGGCCCTGTCCACCCGCCGCCTCAGCGACGGCTTTGCCGCTCTGCAAGAAGCTCAGCGGCTGGACCTGACCCTGGAGGCTCTGGCGGTGGACCGGCGCTTTACCTCCCTGTTTACAGACCCGGAGGCCAACGAGGCCCTCACCCGGCTGCTGGAGGCTGGATACCGATTTTAGAAAACGGGCCCCGGCAAAAGCCGGGACCGCTTGTCCATTTATTAGAAAGGGATAGAAAGTTATGTTAATCTCGCAATGCCCGCTTCTGGAATACGACGGCGCCCAGGAGGCCGTCATCGACCCCGGCAGGGAGCAGGAAGAACTGCGCCTGCCGTCCCGGGCGGTGTTTGCATTTGTGGCCGGGGAACTGGTGGACGCCTTCGCCGCCAGCCGGGGCATGGAAAAGGCGGCGGAGTTTTTGACCGTCACCAAGGTTTTCCCCCTTTACACGGGGCAGGAACAGGGGCAGTCCTTCGTCCTGTGTCCGGCGCCTCTGGGCGCGCCGGCGGCGGTCCAGATCTTGGACTGGCTTCTTGCCCACGGCGTGGAAACCGTCCTCGCGACCGGCTCCTGCGGGGTGCTGACGGAGCTGCCGGAGAACGTCTTTTTGATCCCCGTCCGGGCGCTGCGGGACGAGGGGACCTCCTTCCACTATCTGCCCGCCGCCCGGTTTGTGGAAACGGACCCGGCGCTGCGGCAGGTCATGAAACAGGTCTTTCAGGAAAGGGGGCTTCCCTATGTGGAATGCGACACCTGGACCACCGACGGCTTTTTCCGGGAGACCCGGCAAAAGGTGGCGGCCCGGCGAAAAGAGGGCTGCGCCTGCGTGGAGATGGAGTGCGCCGCTCTGGCCGCCTGCGCCAAATTCCGGGACGCCGCCTTCGCCCAGATTCTCTTCACCGCCGACAGCCTGGCTCGCCTGGAGGCCCACGACCCCCGGGACTGGGGGAATGCCGCCCAGGCGCCGGCCCTGGCGCTGTGCGTGGAGATCATCGGAAGGTGCGGAGAAGGCGCGGCGTTTTGAACCGAAAATGGGCCCGGTTCAACCGGGCCCATGGCTTTATTCTTTTTCCAGAGCCATGACCTTGTCGATGCGGCGCTGGTGGCGAGGCGCCTCGGAGAAGGGCGTCTCCAGCCAGGTGTCCACAATGGCCAGGGCCAGATTCTCCCCGGTGACGCCGGCCCCCAGGGCCATCATATTGGTGTCGTTGTGCTCCCGGGTCAGCCGGGCGCTGAGCAGGTCCCCCAGCAGGGCGCAGCGGATGCCCTTGATCTTGTTGGCGGTGATGGAGGCGCCGATGCCGGTGGTACAAAGGACGATTCCCCGGTCGCAGTCCCCCGCCGCCACCGCCCGGGCCGCATGGGCGCAGTAGTCGGGATAGTCGCAGCTATCCTTGGTATAGGTCCCGAAGTCCTCCACCTCATGGCCCGCCTGGCGGAGATGGGCCAGCAGGACGTTTTTCAGCTCCAGGGCTCCATGGTCGCAGCCAATGGCAATTTTCATTTCTCTTTCCTCCTAAATTACATAGCCGCCGTTCACCGGCAGCACCTGGCCGGTGACGAATTCCGCCCCCGCCAGATATTCGATGGCCTCCGCCACCTCCCCGGCCCGACCGTTCCGGCCCAGGGGGGCGTCCTCCGCCAGGGCGGATAAGGTATCCTCCGACAGCCCGGCGCACATATCCGTCAGGATCACCCCCGGGCTGACGCAGTTGACCCGGATGCCGCTGGGCCCCAGCTCCTTGGCCAGGGCCTTGGTCAGGGCGATCACCGCTCCCTTGGTGGCGGAGTAGGCCGCCTCGCAGGAGGCCCCGGTCTGCCCCCACATGGAGGACACGGTGACGATGCTCCCCCGGCCCCTGGCCAGCATCCCGGGCAGCGCCGCCTTGACGCAGTGGAACACGCCCTTGACGTTCACATCAAACAGCCGGTCCCAGCTCTCCTCCGTCACATCCTGCACCAGGCCGTAGGCGCTGACGCCGGCGCAGCAGATGAGATGGTCCACCGGCCCGATCCGGTCAAAGACCGCCGCCACGCCAGGCCCGTCCGCCACGTCCTGACAGATTGGAACGGCGCCGGTTTTTTCCGCCACGCTTTTCGCGGCGGGGTGGTTCTTTTCATAGAGGAAGAAGACCCGGTCCCCCCGGGCCCGGAAACGCGCCACCGCGGCGGCCCCGATGCCCCGGGAGCCGCCGGTGATCACCACGGTTGCCATGACACCCCTCCTGACAAAGTTTTGACCGCTCAGAAAGCGGTCAAAACCAAACCCTATCTTCTCCGGCTGCGGGTACGGTGCTCCGAATACTGACGGATCGAGGAAATCTTGCTGTCCGACTCGGACATGAACTGCTTCAGCTTTTCCTCGAACAACTGATCCGCCGATTTGGGCGCGGCGGGCACCATCATGGCGGGCCTGGGCGCTTTCTCCGATTGGCTCTCCTTCCGGGGGGCGGAGGAACGGAAGCTCCGGCTGTCCCGCTGGGGCTTGGGCTCCAGCCGCTTGATGGACAGATTGATCTTCCCGTTCTCGCATCCGATGACCATCACCTTTACGTCCTGGCCCTCCGTCAAGTACTGATGGATGTCGCTGACGTAGGTGTTGGACACCTCCGAGATATGTACCATGCCGGTCTTATTCTCCGGCAGGGAAATGAACGCGCCAAAGCTGGCGATGGATTTGACTTTGCCCTCCAAAATGGTGCCTACGGTTAACTCCATAATCTTTCGCGAATCCTCCCTAAGTGCTACTCCTCGGGTTCAATGATGACGGTGTTGGGATCGGCCAGGCCCAGTTCCTCTTGGGCGATGAGAATGACCCCGTCCACGGTGCCCAGCATGGACACCTTTTCCTCCAAATGGGCCTTCTGCTGCTCCAGAGCGGCCGCCTGGGTCCGCAGCGCCTCCACCTGGGACTGGGTGCTCATCACCGCGCCCCGCAGGGCCAACAGCGCCGCCATAGACAATACGACGGCCGCCAGAACCACGGTCTTGGTCAGGGATTTCCCCTGCTGAAATACAATCCGATAGCGGATCTTGGGTTTTCGTGCCATGGGTGCTGCCTCCGGTCCCCCGCCGCTGGGTACGGCGGGTATTTTTTCTTATTGTAACCCATTTTTTCCAGATTGCAAAGAGATTTTTTAAAAATTTCTCGATTTTTTTGAAAAATTTTTTCAGTGGCGCCGTCAGCGCCCGGAAAAACCGCCCCACGGCCCCCCAAAAAGCGAAAAACAGGGGCCTCAGGCTTTTCCCCAGGGTGGCCTCCCAGGCCACGGCCCCCAGGGCCAGCCCGGCGCAGTTTCCCAGCCGCAGATCGCCTCCGCAGATCCCGAAGCCCAGATACAGCCACGCCCAGGCCGCCCCCAGCACAAAAGCCCCGTCGGCCCAGGCGGTGTGCCGGGGCCGCAGGGGCCGGAGCAGGCCGTACCACACCCCCAGCAGCAGGCCCAGCAGGCAGCTCCATCCGAACTGCCCCGCCGCCACCGCCGGGGACGTCATCCGAACAGGCGGCGCATCCACCCGCCCTGCCGCGGCTCCTCATAGACCAGGGAGGAGATGTTGCCCTCCACGGCAACCTGTCCCCCATTGAGAGAAAGCTGCTTGAGCTGCAGCTCCCGGCCCTGGATCACCAGGGTCCCCAGCTCCGTATGGAGCACCACCGTGGTATCGTCAAAGCTCACCACCTCCTGCACCCCGGTCATGGTCAGCGCGCTACGTTCCTCCAGCGTCAGCCGATGGGGAAGCCGATCCTCGCCCATGGTACATCCCTCCTTTGCGTAACTGCTAGAAGGTATGCGCCCGGGAAGGGGAATATGCCGGGGTTGACACCGCCGGGGAAGCCGTGGTATCATACCCACAAAGGAACCCGGCGGAAAGGGGGAATCGGGATATGGAAATGGAAACGGTCTTCGGTCTTCCTCTGGCGTGGGCGCCGATCCCCCCCGGCGGGGGGCACCGGGCGGGCCGGGAGCTGCTGGAGCGGCTCTATGCCTCCGTCCAGGGCGGCCCTCTGCCGGAAATCGGGACAGGGCCCTGGGGAAAGCCGGACTTTCTCACGGGAAGCTGGCACTTTTCCATCAGCCACACCCCCCATTTCGCCTTCTGCGTACTCAGCCCCCAGGCCGTGGGACTGGACGCGGAGGAGCTGAGCCGCAAGGCGCCGGAAAGGCTGGCCCAAAAGATTCTCTCCCCTGGGGAGTGGGCACGGTACCAGGCTGCCCCAGACCCTGGGCAGGCCCTGCTGACCTTCTGGGTCTTAAAGGAAGCCCAGGCCAAGTGCTCCGGCCGGGGCCTGACCCATGAACTATGCCAAACCGATTTCCGTCTGGACGATCCCCGGGTCTTTCGCCTGGCCGGATGCGTCGCCGCCATTGTACAGGAGGAACGCCATGCTCTTTGACACCCACGCCCATCTGGACGACCGGGCTTTCGATCAGGACCGGCCCGTTCTTTTAAAATCCCTGCCGGAAAAGGGCATCGCCCTGCTGATGAATCCGGGATGCAGCCTGGCCTCCTCCCGGGCCGCCGACCGGCTCTCCCGGGCGCATTCCTGGATCTACGCCGCCGCCGGCTCCCACCCCGACGCCGCCGGGGAAGTAAACGAGGCGGTGCTGGAGGAATACCGCCGCCTCTGCCGGGAGAACCCCAAAATCAAGGCCATTGGGGAGATCGGCCTGGACTATCACTACGAGGACATCCCCCGGGACATTCAGCTTGCCGCCTTCCGGGCCCAGATGGCCCTGGCGGAGGAGCTGGACCTGCCGGTAATCGTCCACGAGCGGGAGGCCCACGGGGACGGCATGGCGGTGGTTCGGGAATTTCCCAGGGTCACCGGCGTCTTTCACTGCTACTCAGGCTCTGCGGATATGGCCCTGGAGCTGGTAAAGCGGGGGTGGTACATTGGCTTTACCGGGGTTTTGACCTTCAAAAACGCCCGCCGGGCGGTGGAGACCGCCCAGGCTCTGCCATTGGAGCGGATCGTGCTGGAAACCGACTGCCCCTACATGGCCCCCGTCCCCTTCCGGGGAAAGAGAAACGATCCGGGATACCTGTACCGCATGGCGGAGCGCCTGGCGGAAATCCGGGGCCTGCCGGTGGAGGACGTGGAAGCTGCCACCCTGGAGAACGGCAAGCGATTGTACCGGATCTAGACGGCCCCAAAGCGGTTTTTCCTATATATGCGGCGGTCTCCTATGGGCGCGAAGCCTTGCGCCCATAGGAGACCTTTTTGTTCTGTCTTTCCAATTGCCACCGGGATGCCTGGACTTTTAGGGAAAGCTCTCAGTCCTCGACCATCCGGGGACGGAAACCCTCCGTCTCCTCGATCCAGTCCAGAAGCGGCGCCCGCAGGGCGTCCCGCTGGGGGAAATAGGCCGGGTCCCCCGCCAGATTGCGCAGCTCGTAGGGATCCGTCCGCAGATCGTACAGAAAATCGTCGGCGTATACCCGGGACCCCGGCGCGGCGCTGCCGTCCACGTTGGGCGCGTGAATGGCGTAGAGCCAGTCCGCCGTGCGGACGCACCGCCCCACCCTGCTCTCGGAGATCTGGGCGAACACCCGGTTGGGCCGGTTCGGGTCCGTCCCCCGGACTACGTCCAGCAGGTTGTCCCCGATCATGGCATCCCCCACGTCTACCCCCGCCAGGGCCAGCAGGGTCTTGGGCACGCTGGCGGTACTCACCAGGCTTTGCACATGGAGACCACCCCGGAAGGGGCCTCCGGCAATCACCAGGGGTACCCGGAGGGCGGAATCATGGCAGGTGCGCTTGTAATCGTCCGCGCCGCACAAGTGCGCGTCCCGGTTCCGGGTCTTGAAGTGGGAGCCGTGGTCGGACAGGAAGACGACGACCGTATTTTCATACAGCCCCTCCTCCTTTAGCCGGGCGAGAAGTTTGCCCAAATTGGCGTCCAGACTGGCGCAGGCCCCCAAGTAGTCCGGGTATTCCGCTAGATAGTCCCCCTCCAGGGCCGCCAGGTCCGGGGGCACGGGAAAGTCCCGGAACCGCTCCTTGGAGCCGGGGGGCCCTTCGTAGTGGTGATGGTTATTCTGATGGTGGGGCTCGATGTGGGACACCGTCAGGAAAAAGGGCTTGCTTTTGTCCCGGGTATCGAAAAATTCCAGGGCCATATCGGTCAGGCAGTCCACCCGGTAGCCCTCGAAGCAGCGCTTGCGGCCCTCCTCGTCGAAGACGTAGCCGCCGTAGCCGTCGGAGGTGAACTCCAGCACATCCGCCGCCCGCCAGAAGCCGTTGTACCCGCCCCGCAGCGCCCGGGGGACGGGCTCGTGGAAAAAGTCCAGCCGCTGGTGATACTGCTCATCGCCATCGCTGGCCAGGTGCCACTTTCCCACATAGCCGGTCTCATAGCCCGCCTCGGTGAAGTAATTTGCCAGGGTCTTGACGTTTCGCGGGAGCATGACGTTGTTTCGGAAGCATCCGGTCTCCGTGGCCCACCGGCCGGTTTGGAGCATGGCCCGGAAGGGCCCGCACACCGGCTGGGGCGTGAAGGCCTGGTCGAAGGCCACGCCCACCGCCGCCAAGGCGTCCAGATTCGGCGTGACATCCAGGCTCTGACCAAAGCAGCCGCAGGTGTCCGCCCGCTGCTGGTCGGTAAAATAAAGTAAAATATTGGGCCTCATGGTCATTCCCCGATCTCATGCCAGCGGATCTCATTGGGCGCAAGCTCCGCGTCATAGCTGGCGCTGTCCGTCCAGACGGTGGTCCGCTGGGGCTCGTTGGTGTTATTGACGACGCAGTATTTTCCGCTGTCCACATAGGCGTGGACCTCCACGTTCCAGTTGGAACTGAACCAGCGGTACAGCTCCTCCTCCCCGTGGGCCGCCCAGAGGATGGCCCGGTAGAGCAGACGGCTGTTGGAAAAGCTGTAAGGAAGGCCGCAGATGTAGACGCACCGGCCGCCGCCGAATTCGTTGACCGCCAGCCGCACGTCCCGGTCCCGCTGGATCAGCACCTGGGCCCCGGGCAGGGCGTAGATGTCGGCGGGACAGTGGCCGAAGTCCACTTCATTGGGGCAGTCCCGGAGGATGAAGTGATCGGGATGCTCCTCCCAGTTGTACTTGTCATAGCCCAGGGTGGCGCCCGTCTCCTTCTCCACCCCCAGGGCTTGGGCCAGCTGGAAATAGTGGCCCTGGTACTGGTGGCCGGATGGCTCGCCCACGCCGATAAAGCCGCCGCCCCGGTGGATGAAGCTCCGGACCGCCGCTGGGATTTCCGGATCCTCCCAGACCGGGCCGCCGGTGTGGGCTGTGTCGCCGTCGCCAATGTTCAGAAGAACGTCCACGCCGTCCAGGGCCCCCGGATCCTCCTTGAGGTCCTGGAAGCTGAGAAACCGCACGTCGAAGGGCGCGCCGGACAGGGCCTCGATCACGCCGGCATAGCTGTAATTTTTCCTGTAATACAGGGCGTGGTGGACCATGTGGCAGCCCCAGGAGCGGGTTTTCCCCCAGGCGTTGAGCACCGCCACTGTCTTGACGCAGTAGGGCTTCGCGCCATGGACATTGGCGTAGAGCTGCCGGAACTCGTCGCACACCTGCTCCACATAGTCCAGGAACCCGGGGGCCTCCAGGGCCAGCTTCAGATAGCCGCCGTAGCCGATCCGGTCGATGGGACTGCGGAGGATGGCCCGCCGGGCAGTGATCCAATTGGTTCGGGCCTCCCCAATGGGGTCGCCGCCCTCGTGGAAGGTGTCCGGGAAGAAGTAGGGCAGAAAGCGGCCCTCGGTGTACTTCACCCCGGGAATGTCACTGATCAGGCGCAGGGTGGAACCGTTGCCCACGCTGCCCACCACCGCGTCCAGCCCGATGGAGGGGAACTCGTCCATAAACGGCTCGGTGCCGATCCAGTGGTCCCCCAGGAACATCATGGCCTCCTTGCCGTACTCGTGGACGATGTCCACCAATTCCCTGGCCAGGGCGGCCACCTCCCGGCGCTGGAAGGCCATGAAATCCAGGTATTCCCGGGTGGGGGACCGGTACTGGTTGTTGTAGTAGCCCTGATCGATGATATACTCGGGCCGGAAGGGGTAGCCTGCCTCCTTCTCGAACCGCTCTAAGATGTAGGGGCTTACCGACGCGCTGTATCCGTACCAGTCCACATACTTTTCCCGTTTCAGCTCGTCAAAAATCAGGGTGAACTGGTGGAAAAAGGTGGTGAAGCGGATCACGTCCACGTAAGGGTGCTCCCGGCAGAACCGCCGGAGCCGTTCCAGAGCGTAGGCGTGGCTCTTGGGCTGGCGCACATCGAAGGTGATCTGATGCTCAAAATTGGTCCAGCCGTTGGTGACGGCGTTGTACATATGCACCGGGTCCCAAATAAGGTAGGCCAGGAAGCTGACGGTGTACTCATGGTAGGCTTTCGGCCCGGGGATGATCACGGCGCTCCTTGCCTCGTCGAACGTCCACTCGCTCACCACCGTGCCTGCCGTGCGGTCGATAACCTCCCACCACCGCTTCGGGTCGTCCCGACCGTTTACCCGCATCAGCTCGGGGCTGATACCCTCCAGCAGCTCGATCTCCAGGGGGCCGCCGGCAGCGGTTCGGAAGCCGGTCATAATATAGCACTGCTGGATCTCCTCCGGGTTGGCCTTCGCCCAGGCGTTGTCCTTCCGGGTGGTATAATAGGTGGCGTAGACCTTGGCCCCCACGTTTCGCAGCTCCGCCGGGAACTCGGTCCCGTCGCAGTCCCGGATGGCGTCGGCGCCCAGACGTTTCACCACCGCCAGTGTTTCCGGCACCACGTCCAGATCGGTGGGGATGGTGACGCGGCCAGTCAAATGATCCATGCTGTTGATCCTCGATTCCATTTCATTTTCCTTTCCTCAGCCCTTTACGCCGCCTCCGGTAACGCCGGCAATGATCTTCTCGGACAGGAACAGATACAGCAGGAAGGTGGGCAGGAACACGATGATCACCGCCGCGAACAGTCCGCCGTAATTGCCTGTGTACTTCATAGCGTTGACGATTTGCAGCAGGCCCACGCCCACAGGCGTGGCGCTGCCCTCGGGGGTGAAGATCAGGGCCATGAAGAACTCGTTCCACACGGACAGGAAGTTGAAGATCGTCACGGTGACCACCGCCGGCTGCACCAGGGGGAGCATGATGGCCCAGAAGGTCTTGGCCGGCGGGCAGCCGTCCAGGGCCGCCGCCTCCTCATAGGTCGTGGACAGGGTGGAGAAAAAGTCCAGCAGATAGATGGTGGTGTAGGGCACCCGCAGCATAATGTAGAGCAGGATGAGCAGGACCCTGCCCCGTAGATTCCAGCGGACAGCCAGGGAGTACAGCGGCATGATGATCATAATAGTGGGCACGCTCATGGCGATGACTAGGCCGATCCGAATGGCCTTGCTGCCGACAAAACCCCAGCGGGACAGCCCATAGGCCGCCGGCGCGGAGATGATAAGCACCCCCGCGCAGGACACCAGGGAGTACAGCAGGGAGTTGGCAAAGAACACGGACACATTCTGCGTCTTCCAGGCGGTCACATAGTTCTCCCAATGGAAGCCGGTGGCAAATTCCAGGACCTTGCCGGAGAAGATCTCCTTGGAGGTGGACAGACTGGCCGCAAAGATCCAGAACAGCATCACCGCCGTAAACAGGACCCAGAGGGTCACAACGATATAGCCGGGCAGCAGCGACAATTCCTTGCGCCAGTTGATTTTCTCGTGATATTTTTTCCTTTTGAACATCCCGCGCACCCCCTTAATACTCCAGGTCGCCGTCTTTGATCAGCAGATTGGTCAGCGCGTACTCGATGACGATGATGATGGCCAGCACCACGCCCACCGCCGCGCCGGCGCCGGCGTCCAGGTTGACGACGCCCTTCCCGCCGAACACCGTATCGTACAGGTATACCACCGGTACGATGGTGGAGCCCTCGGTATTGACCGGAGAGAACATCTTGGTCCACAGGAAGAAGGTGGTGGCGTTGATGCTCCAGAAGGTGATGGAGGTCTTCAAAATGCCCTTCAGCAGCGGCATGGTGATGGAGAAGAACTGCCGCACCTTCCCGGCGCCGTCCAACGTGGCGGCCTCAAACAAATCCTGGGGGATCCCCTCGATGCCGCTGATGTAAATGAGCATATAGTAGCCCACGGAGCCGAAGATGAAGGCAGCCATCATGGACCAGAATTTCAAATCGGTTCCCAGCCAGCGGACAGATTTCACGCCGATCATTTCCAGCATCGTGTTGAGCAGGCCGTAGTCGTAGTTGAAGATGTACTGCACCCACATGGTGGCCAGGGCCACGGCGCTTATGATATTGGGCAGATAGATGGCGGCCCGGAAGAATTTCTTGCCCCGAATGCCGCTGGTCAGGATCACCGCCATCATCATGGACAGCGCCAAGGTGATCACGCCGCCTACCAGCCAGATGAGCAGCATATTCTTCATGGAGGTGATAAAATCGGCGGTGTGGAGGATCTTGAAGTAATTTTCCAGGCCGTTGAAGGTCCAGGTGCTGGTGCTGGCCGTCAGATTCGTCACATGGAAAAAGCTCATCAGCACCGTCCGGGCCACGGGATACAGGTACATCAGCACCAGGGTGACCACGGTGGGCGCGATAAAGCAGGCGATCATGGCTTTGTTTTTTCTCATTTCAGAATCACCTCAAATCCGGGTTTCAGAAAAACAGGCGGCGCCGTATGAGGCGTCGCCTGTTTCATAGAGATGGTCAATTCACAGCGTAGGGACGAAATACGATCTTAGTACAGATCGTCGATGGCCGCGCAGAAGTCCGCGCCGGTGGCGTACTTGCCCTCGAAGAGCTCAACGAACAGGGTCTTCATGGTGCCCCAAGCGGCGTGGGTGTTCAAGCTGGTGCACCAACCGAAGGTGGCGTCCGCGTTCTTCAGGGTATCGACGGCAGTGGGCAGGTAGGAGCAGGTGTTGCTGGGATCAGCGGGGATCTGCTTGGCGGTGTCGGCCATCTTCTGATCCCACTCGCCGGTGACCAGGTACATACAGAAGTCGAAGGCCGCCTGCTTGTTCTCGCTGTAGGAGGCAATGGCCAGGCCGGTGGCGCCGATGTACACGGAGTTGGGATCCGCGCCGCCTTCCACGGCGGGATAGTTGATCAGGCCCCAATTGGTGTCGCCCATGACGCTGTCAACCTCGGCGGTCGCATAGTTGGCGCAGACCACCATGGCCGCCTCGCCGGTGCCGACCTTGTTCTGGCTGGCGGGATACTCGTCGGGAGCGCCGTCCACCAGGTAGCCGGCGTTGATCAGGTCGATGAGCTCCTGGGCGGCGGCGACAGCGTCCTCATTCTCCGCCCAGTGGCCGTTGTCCCGCAGCGCGGCGATGCCGTCCTCGCCAAGATGGCGGACCAGCTGATTGTAGAAGGTGAAGTTGCAGTAAGCGCTGTCCTGGGCCAGAGGCGCGATGCCGGCGTCCTTCAGCTTCTGGCAGATGTCCAGGAACTCCGCCCAGGTGGTGGGCAGATCGGTGATGCTGGCCTGCTCGAAGGCGTCCCGGTTGTAGAAGATGCCGCCGATCTGGGGCTGCTCGGTGATGCTGTTCAGATAGCCGGCCCAGGCGATGGACTGAGCGGCGAAGATGGGATAGCTGTGGCTGGCGTAGTCTGCGGCTGCCGCCATGTCGGTCAGGTCGGCGGTGTAGTCCTTGTAGACGTTGCCGATCCGGTTGTAGTCGTCCTCGAAGATGTCGATGGCGTCGCCGGCCTCGAGAGAAGCGGACAGCAGGGTGCTGATGTCCCGGCCCTTCCACTCGATGTTGATGTGGGCGCCGGTCTCCGCCTCAAAAGCGGCGGCGGCCTGCTCGATCACAGTGGCCTGGGGCTCGCCGGCGCTCCACGTGGACCAGTAGTTCAGGGTCACGCCATCGTACTTCTTGCCCTCGGGGGCATCCGTCTTGGGCGGCTCGGTCCCTTTGCCGGGGGCCTGGGTCTGGTTGTCGTTGTTCTTGGGCGGCTCGGTCTGGTCATTTCCGGAAGGGCCGCAGGCCACGAGGCCCAGGACCATGACCGCTGCCAGCAGCAGAGCGAAAAGCTTCTTCATTTCATTTCCTCCTTAATTGATTGTGTAAATGTTGTCTGTTCCACGGCTGTGTCTTTCGCCATGGAATTAACTAGATTATAGCGTCCCCGCGGGGAATTGGCAATGTGATAAGTTGCTGTATATTTTATATATCCTGCTATTTTCGGCATGTTATCCATAGAAATTGGAATTTGAGCGGGCCATTATGGATATTTTGCGTAATTTTTTGCCGCTTTTCAAGGGGCGCGTGGCACATATCCTCCAATTTTGCCTTGACATTTCCCGCGCCTGTTGTTAAAATTAGTGTGGCTCCCCGCAAGGGCAGGTTTTTATTTTGATTTTTGCTAAAGCAATATTTGTAAAGTATTTGCACAAAATGAGGGGGCGTTCTATGGGCATCCAGCGCTATGACATCGAATATCAAGAGGCGGGGCAGGACTTCCGGCTCCTGTACATCTCCCACAGCAAATGCGAAAACGACTGGCACAGCCTGCTCCACTCCCACTACTGCGCCGAGATCTTCTATGTTTTAAGCGGGAAGGGCTTCTTTCGGATGGAATCCCAGGACTTGCCCCTCCACCCCGGCGATCTGGTGGTGGTCAATCCCTACACCATGCACACGGAGCTGTCCTTTGCCAGCAATCCCCTGGAATACATCGTGATGGGCATCGAAGGGGTCCAGTTTCAGGCCCCCGGCGGCGCGGAGCAGCGGCTCTTCCGTCTCCAGAGCAGCGAAGGGGACGACTACCGGTTTTATCCCGAGGCCATTCTCCGGGAGTGCGAGGAGCGGCAGGAGAACTATCTGGAGGTATGCGCCGGCCTGGCCCGGGTCTTTCTGATCCTGCTCCGCCGCCGCATCGCTCAGCGGAGCCTGGTCCTGGACGAGACCAGGAGCAGCCTGGAGTGCGCCCGGGTCAAGCAGTACATGGACGAGCATTTTCAGGAGGATATCACCCTGGACACCCTGGCGGAGATCTCCCACATGAGCAAGCACTACCTGGCCCATGCCTTTAATAAGGAGATCGGGTGCAGCCCCATCAGCTATCTTTTGGCCCACCGGATCGCGGAGAGCAAGCATCTTTTGGAAAATTCGGACTATACCGTCAGCCAAATCAGCGCCATCACCGGCTTTTCCAGCCCCAGTTATTTCAGCCAGCGCTTCAAAAAGCTGGTGGGAAAGACGCCGCTGGAATACCGCCAGGCGGTGCGGATCCATCCGGCGGATATTCCGTCGAAGGTCTGATATGCGGAATTTGACGGTGATGATCAAGCCCGCCTCCGCGGCCTGCCAGATGCGGTGCGCCTACTGCTTCTACCGGGACGAGGCCGCCCGCCGTCAGGTCCCCAACCGGGGCGTCATGTCTCCCGAGGTGCTGGAGCGGACGGTGGCAGCCGCCATGTCCGCCGCCGAGGGCAGCTGTACCTTCCTGTTCCAGGGCGGCGAGCCCACCCTGGTGGGGCTGGATTTTTACAGGAATTTCCTGAAGATCGAAAATAAATACGCCCGGTCCGATTTGCGGGTGTATCACAGCCTACAAACCAACGGCCTGGCCATCGACGAGACTTGGGCAAAGTTTCTGGCGGAGAACCGGTTCCTGACCGGGCTTTCCCTGGACGGGCCGGCCCGGCTCCACGACATCCACCGGCGGGACGCGGAGGACCGGGGCACCTTCCAGCGGGCGATGCGGGCCGCCGGGCTTTTGCGGCGGGCCGGGGTAGAACTGAATATTCTGTGCGTGGTCACAGGGCCGGTCGCCCGGCAGCCGGAGCAGGTCTACCGCTTCTTCACCGGCCAGGGCTTCCGCCGCCTCCAATTCATTCCCTGCCTGGAGCCCCTGGACAGTCCCCCCGGCGGGCAGGAGTACAGTCTGCCGCCCCAGGACTACGGCGAATTTCTGGTTCGGGTGTTTGACCTGTGGTTCCGGGACCTGCTGGAGGGGCGTTACGTCAGCCTCCGCCATCTGGACAACTGGATCGGCATCCTGCTGGGTCTGCCGCCGGAGGCCTGCAACATGGTGGGCCGCTGCGCCGTGAGCTTCACCGTGGAGAGCGACGGCGAGGTGTACCCCTGCGATTTTTACGCCCTGGATCCGTGGCGGCTGGGCAACGTCCAAACCGATTCCCTGGAGGATATGGCCCGGAGCGCCGCCGCCAGGGAGTTCATGGAGGCGTCCTGCCCGGTGCCGGAGGAATGCCGGGCCTGCCGGTACTACCCGCTGTGCCGGAACGGCTGCCGCCGGGAACGGCTCCGTTCTCCGGACGAGCCTGGAAAAACCGCCCTCTGCGCCGCCTACCGGTACTTTTTCACCAAACGGGAGGACGAGCTTCTCCAGGCGGCCCGAATGATCGGCGCCCGGCGGGGCTGACCGCCGGAGGCCCATTTTAACAGTCCAATAATGGCCTGGCTTTCCATGGCCGGGCGGAATGATCCCATGTTTAGGAGGCAGATTTTATGTGCAAACCCTATCTTCCCCCGGACGCGCCCTTCCTGAAGCCGGTGCTGGACGCCTACGCCTTCCCCGCCACATTGCTGGGGGCGGTGCGCTACGGCCAGGGGCACATCAACGACACCTACTGCGTCCTCTGCCAGGGGCAGGAGGGCGACTGCGTTCGATTCATCCTGCAAGGAATCAATTCCGCAGTCTTCCCTGACCCGGAGGCCCTGATGGAGAATTTTGAGGGCGTCACCTCCTTCCTGCGGAAGAAAATTTTGGCCATGGGTGGCGATCCCCAGCGGGAGACCCTGAGTCTGGTCCCGGCAAAGAACGGCGGGCGCTTTTTCCGGGATTCCCAGGGGAAAGTCTGGCGGCTGATGCCCTTCGTGGAGGGCACGGACTGCTTCCAGTCCGCCACCCCGGCACTGTTTGAGGCGTCGGCCCGGGCCTTCGGGCGCTTTCAGCATCTGCTATCGGACTATCCCGCCGAGACCCTCCACGAGACCATTCCCGATTTTCACAACACCGAGGCCCGCTTCGCCAAATTTGTGGCGGCCCTGGAAGCGGATCCTCTGGGACGGGCGGCGCAAACCCGGGCGGAGATTCAATTCGTCCTGGACCGGAAAGCGGACTGCTCTGTGGCTCTGCGTGCCCAGCGGGCGGGAAAGCTCCCCCTCCGGGTGACCCACAACGATACCAAGCTGAACAACATTCTCATCGACCGGAAGACCGGCGAGGGAATCTGCGTCATCGACCTGGACACCACCATGCCCGGTCTTTCCATCAACGATTTTGGCGACTCCATCCGCTTCGGCGCCAACCACTGCGCCGAGGACGAGGCGGATCTTTCCAAGGTGGCCTTTGATTTAGCGCTGTTCGAGGCCTACACCCGGGGCTTCCTGGAGGGCGCGGGCGGCAGTCTGACCCCGGCGGAGCTGGAATACCTGCCCTGGGGAGCCCGGCTGATGACGCTGGAATGCGGCATCCGGTTCCTGACGGACTACCTGGAGGGGGACCGCTACTTCCGCATCCACGACCCGGACCAGAATCTGCGCCGCTGCCGGACCCAGTTCAAGCTGGTCCGGGACATGGAGGAGCGCTTTGACGCCATGGGCGCCGTCGTGGCGGCATACGCGAAATAAACCCGCTTCCCGGAAAGAAGGCTGTGCGCTATGAAGAAATTGCCCGAAAAATGCAGGCTGCTGGCAAAGCTGTTTTTCACCATGCTGTACATCAGCGCCTTTACCTTTGGCGGCGGCTTTGTCATCATCACCTTCATGAAGCGAAAATTTGTGGACGAGCTCCACTGGATCGATGAGCGGGAGATGCTGGACATGACGGCCCTGGCCCAGTCCTCCCCCGGGGCCATCGCGGTGAACGCCGCCATCCTGGTGGGCTGGCGTGTGGCCGGCTTCGCCGGCATGGCCGCGGCGGTGCTGGGCACCGTCATCCCGCCTGTGGCGATTCTGTCCGTGATCTCCCTGGGCTACGCGGCCTTCGCCTCCAATCGGTACGTGGCCCTGACTTTGAAGGGAATGCAGGCGGGGGTCGCGGCGGTCATTCTGGACGTGGTGTGGAGCCTGGGGGCCAAGGAGCTGAAAACCAAGTCTCCCATCCATCTGGCCATCATGGCCTGCGCCTTTATCGCCACCTTCTTCTTCGGCGTCAACGTCATTTTCATCATCCTGGCGGCGGGAATGGTGGGGATTGGCCTCGCCATGGGACAAAAGAAACGGGAGGGGCCGGAAAAATGATCTATTTGCGGCTTTTTTGGAGCTTTTTGCAGATCGGCCTGTTTTCCATCGGCGGCGGCTACGCCGCCATGCCCCTCATCCAGGCCCAGGTGGTGGATGGGTACGCCTGGCTGTCCTTGAACGAATTTGTGGATCTGATCACCATTGCCGAAATGACCCCCGGCCCCATCGCGGTGAACGCAGCCACCTTCGTGGGGCTTCGGATCGCCGGATTCGGCGGGGCGGTGGTTGCGACCCTGGGCTGTATCACGCCGTCCCTCTTTTTGGTGTCCCTGCTGTCCTATGTCTACACGAGGTACAAGAACCTGCGGGTATTGCAGAGCGTCCTGTCCAGCCTGCGGCCCGCCGTGGTGGCGCTGATCGCTTCCGCAGGGCTGACCATCCTGCTCAAGGTGGTTTTTAACGGCCAGCCCATGGCCCTGTCTTCAGTGGATTGGGTGGGTGTGGGGCTGTTCGCGGCGGCCCTGACCGCCCTGCGCCGGTTGAAGTGGAATCCCATCCTGGTCATGGTTCTGTGCGGCGCCGTGGGCCTGGTCCTGGGCCTCCTGACGGGATCATAGGAGGCGCGCGGGCCGCCGGATGCGTAAAGGGCGAAAAACGGCCGGGAGCGAAATAGCTCCCGGCCTTAAGTTTTGGGAAAACCCCGCTTTCGCTTTGATCCGACGCAAAAAACCGGAGCGGACGATTAGATGTCCGCTCCGAAATGGTGCCGGTGACCGGGATCGAACCGGTACGAGGTTGCCCTCACGGGATTTTAAGTCCCGGGCGTCTGCCTGTTCCGCCACACCGGCGTGGCCTTATCCTATCACATTTTCCCCCGGCAGTCAAGTAAGCTGATCCAAATTCAGGGCGAAGGCCGGCAGGCACTCCGCCAAAAACCAGTTCAGCTCAGGACTGTTCATCTCCTCCAGGGCCTGGCGGGTCTGCCGGGCGGCGGATTCAAACTCCTGGTTCCCCGCCTTCTGCTCCTCCACGCACTTGATATAGGCGGAGAGCTTGTCCGCCGCCTTGACGATGGGGGTGACCTCCGGATCGTCCTCCAGCACCAAGGGGGCGTAGCTGTCCCGCAGCGCCGGGGGCAGCTTATCCAGCAGCCGGTTTCCGGCGTAGCGCTCCACCTGCTTGTAGGAGCGGCGGATGTCGGAATTGGCATACTTAATGGGGGTGGGCATATCCCCGGTGAGGATCTCCGAGGCGTCGTGGTACAGCGCCGCCGTGGCGCACCGGTCAGGGTCCGGCCCGGGCAGATGCAGCACCTCCCGGCGGATCAGGGCCAGGGCATGGGCCAGCACCGCCACCTGGTGGCTGTGCTCCTGGATGTTTTCGGAAAAGGTGTTGCGCATCAGACCCCAGCGGGTGATGTAGCGCATCCGGCCCAGCAGGGCGTAAAATTCATTGGCCATCGATTTTACCTCTCCCGGCTCTTGAGGATTCGGATATCCTCCCCCAGAAAGGCCACCCGGCGGAAGGACCGGAGGCGGGAGGCGATCTGGGGGGAGTATCTGCGGGGCAGGTCCTCCGTATTCAGATTGGTGGACAAAATGGTGGACTTGCCTGAGAGCAGCCGGTCGTTGAGCAGGGTGTAGAGGGACGCTGTCACAAACTGGCCGGGCAGCTCGGTACCCAGGTCGTCCAAAATCAGCAGATCACAGGCGGAAAATTTCTCCGCGTCCTGGCGGGCCGCCTCGTCGGCGGCAAACCGCGCCCGCTCCAGCTTGGAAAACAGGTGGGCGGCGCTTTCATAGACCACGGAGTAGCCCCGCTCCGCCACCTCCCGGGCGATGCAGGCGGACAGGAAGGTTTTTCCCAGCCCCGTATCCCCGGAAAACAGCAGATTCTCCGCCCCCGGGCGGAAGCCCTGGGCGTATTGCAGGCAGGTGGCGTAGGTTTTCTCCATGACCCGGCGGGGGCTGACCCCCAGCTTGGGATCGATCCGGTCCGGGTAATAGTCCAGACGGAAGTCCCCGAACCGTTCCTCCCTGCCGTTAAGAAGGGTCAGCTCCTTCCGCTGCTCCTGGGCGCAGAGGGCCAGCAGGCACCGGCACATGGCGCTGCCCACATAGCCGGTGTCCCCGCAAAGGGGACAGTTGGGCTTATCAGAAAGAAAATCCGGGGGAAATTTGGTATTCAGCAGCTCCTGCCGCTCCCGCTGCAAAGTCAGATTCTCCTGGCGGGCGGCCTCCATGGACTTTTCCACGTCCCCGCCCCGGGTAAAGACCGCCTGGGCCGCCTGGGCCATGGTCTGGCGCAGCGCCCGGTCAATTTCCTGAAGCCGGGGCTCCTCCCGGTACGCCTGGGCCAGATGGGCCCTATAAAGGCTCTCCCGGTCCGAACGGGCCTGCTCCAGCCGCCGCCGGGCGGCACGCAGGACTTGTGGGCTGTACCCCATGGTTATCCCTCCCGCAGCATTCTGGCGATGGCGGCCTGCTCCTCCGGATCCAGGCGCCGTTCCGTGGGCGCGTCCTTCCGGGCGTCTCCGGAGCGCACCTGGGCGCCGGTATGGAGCCCCGCTTCATGCCAACGAAGCAAAATCTTGTTCATGTAGTTCCAGTTCAGGCCCCCGGTGTTCAGGCAGGTCCGCTCGTAGGCCATGGTCAGGGCCTCCTGGTCAAAGTTCATGTCCAGCCAGCTCTGGGCGTACCGGGCCTCTGCGGCGGTCAGGCTCCGGCCCCGGATCTGCAAAATGGCCGCCAGCCGGCCCAGCTTGCTCTCCCGCTGATTCTGGACCTGGATAAAGGCGGCGGCGGCCTCCACCGTGTCGATTCCCGCCTCCGCCCAGGCGTAGGCCTCCTTCTCAATGGCCCGGAGGCTGGGGTTGCGCAGGCTCCCCCGGCGGCGGGCCCGCTCCTTGCAGTAGCACACCAGCACGGAGATCACCTCCGCCGGAAGTCCCAAGTAGCGGACAAAGCCCAAAAGGATCTTTAGCTCCTCGGTATTCAGGCTCCGGCCCAGCAGCCGCTGCACCTCCCCATAGAGGGAGCGGAAGGAAGCGTCCGTATCCATGGCCGCCAGAACGTCCCGCTCCGTGTATCGGGGGCGCTCCCCAGGCATCAGCACCGCCGGCTTTTCCTCGGGCCACAGGCCCAGCTGCCGCAGCACCGCCTCCGCCACGCCGTACCGGCTCTCCTCCAGGCCCAGGGCCTCCCTAGCAGAGGGCTCGTCCCCCCCGGAGCGGAGGTACAGATATAGAAGGGCCGCGTCGCCGTTGGCGGCGGAGAGAATCTTTTTCAGATCGCCGGATGGAATGTTCAGAGATTCGATATTCATGGCCGCTCCTCACAGATACCGGAAAGTCAAGTCGCTTAAAGGAAATTATAACACACATTCCCCCCGGGCACAACCGGCCCGGGGGGCAGATTTTGGAGAAAAAAGCGGGGAAAATTTTGGCGGGCAACAGGATATTGTGTCTGATAGCCGGGAAAAGCCCTATCCCTGCGAAGAAAACAGGGGGCGGATCTTCCTCCGGTAGATCCGAATGTAGAGGATCCCCGTCACGATCAGGCTCATGACCTCCGCCACCGGGAAGGCCCACCACACCGCCTGGACCTGGCCCGTCAAGCTGAGCAGATAGGCCACCGGCAGCAGCACGATCATTTGCCGGCAAAGGGAGGTGATGGTGGAGTAGATGCCCACCCCCAGGGCCTGGAAGGAGGCCCCCAGGGCGATGCACACCGCCGCCAGGGGGAAGTGGACGCTGATAATCCGCAGGGCACTGCGGCCAATGGTCCGGAAGCTCTCCGAAGGCTGGAAAATATCCATCAACAGGTCCGGGAAGAATTGAAACACCAGCAGCCCCACGGTGGTGATACACAGGGCCGTGGCCACCGTGCGCTTCAGCGTTGCCGTGATCCGGTCCGGCTTCCTGGCGCCGTAGTTGAAGGCCACGATGGAGATGGCGGCGTTGTTCAGGCCGAACAAAGGCATAAAGAAGAAGCTCTGGAGCTTGTAGTAAATGCCGAAGACGCCGGCGGCGGTCTCCCCCACCCCTTCAAAGCCCAGCAGGATCTGGTTCATGGAGAAGTTCATCACGGAGCCGATGGCCATCATCACCACCGAGGGGATGCCCACGGTGAGGATGGGCCGTACCACGGCCCACTTGGGCCGCAGGAAGCTCAGACGGAAGCTGATATCCGAATTAAACCGGAAGTTGAAGAACACCGCCATGGCCGCCGCCACCCACTGGCCGATCACCGTGGCCACCGCCGCTCCGGCGATGCCCATGGCGGGGATGCCGAACCAGCCGAAGATGAACACCGGGTCCAGAAAAATGTTGAACAGCGCCCCGGTGCCCTGGGTGAACATGGTGTACACCGTGCGGCCAGAGGCCTGAAGTAGTCGCTCAAAGAGGATCTCCACAAAGACGCCCAGGGTAAAGATACAGCAGATCGAGGTATAGGCGGTGCCGCCCTCCACCGTTTCCGTTACCTGGGACTGCATGGCATAGTAGGGCCGGGAGCCCAGAAAGCCGAAGGCCATGAAAACCAGGGTGATGACGGCCGTGAGAAAAATGCCGTTTCCGGCGGCCCGGCTGGCCCGCTCCCGGTTCCCCTCCCCCAGGGACTTGCTCAGCAGGGAGTTGACGCCCACGGCAATGCCGGTGGCGAAGCCGATCTGCATATTCTGCACGGGGAAGGCCAGGCCCAGGGCGGTCACGGCGCTGTCGTTGATCCGGGAGACGTAGATGCTGTCCACCACGTTGTACAGGGCCTGGACCAGCATGGAGGCGATCATAGGCAGGGCCATGGTCAGCAGCAGCCGGCCCACGGGCATGACGCCCATTTTGTTTTCATCCAAAGAGTGATCGTTTCTGCTCATATCAAGAATGCATCCTTGTAAAAAATGGGAATGAAGTGACGCAGGAAAAAGGCGCCGCCGGTGGGCGGCGCCTTTGGGTCGGTATGGATTTACAGATACTGCTTGATGCCCTCGGGGGCCTGGGCGGGGTCGTCGGAAATGGAGACGGTGATCTCCATGCTGTTGGCCTGGGCAAAAGCGGCGCACCAGGTCAAAAATTCCTGGGCACATGCCCGGTCGGAGCCGATGATCTTATACAGGCTTTCAATGTAAACATGGGTGATGTCGAAGTTTCCGGCGTGGAGACCGCTCAAAAAGCCCTTGAGCTGGTCGGCATTGGAAATGGAATACTCCTTGGCGTCCACCAGACGGACACGGTAGCTCAGATCGTAGGTCAGCTTGCGGCCATACTCAATACACACCACATCGCCGGTGGCGGAGGCGACGGTCTCGTTGATGGAGGCGATCAGCTTCTTGGTCTTGCCGGAACCCTTCAGGCCCATAATTACATGTATCATTGGACAAAATCCTCCTTTGCAGTACGCGCACGGGGCGTTACCGACATTTTAACAGGAAACGGCGGATTTTGCAACCCCCTTTTCCTGGCAAAATCAGTTTTCGTAGCCGGGCTTGCCCAGCAGGTGGAACATATTCCGCTTGTAAAGCTCCACGCCGGGCTGGTTGAAGGGATTGACCCCCAGAAGATACGCCGAAATGCCGCAGGACAGCTCCAGGAAATAGAACATCTCGCCCAGCTTGGGGTAGTCCAGCTTGCCCATGTCCATGGTGATCACCGGCACGCCGCCGTCCACATGGGCGGCCACGGTACCCAAGAACGCCTGCTCGTCCACGAAGGAGAGGGTCTTGCCCTCCAGATAGTTCAGGCCGTCCAGATTCTTGTAATCGGAGCCCACCACCGCCTCCTGGACCGGGGGCGCGAAGCGCACCATGGTCTCGAACAGGTTCCGCTGGCCCTGCTGGATCATCTGGCCCAGGCTGTGCAGATCGGCGGTCAGCTCGGCGGTGGCGGGGAACAGGCCCTTGCCGTCCTTGCCCTCGGACTCGCCGAAGAGCTGCTGCCACCAGCCGCCGAACATTTTGAAGCCCGGCTCGAAGGACTCGAACAGCTCGATGGCCTTGCCCCGACGGTAGAGCAGGTTCCGCACGGCGGCATACTGCCAGGCGGGGTTCTCAAAGGAGCGAATGTCGTAAATTTTCTGGGACTGGGCGGCCCCGGCCATGATGGCGTTGATGTCCATTCCCGCCACGGCCATGGGCAGCAGGCCCACGGGGGTCAGGACGGAGTACCGGCCGCCCACATCCGGCGGGATCACGAAGGTCTCCCAGCCCTCCTCCTGGGCCATTTGCCGCAGCGCGCCCTTGGAGGGGTCGGTGATGGCGTAGATCCGCTTCTTGGCGGCCTCGGTGCCGTACTTCCGCTCCAGCATCCAGCGCAGGGCCCGGGTGGCGATGGCGGGCTCGGTGGTGGTGCCGGACTTGGAGATGATGGCAATGGAGAAGTCCTTGCCCTCCAGCAGGCGGCACAGCTCGTTCCACGCCCGGGTGGACAGGCCGTTGCCGGCGAAGAAGATCTGGGGATTGCCCTTCCCCTTGCCGATGTTGTGGTTCACGCCCTGCATCAGCTCGATGGCGGCCCGGGGGCCTAAGTAGCTGCCGCCGATGCCGATGACCACAAACACATCGGAGTCCGCCCGGATCCGGGCGGCGGCGGCGGAAATGCGGCGCATTTCCTCGGTGGGTTCGGCGGTGGGCAGGTGGAGCCAGCCCAGGAAGTCATTGCCGGCGCCGGTGCCGTCCATCAGGGTCTGGTGGGCGGCGGCGACCTCCTTCTCCATGGACAGCAGATCGGGCAGGGACAGCTGCCCCCAAACATTGGATATATCGACTTTGATCATGGGAAATCATCCTTTCCGTTTTTTCGGTTCGCTTGTGTATATGTTACTCCAAAATCGGCGCAAACGCAAGGGGGGCTGGAAAAGTTTCAAAACTTTTCAAAATTTTTCCAGCTCCCTATGGCTTTTTTCTCCAGACGGCGGTATAATAAGGGAGCTTATCAACCCACTGGGAGGAAACAAATCTATGAAATACGGCTTCGGCGTGGATCTGGGCGGCACCACCGTCAAGATCGGCTTTTTCAACGAGCGAGGCGTCATGCAAGGCAAATGGGAAATCCCCACCCGGACGGCGGAACGGGGCCGGCACATCCTGCCGGACATCGCCGCCTCTATCCGGCAGCATCTGGACAAGACGGGGATCCCGGACAGCGACATTTTGGGCATCGGCATCGGCGTTCCCGGGCCGGTGGACCCCAAGGGCAACGTCAATAAGTGCGTCAACCTGGGCTGGGGGGTGTTCAATCTCCATCAGGCCCTCTCGACCCTGACGGGCTTCCCCGTCAAGGGCGGCAACGACGCCAATGTGGCCGCCCTGGGCGAATACTGGATGGGCGGCGGCATGGGCTCCAGCAACATGGTCTTCGCCACCTTGGGCACCGGCGTAGGCGGCGGGATTATTGTCGGCGGGGAGCTGATCCACGGCTACCACGGCTCCGGCGGCGAGATCGGCCACATTGTCCTGGACAAGAACGAGCCCGAGGCCTGCGGCTGCGGCAAGCACGGCTGCGCCGAGCAGTACTGCTCCGCCACCGGGGTGGTCCGGGTGGCCGAGCGGTATCTGGCGGCCCATCCCGAGCCCTCCGCCCTGCGGGACATCTTTCCCCTGACCTGCAAGGACGTGTTCGACGCCTCCGCCACCGGCGACCGGGTCGCCGCCGCCATTTTGGAGCAGGTCTACGACTATTTGGGCCAGTTCCTGGCGGATATCTGCTGCGTCATCGACCCGGAGGTGGTGGTCCTGGGCGGCGGCGTCAGCAAGGCGGGTCTGCCCCTGCTGGACGGGGCCCGGCGGTATTTCAACAAGTATGTGTTCCACGCCGCCAAGGGGGCCCGGTTCGCCCTGGCCTCCCTGGGCAACGACGCCGGGACCTACGGGGCCTTCAAGCTGGCCCTCAACGAATTTGGAAAATAATATTAAGGAGGAAATCAAATGTACTGCTATCGCCAGCTCACTTCCGATCTGTACTGGGTGGGCGCCAACGACCGGCGACTGGCCCTGTTCGAGGGCGTGTACTCCGTCCCCCGGGGCGTGAGCTACAATTCATACGTCCTGCTGGACGAAAAGACGGTCCTGTTCGACACCGTGGACAAGGCCGTTGGGAAGGTCTTTTTTGAGAACGTGGAGCAGGTTTTGGCCGGCCGGGACCTGGACTATGTCTTCGTTCACCACATGGAGCCGGACCACTCTGCCACCCTCGCCGACATTCTGCTCCGCTATCCCGGGGCGAAAATCGTCTGCAACGCCGCCACCCGGAACATGATGAAGCAGTTCTTCTCCTTCGACGTGGACAGCCGCTGGGTGGAGGCCAAGGAGGGGGAGGTCTTCTCCACCGGCCGGCACAATTTCTGCTTCGTCAAGGCCCCCATGGTCCACTGGCCGGAGGTCATGGTGTCCTACGACACTACCGACGGCATTTTGTTCTCCGCCGACGCCTTCGGCACCTTCGGCGCCCTGAACGGGGCCATCTTCGCCGACGAGGTGGACTTTGAGCGGGACTACCTGGACGAGGCCCGGCGGTACTACACCAACATCGTGGGCAAGTACGGCACCCAGGTCACGAACCTGCTGAACAAGGCCTCCCTGCTGGATATCCAGCTCCTGTGTCCCCTCCACGGCTTCGTCTGGCGGCGGGATATCGGCTCCTTCGTCAGCAAGTACCTGGCCTGGGCCAGCTACACCCCGGAGGAGACCGGCGTGATGATCGCCTACGCCTCCGTCTACGGCAACACGGAAAACGCCGCCGAAATTCTGGCGGTGAAGCTCCGGGAGCGGGGCATCCCCACGGTGATCTACGACGTGTCCGTCACCCCCGCCTCGGAGATCGTGGCGGCGGCCTTCCGGTACAGCCACCTGGTCTTCGCCTCCACCACCTACAACGCCGGTATCTTCGTCACCATGGAGGCCCTGCTGGCGGACCTGACGGCCCACAACATCCAGAACCGCACCGTGGCCCTGATCGAGAATGGCTCCTGGGCCCCCACCAGCGGCGGCC
Source organism: uncultured Oscillospiraceae bacterium (assembly GCA_947627745.1). Taxonomy (GTDB): domain Bacteria; phylum Bacillota; class Clostridia; order Oscillospirales; family Oscillospiraceae; genus Faecousia. Next base: position 43,932 of record CANQXH010000001.1, read on the forward strand.
TCATGCGCAAGGCCCTGGAAAAGTGTAAAAACCTGACCATTCTGAACGAGACCCTCTCCATCCGCTCCTCCGTCAAGGAGCATCAGCTGGAGAACCTGACCAAAATGGCCGACGCTATCGCCGCCACCATCTCCGCCCCGGCGGCGGCAGAGCCCCTTCCCGCCGGCGCGGTGGACAACAAGGCCATGTTCAAGCTGTCCTACGGCCTGTTCGTCCTGACCACCCGGGAGGGGGGCAAGGACAACGGCTGCATCATCAATACCGCCGGCCAGCTGACCTCCACCCCCAATCGAATCCAGATCGCCGTGAACAAGCAGAACTACTCCCACGACCTGATCCTCCGCACCGGGGTGTTCAACGTCAGCATCCTGACCCAGGACGTGCCCTTCCAGGTGTTCCAGCAGTTTGGCTTCTGCTCCGGCCGGGACACGGACAAGTTTGCCTCCGTTTCCTACGACTGCCGCACCGCCAACGGCCTGCGGTATATCCCCGAGTACACCAACGCGGTACTCTCCGGGAAGGTGATCTCCGCCACGGATTACGGCACCCACACCCTGTTCGTGGCCGACGTCACCGAAGCCAAGGTCCTCTCCAGCGCCCCCAGCGTCACCTACCAGTATTACTTTGACCACATCAAGCCCAAGCCCGCCCCCGCCGCCCAGAAGAAGACCGGCTGGGTCTGCAAGATCTGCGGCTACGTCTACGAGGGCGAGGAGCTGCCCCCGGACTTTGTCTGCCCGCTGTGCAAGCACGGCGCCGAGGATTTTGAAAAAATCAGCTGATAAAATCCCACGCCCCCGGCGAATGCCGGGGGGCGCAACTCCATTCAAAAAACCGCCCCCAGCCCGGGAGGCGGTTCGCTATTTCTGGTAAGCGGTCTTGTTTTTCTCGATCAGGTGATCGATCAGACGGCGGACCAGGCGGATATCCTCCTGGGTGAGCCCCGCCACGCTGACGGTGGCGCTGTTGTCCAGGCCCAGCAAAAAATCCGTGGAGACCCGAAAATACCGGGCCAGCTCCGCCAAATATTGGGTGGAGGGCACCGAAAGTCCCATTTCCCAGGCGTTGACGCCCGCCCGCGTGATCCCCAAATCCCGCGCCAGCTCCGCCTGGGTGATCCCCCGCTCCTGCCGCAGGGCCTTGATCTTCTCATAAATCATATCCGGGCCTCCTTTTCTGTATAGTAGAATATGCAAAATGATATTGCATTATCATACATGATAAAACAGATTGACACTTGGCAAAAGATGTGCTATGATAAATGCTGGAAAGAAAGCTAAAAGGGGTGTCCATCATGAAAATAAAAAAACTTCTCGCCCTGCTCCTGGTCCTCTGCCTAACGCTGGCCATGGTACCCGCCACCGCCTTCGCGGAGAGCGAAACCAGCGGAACCTGCGGAAAAAACTTGACCTGGTCCTTCGACGAATCCACCGGAACGCTGACAATCAGCGGACATGGGGAGATGGAGGGTTACGATTATTACGTCAATATTGCCCCATGGCGGAGTATTGATCAGCGGATTGAAAATATCGTAATATTGGAGGGCGTAACTTCAATCGGAGATTATGCATTTGATGAGTGCACAAGTTTGAAAAGTATCTTGCTCCCTGATAGTCTTGCCTCAATCGGACATTTTGTGTTTCATGGTTGCACCAGTCTGAGCAGTATCACGCTCCCTGATAAGCTTACTTCAATCGAAGATTGTACGTTTCGTGGTTGCACCAGTCTGAGCAGTATCTCGCTTCCTGATAGGCTTACTTCAATCGGAAATGCTGCATTTTGGGGTTGCACCAGTCTGGAAAGTATTGTACTGCCTGATAGGCTTACTTCAATCGGGGGTTGCGCATTTGATGGTTGCTCTAGTCTTAAAAGTATTGTGCTTCCTGATAGTCTTTCTTCAATCGGAGAAGAGGTGTTTACTGGCTGCAACGGTTTGGAATCTATTACTGTGTCAACAGAGAACAGAGCATTTTCATCAAAAGACGGGGTGCTGTTTAATAAAAACATGACCACTTTGGTAGCATATCCGGCGGGGAGACCACATTCAAGCTACGTTGTACCGGATAGCGTTACTTTAATTGGTAGTTATGCATTTGAGGGATGCACTACCTTAACCAGTGTTGTTATTACTGATGCACATACTTCAATTGGTTCTGGTGCTTTTTATAAATGTACTAGCTTGAGAAATATCGTTCTTCCTTATGGACTTTCTTCAATCGGGTATTCTGCTTTTTGGGGCTGCACCAGTCTGAAAAGTATCGAACTTCCTAGTAGTCTTACTTCACTCAAAGAAGATACATTCAGAGGCTGTACTGACTTGAGAAGTATCGTTCTTCCCAATGGTATTACTGTTATTGAAGGGAGAGTGTTTCATAACTGCACAAACCTGAGCATTATCCAGATTCCAGATACTGTACGCACAATTGCATCAAATGCATTTTGCAATTGTCATTCCTTAAAAGACATATATTACGCTGGGAGCAAAGAGAAATGGGAACAGATTCATATCGCCAATTCTGATAACGGTAATGATCCGCTTCTTAATGCTACAATCCATTTCAACAGTAAAATGCCCAGCTCCAAGCCGGAAGAGCCCAAGCCGGAGGAGTCCGAAACCTGCGCTTTGGATGAGTTGCAACCAATCGACTTTTTAGCTTTTTCAAATTTAAGCTATACAACGGATTTGCCAGTAGGAGAGACAATTAGAAACGCTTTGGATGATAAATGGGACAAAATGTGGAATGGAACAGATATTACCTATGGAGAGCTTTTTGAACATATTGCGGGATGGCAGATTCTAGAAATTGGCAAGGATGATAATACTGGTTTCTTCGCAAGAGCCTTCCGTAACGCCGCAAATGAAATAGTTATTGCATATAGAGGCTCGGCTGAGGTTGGTAAAGAAGGTTGGGAAGCAGATTGGGTTCTTAACAATTTAGCAATGTTTGCAGGTAATGAAGGGCAGCAAATCGGACAGGCATTTCAGTACTATAATTATCTACTAGGGCAATATCAACCAAAAACAGTTGCCGTTACCGGGCACTCTTTAGGTGGAGCTTTAGCTGATATTGTTTCAGCGAGATATGGCAATAAGGGCTTGTCGTTTAACTCTGCGCCATTTTTGGATATCGCCTACCAATATTACCCAATTGAAATGTCTGAAAATTTCCATGGGGTTGCTTATTATAATTTTGTTGATATCGCTAATCAATATGATGTAGTAGGCAACTATACTGCGGATGCAATAGAAAGATACCTTGACATCGGTAAGGAATTCCTTTTTAATGTACTCGATGGAACTCTTTTTGTGTTTAATAGTAATAGAGAAGCCTGCAAGCAAAAGATAGCCGATTTTTGCAGCGACACTATGACTAAAATTCATAATAAATTTGGGCAAGAACTTGAAAGAATTAAGCCAAAAGAAGTCTGTGAAATTAACTATTGGAAGAATAGTGACAAAAATGATTTATTCTATCCTCATTCTCTTCAATCTTTAGTAACACGGGATGAAAGTGGAAAAGTAGTTTTAACCGATATGATATCTTTCAGAAAGCCGAATGATATGCCGATAACACAATGGCATACAACGCTTGAGATTAATAATTTAATTAAAAGATTTAATAAAATAATTGAAGAAGTAAAATCCATAATAAATACTCCAACTAATGCTTATTTTGCAGTAAGCGACATCATATCTCTCATTAATGAATTGAAGAGTGAAGCTAACAGCAACTCACATGAATTAATTCTAGGAGTTGATCAACGCTTCACCGAACATCTGTCCTGGCAAAGCAAGGATAAATATGGGCAAGTTTTTGGAGGAGATGGTGTTGATAAATATGTAACCAGCATTAGAAATGATACTATTGTTGGAGGTTGGGGCAACGATGAACTTGATGGAAGTTATGGAGATGATATCTACTATTATCACAAAGGCGATGGAGTTGATATTATACGAGACATAGCAGGATATGATAAATTGGTGCTGTGTGGCTTTTCTGAAAATGCAACAATTGATAGAGTAAAGAAAGGCGGTTGGATTCTGGTTTCTGTTGATGGTGAATTGATTGCAACTGTTCTAGATAGTCGTGCAATGCCAACAAAAAATCCTTTTGATATTGACCTAGCAGAAAATATGACTGGGGAACCGAAGGAAAGTCCAAAAATCAACATTGATTTTTCTGGAGGAAAATATTACAAGAATCACATTGTAATTGCCTGTCCTGTCAATGTGGAAATCTATAATTCTAAAACAGGAGAAGTCGTGTACACGCTCACTGATGGCGAAGAGGGCAGTTACTATACAGACTATGGTAATTTCTACATCGTTTCCGAAGAGAATGGCGATGGTTATGCCAAGGTCCTGGATTTGTTGGATGGCTACGATCTGCGTATTTTGGGAAATGGTGAAGGGACAATGAATGTAGATGTATACGATTCAGACGGGCATGAATTAGCAGAGGCCGTCTCCGCAAATGATGTCCCCGTGATCCCAAGCATGGTGGCCACCATTGAAGAAGTCGGGGAGCAAAAGAATCTGGTCATTGACTACGACGGCGACGGGGTCACGGACAGCGTGGTGCCCCTGGCCGCGCCGGTGGTCGTGTCCTTTGACGCCAACGGCGGGACCGGCGAGATGGCGGAGGTCTCCGTCGCCGCCGGCGGGGCGTATGAGCTGCCCGAATGCGGATTCATTGCGCCGGAGGGACAGACCTTCCAGGGCTGGGACGTGAACGGGGCCGTGTACGCCCCCGGCGATAAGGTCACGGTGACGGAAGACGTGACGATCAAAGCCCTTTGGTCCGCCGCTTCCGGCGGGGTGACGCCGCCCTCCGGCGAATCCGGCGGGTCCCAGACGCCGCCCACCCAAGGGCCTGTTCCCACAGTCACGCCCCCGTCCACAGGCGGAGAGGCGGGGAGTACCACAGCGCCCTCTACGCGCCCCACCTCCCCCAATGACACGCCCAGAACCGGCGATTTCTCCACCCCCGCTCTGTGGGTGTGCCTGATGGCGGCGTCCGGTCTGGCGGCCGCGGTCTTGGCTCGCACCGGAAAGAAGAAACGCAAATAAGCGCAACTGCGCCCCCGGCGAATGCCGGGGGCGCGAAGTATTGGGGCGTCTATTTATTTTTCCAGAATCTGGCCCAGCATGGTGTCCAGCATGGTAAGGCATCTCGGGACGTGGAAGGGGCCTTTGAAGGTGGAGCCCTTGCAGGGAGGCTCCGTCGGCTTGCCGTCCCGGCGGAGGTAGCCGAACCATTCGCCATACTCCGGGTCAGCAAAGTGGGCCTTGCAATAGTCCAGGACCTGGCAGAAAATGTCCAGATATTTTTCCTCCCCCGTGTCCCGGTAGAGCATCAGGGAGGCGATCAGTGCCTCGTTATGGGGCCACCAGAGCTTCATATCATGCTCGTAGGCCTCCGGCGGCAGGCCCTGGCAGTCCAGGAAGTACAAAATCCCGCCGTATTCCCGGTCCCAGCCCTTAGAAAAGGCCATGTTAAAGACCTTCTCCGCCCTTTGATGCAGGGCCGAGTCGCCGGTCTCGTTGGCCCGCTCCATCAGGAACCAGGCGCACTCCATGTCGTGGCCCGGATTCACCGTCCGGCCCTCGGTATAGTACAGCCGCGGGGTGCCGTCCATGGCCACGTTTTCCAGGGTGCAGCTCAAGTCCTCCTTCACATGGTAGCGGAAGATCTCCTCCACGCAAGTGGCGGCCCGCTCATCGTACAGTTCCCGCCGCTCTGGGTCTACCCGGCTCAAAACGGCGGTGACGTTCAGCAGGATCATGGGATTTCCCAGACTCCGGCCGGTGCGGGTGGCAGGGTCCATCTTGGGCCCCAGGCCCGTGGGGTCCGGCATCCCGTGGGTCAGATCGTAGTATAGATCGTAGGCCCGCCGGGCCCGCTCCAAATGGACCCCCTCCCCGGTCAGGCCATAGTATTCCGCGTTGGCCATGCAGTAAAACGCCTCGGAGAAGCAGTACCGCCGCTGGCGCAGGGGCTTGCCCTCGGCGGTGACGGTGAAATACAGCCGTCCCCCGGCGGCGCGGTTGACGCAGTGATCTTCCAAAAAGTCGATGCAGCTCTTGCTGGCGGCCAGCCATTCGGGCCGGACGCCGTAGACCCGGCACAGATAGGCGTAGGTCCAGCCGCAGCGGCCCTGCATCCACACGCTCTTGTCGGTGGAGAAGATGTTCCCCTGCCGGTCCAGGCAGGTGTAGACCCCGCCATGCTCCCGGTCCAATCCGTTTTTCAGCCAGAAGTCGGCGGCGCTCTCCAGCTCCTTTCGGACCCAGCCGCGAATTTCCAACAGTTTTTCCCGTTCCATCGTCCTGCCTCCTCTATTTTTGATCGCTATCAGCATAGCACAGTTTCCGCCGGATTTCAACCGAGGACGCATTTTCTGAAAAAGACTCGCAATATTTTTCAACCGCCGGCGCATACTAAGTTCGGAATTTCATTTGGGAGGTAACACCATGTTCGATTTAAGACCCTACCGCAAGAGCGGCCTGTCTAACTACAACCCCTTCCGGGAGATGGAGGAGCTGGAGCGGCAGTTTTTCGCCCCCTTCTTCTACACCGGGGACCTGGCGGAGTTCAAGACCGACATCACCGACCAGGGGGAAAGCTTCCTGCTGGAGGCGGATCTGCCCGGATTCGACAAGAAGGACATTTCCCTGGATCTGTCCGGGGACACCCTGACCATCCACGCCCAGCGGCACTCTGACTGCGAAAAGAAGGACTGCCATGGGAAGGTCCTCTGCCAGGAGCGCTCCTACGGCCAGTACAGCCGGTCCTTTGACGTGTCCGGCGTGGAGGCGGACAAGATCAAGGCCCAGTACGAAAACGGCGTTTTGAAGCTGAATCTTCCGAAAAAGCAGGTCCCCCAGCCCGAGACCCGCCGCCTGGCCATCGACTGATCAGAGAAAACAGAAGCCAACCCCGCTCCGGCGAGAGAAATCCGCCGGAGCGGGGAGTTTATGCAGTATGTAAATGACCATCAGTGAGATACCTTCCCGTTTGACAAGACGCTTCAAAACCCTTTCGGAACGAAAGGGCGCGCTTCTATACATAGTATTTGCGCTCAGAAAGGGCCCCCTGACCGCAAAAAATGCGCCCGGTTTCCCGGGCGCGTTTTCTTGATTTTTACTTCGCGTATTCCACGGCTTTGGTCTCCCGGATCACGTTAATCTTGATCTGGCCGGGGTACTCCAGCTCCGCTTCGATCTTCTTGGCAATGTCCCGGGCCAGAAGGATCATATTGTCCTCCGTGACCTCCTCGGGCTTGACCATGATCCGGACCTCCCGGCCGGCCTGGATGGCGTAGGCCTTCTCCACGCCGGGATAGGAGCCGGTCAACTCCTCCAGCTTTTGCAGCCGGCGGATATAGTTCTCCACATTCTCCCGCCGGGCGCCGGGCCGGGCTGCCGACACCGCGTCCGCCGCCTGGACCAGCACGGCGATCACCGTCTTGGGCTCCACGTCCCCGTGGTGGGCCTCGATGGCGTTGACCACCACCGGATTCTCCTTGAACTTCCGGGCCAGGTCCGCGCCCAGCTGGACGTGGCTGCCCTCCACCTCATGGTCGATGGACTTGCCCAGGTCGTGGAGCAGGCCCGCCCGCTTGGCCAGGGCCACGTCCACGCCCAGCTCCGCAGCCATCAGTCCGGCGATATGGGCCACCTCGATGGAGTGGTTCAGCACGTTCTGGCCGTAGGAAGTGCGGTACTTCTGCCGGCCCAGAATCTTCACCAGCTCGGGGTTCAGATTGTGGACCCCGGTCTCATAGCAGGCCCGTTCGCCCTCCTCCCGGATGGTGCGGTCCACTTCCTTCTTGGCCTTCTCCACCATGTCCTCGATCCGGGTGGGGTGGATCCGCCCGTCGGCGATCAGCTTCTCCAGGGCCAGACGGGCCACCTCCCGGCGAACCGGGTCAAAGCTGGAGACGGTAATGGCCTCCGGCGTATCGTCGATGATCAGGTCCACGCCGGTGATGGTCTCCAGGGTGCGGATGTTCCGGCCCTCCCGGCCAATGATCCGGCCCTTCATCTCGTCATTGGGCAGGGGCACCACGGAGACGGTGGTCTCCGCCGTGTGGTCCGCCGCGCAGCGCTGAATGGCGGTGGCGATGATCTCCCGGGCCTTCTCGTCGGCCTCCTCCTTAAGCTGGGACTCGACCTCCTTGATCTTCACGGCGGTCTCGTGGCGGACGTCCGCCTCCACGCTGTCCAGCAGGCACTGCTTGGCCTGCTCCTGGGTCAGCCCGGAGATCTCCTCCAGGGTAGTCAGGTGCTTCTGGCGGACTGCCTCGGCCTCGGCCTTGACCTGATTGACCTCCTCCAGGCGGCGGGCAAGCTCGTCCTCCTTCCGCTCAAAGGCGTCGGTCTTCTTGTCCAGGGCCTCTTCCTTCTGCTGGAGTCGCCGCTCCTGCTTGCTCAGCTCGGCCCGGCGCTCCTTGACCTCTTTTTCGTACTCCGTGCGGTTTTTATGGATCTCGTCCTTGGCCTCCAGGAGCATTTCCTTCTTCCGGCTCTCGCCGCCCCGGATGGCCTCATTGATAATGCGGGTGGCCTCCTGCTCCGCGGAGCCGATCTCACGCTCCCCGACCTTCTTGCGGTAAACAATCCCCGCGACAAACGCCGCGGCCGCTACCACCACACAGATCACAACGATCAAAAGAATTTCCAACGGTTTCATAATTGTTTAACAGCACCTCCTTTGAATAATTGGCCTGATCGGAGGTGGGCATACTGACCCCATGGGGAAACCGCCGGCAGGCGCCGGCTTCCTATCAAAACGCCATGAGGCGACATTCCCAAACTCCGGAAAAAGCCGGATTCATATGAAACGCCGGGGCAAATGCCCGCCGGCGTACACCATACCAAAGATATTTTATCCATATTTCACTGGAATGTCAAGTAGATTGCGGGAAAAGTGCCCCGGATACGTTGACTTTTTTTCCGGGATCTGGTATGGTATTTGTATATTTTCCATGGAGGCGCGAAAAATGGAACGGTATCTGTTCGTTATTGACTACCAGGTGGATTTTGTAGACGGCGCTTTGGGCTTTCCCGGAGCGGAAAAGCTGGACAGGCTCATCGCGGAAAAGATCCTCTCCTACGGGCCGGGACGGGTCTATTTCACCCGGGACACCCATTTTGAAGACTATCTTCAAACCCGGGAGGGCCGGAACCTGCCGGTGGTCCACTGCGTCCGGGGCACCCCCGGCTGGCAGGTCTACGGGCAGACCGCCCAGGCCCTGGCCCAGGTGGGGGCTGTGGCCATCGACAAGCTGTCCTTCGGCATGGACGTCAGCGACCCGGCCACGGCGGCGGTCCTGCCGGAGCGGGCGGATGAGATCGAACTGGTGGGGCTGGTGAGCAACATCTGCGTGGTCAGCAACGCCGTGACCCTGCAAAGCAAGTACCCCCAGGCTACTATCATCGTGGACGCCGCCTGCACGGATTCCTTCGACAAAGGCCTCCACGAAAAGGTGCTGGATGTGCTGGAGGGCTTACAGGTCAAAGTCCTAAATCGGTAAAATATTTCATTGACATTCGGGAAAAATGAGCTATAATATAGGCGAGGGCACTGTTACAGACGGTTAAGCCCTCACGAGGTTTATCAACAAATTGTTGACCGCTTGGGGACCAGCCGAGCGGTCAACACGCTTTTGGAGCCAGGAAACACATCATTGCCAGAATAACCAGCAGAATGACGCAGTTTACCAGAAAGCGAAGGAAATCCCATCGCCCGTCCATCCGCATCACCCCCTTTCTGAAAAAGGGAGTGGCTGAACCGCCTTTTTTTATGTAACAGTGCCGTCGCTATCATAGCATTTCTGGGAAAATTTGTCAAGGACGCCCGGCGGGGTCTTCCGCCGGGCGTCCTCATGTCGCTTATACCGCTTTTTCCTTGATGATCACATAGCCGTCCACCAGATTGGCCTGGGCCAGCTCGCCCTCGATGGCCATCTGGCGCTCCATCAGATCCGTCAGGATCACCACGCCGTCCTGGCACTCAATGCGCATCACATTGCGCATGGCCACGGTCTCCGGCTGCATTTTGTTGCGGTAGGCAGTGGAAAGGCACATATTCAAGCCTCCTTATTTTACGTCCAGGCTGGCCAGAACGGCGGAGAGCCGCAGGTTGCCCTTCTCAAAGTCCGACACGGCGGCCATGACCTGCTCATAGGCCATATGGTTGCCCGCCTTGTCCAGCTGGACCGCCAGATCCGCCAGCTCCTTGGCATGGGCGGCGTTGTGGCCCACCATATACTTCATCAAGGCGGTCAGCTCCTCCATGGGGGTGTGCTCGCACTTGGTCTGGCAGGTATCGCAGCTCTGGGCGCAGTCGTGATGATGGTCGTGGTCGTGATCGTGGGTGTGGGGATGGGTATGGGTCACGCCGTCGGCGTGGGTATGCTCATGCTCATGGGGATGCTCATGGTCCATGGAAATCGCTCCTTTGTTTTTTTCTTATTATACCCAAACCGCCCCCCTTTTGCAAGGGGGGCGGGGGGTTATTTTACGGGCTCGGACTGAAATTCGGTGATCTCCCCGGTGTTCTCGTCCAAAACGAAGGTCACGGTGGCCAGCCGGGTCAAGGCCGGGTCCTTGGACGCGGGGGACTTGGAATAGGCCCACAGATCGTCCATGGTCTTCTCCTCCTCGGCCAGGGCCTCCGGGTCCACCTGGTACACACCCACGGTGTAGGTGGTGATCTTGCTCAGGAAGGGGTGCATGGCGGACTCGATCACCGCCACGGTGTTCTCGTCGTTAAAGTCCCCGGTCTGGGTGCGGATATTCTCCAGCGCCTCCTGGTTCTTCACCGGCCGCTCCTGGGTGGTGTACCCGGCGCTGACGGAGGTAGTGGCGTAGTGGTAGTTGAGGTAGGCAAGGGTGGCGCCCAGACCCACCACAAACAGCACCGCCAGCAGCGCCACCTGCCGCTTGCCGAATTTCAGGCTCTCCTTCACATCCTTGTTCCCGTAGGTCAGGCCCATTCGAGTGGTGATGGGGATCAGAATGGAGAGGACCAGTGTCAGCACCACCGACTCCAGGGGGAACATGAACAGGTTCTTGACGATGGCGGGGATGGTGAGGATATAGGTGCTATTCGGCGTGAACACAGCGTAGTACCAAATTTGCAGCGGCGTGTTCAGCAAAATATTGACTCCCAGGCAGATGGCAAACCGGCTCAGCGTCACCCGCACGGGGGTGATCTTGGCCCGGTAGAAAAACAGGGCGAAGATCACGGAGCCGGCCACCTCGGTCAGCACCATGGGCGGAAAATAAAAGCCCACGGGCTTGAGCAGGAAGCCCAGCACGTCCGTGATGACGGCGCAGATGGCCGCCATCACCGGCCCAAAGATCATGGCGCCGGCGGCGTTGGCGATAAAGGCGGTATTGATGTTCAGGTTGGGGGCCAGGGGGATGGCCAGGAAGGTCTTCATCACCAGCCGGATGGCGATCATCAGGGCCGCCACCACCAGCATCCGCACATCCTTCAGTTCCAGAAGGGCGTCCCGCCAGTAGGCCTTGGAAAAGGGATGGGGGTAGAGATTGTCAGATTTTTTCAGGTTTGCCATTATTTCCTCCTTTTTTAGCGCGCCGGGGGCCAAGGCTTTTCCTGCCGTCCTCCGTGCGCCCGCAAAAAATCCCCCGGCGATCTGCCAGGGGAGTAGCGCACCGGGGGGAAGGACGGCAAAACAGCTTCCGGGACCGCCCGACCTTTTGTTTCGTTGCTACATAAAGGAGGATGCCCACCCATATGCAACAGCGGGTGCGGAAACCCCATCGCGGAGAAAACTCCTTCGTCCGCCCGACAACTCCCCATTTAGGCGGCACTTCACGCGGGACTTCCTACTCTGTTCGGAGTTATCATACACGAAATGGGGGAAATTGTAAAGATGATTTTTGGGCGTCAGGGCGATTCTTTCAAAATTCGGCGGATTTAACAGCTTTTCCCGCCGGGAAGCCCAGGACGGCGGGCAATGCGCACAGCGCCCGCCGGAGATCCGGCGGGCGCTCGTTTGGAAGAAATACGCTCAGTCCTCCGGGAACAGGAGGTCTTCACAGTACTGGATGATGGCCCGGCGGGTGACGATGCCGATAAAGGTCTCCTTGTCGTCCACCACGGGGACAAAATTCTGGGCGCTGGCCCGCTCCACCAGCTCGTGCATGGTGGTGGTCACCTTCACGGGAATGTTGTCCCGCCGACGGGCAACCTCGTGGACCCGGTGGGCCTCAGCCTGGCGCATATCCATGTAGCACAGATTCTTCAGGGCCCGCAGCAGATCGCCCTCCGTCAGCGTCCCCCGGTATTCCCCCCGGCGGTTCAGGATGGGCAGCGCGGAAAACCCGGCGGACTCCATTTTCTCCAGGGCCTGCCGCAGGGTATAGTCATCATAAAGGAAAGCGCAGAGCGCCTTCGGCGTGAGGAAAAATAGGATGTTGTTCATAGCGGCTCCTTTTCGAGCAGGGTATTGCCGGAGGGCTCCCCGTCCGGCTTGAAACTATTATAGCACATTCTCCCTGCGAAAACATGAACTCTTCTGAAATTTCCAGCCGCCGGAGCAACAAATTATTTCCGCCTATTTTGTGCAAATTTTACAAATTATACGTCGAAATGGAAGGGAGTCTCGTCCAATGTGGCAAAATAATCCCGGGGCGTCTCCGCCCGCCGGATCTTTTGGAAGCTGCCGTCGATCTTCAGCAGCACCTCCGCCGAGCGGAGCTTGCCGTTATAGTTGTAGCCCATGGAATAGCCGTGGGCGCCGGTGTCGTGGATGGCTAGGATGTCGCCGATCTCCACTTGAGGAAGGCTGCGCTCAATGGCGAACTTGTCGTTGTTCTCGCACAATCCGCCCACCACGTCGTAGACATGGTCCAAAATGGCGTCCTCCTTGCCCAGCACCGTAATATGGTGGTAGGCCCCGTAAATCGCCGGGCGCATCAGATCGGCGGCGCAGGCGTCCAGGCCCAGGTACTCCCGGTAGATGTGCTTCTGGTGGATCACCGTGGACACCAACATGCCGTGGGGGGCCAGCATGAACCGGCCCAGCTCGGTATAGATGGCCACGTTGCCCATCCCCGCCGGGACCAAGATCCGCTCATACTGGGCCCGGACCCCCTGGCCAATGGCAAAGATGTCGCTCTTCGGCTGCTCCGGGCGGTAGTCCACCCCCACGCCGCCGGACAGGTTCACGAAGGCGATCTCCGCCCCGGTGGCGTTTCGCAGCCGGACCGCCAGCCGGAACAGATTCCCCGCCAGCTCCGGATAGTACTCGTTGCCCCAGGCGTTGGAGGCCAGCAGGGCGTGGATGCCAAACCGCTTCGCCCCCAGCTTTTGCAGCCGGGCGATGGCCCCGGCCATCTGATCCTCGGTCATGCCGAACTTGGCGTCCCGGGGCATGTCCATAATGGTATTGCCCAGGCTGAAGGAGCCGCCGGGATTGTAGCGCAGGCAGATCGTCTCCGGAATGCCCCCGTTTTGGGCCAAAAAGTCCACATGGGTGGCGTCGTCCAGATTGATGCAGGCCCCCAGCTGCCGGGCCAGCCGGTAGTCCTCCGCCGGGGTGTCGTTGGAGGAAAACATGATCTCCTCGCCGCCCACCCCCGCCGCCTTGGCCAGCAGCAGTTCTGTGGCCGTGGCGCAGTCGCAGCCGCAGCCCTCCTGGTGGAGAATTTGCAGAATATAGGGATTGGGAGTCGCTTTCACGGCGAAATACTCCTTGAACCCCGGGTTCCAGGAAAAGGCCCGGTTCAGGTCCCGGGCGGTTTGGCGGATGCCCGCCTCGTCGTAAATGTGGAAGGGCGTGGGGATTTCCCGGGAAATTTCCCGGGCCTGCTCCAGAGAGAGAAAGGACGTCTTTTTCATATGCTACCTCCAAAATAAAAACCCCGCGCGGCGCGCGGGGCACATCCGTCCTGGAGCCCCACGGTCTGCGCTCCATCCGGAAGCCGGATGACAGTCCCGCACATCTTCTGTACGGGCCCAGAGCCTCCCGGTTGCGCCGGAAAGGCCCTTCGGCGGCGTGCCCTTTCCCTATCCCGGCAATTTGCCGATCCGGGGGGTACTGATGCAAGCCGCGACCTCAGCCATGGTCGATTGGTGGTATTTTATCGGAAAAACGGGGGTTTGTCAACCCTTTTTCTACTCTACCCTGGGTAGAATTTTCTCCTCTCTCCGAAAGAGAGGCTCTACAGGCGAAAGTAGGGGGCTTTTTCTCCGAAAATATGGTATGCTGGCATCGGATACCAAGAAAGGGGATCGAAAACATGAAACGTACCCGCCTCTGTGACCGCGCCCTTCCGTCCTACACCCAGGGCGAGGAAATAATGAACGCCGTGACCCACATTGCCGGCGCCGTGCTGGGCGTCCTGGCACTGTGTCTGTGTGTGAACCGGTCCGTCTGGAACGGCAACGTCTACGGCGTGGTCAGCTCCGCCATCTACGGCGCCTCTTTAATCACACTTTATACCATTTCCAGCGTCTACCACGGGTTAAAACCCAACACCGGCAAGAAGGTGCTGCAAATTCTGGATCACTGCACCATCTATTTTCTCATCGCCGGCAGCTATATGCCCGTGGCCCTCTCCGCCCTGCGGCCACTCTACCCCGCCCTGGGCTGGAGCCTGTTTGGGTTCCAGTGGGGCATGGCCGCCCTGGCCATCACCCTGACGGCCATCGACCTGCGGAAATACCGGGCCTTCTCCATGGTCTGCTATATCTGCATGGGCTGGGCCATTATTCCCTTCTTCCGCCAGACCATGGAGGCCCTCACCCCGGCGGGCTTCTACCTGCTCCTGGCGGGCGGGATCGCCTACACCCTGGGGGCCGTGCTCTACGGCATCGGGTCGAAAAAGCCCTGGTTCCACTCGGTGTTCCACATTTTCGTGGTGCTGGGCAGTATCCTCCAGTTCTTTGCCATCTACGGCTACGGGCTGTAAGGCGGCAAAAACGCCGCTTTTCCTGCCCTTTTGTTGTGTAAGATCAAGAAGGAAGCGCCCCGGGGCGCTTCCTCCTTTTCGTTCTATGGCTCATGCCGACTGCGGGAAGGACGCTGCCGGCTCCAAATCGTACACCCCGGTAAACTGCCCCTTCCGCTCCCTGGTCAGGTGGTGGCTGACCAAAATCAGCGTCAGCTCCGGGTTTGCCAGCAGGCTCTCCTCCACGATGCCGGCGTTTTTCTGATCCAACGCGCTGGTGCCCTCGTCCACCAGGAGGATGGAGCGGTCATGGATCAGCGCCCGGGCAATGGCCACCCGCTGCTTCTGCCCGCCGGAGAGATTGCTGCCGTCCTCCCCCACCGGGGTGTCCAGACCCTCCGGCATTTGGGCCAGGTCCCCCAGAAGGGCGCTGCCCTCCAGAGCCTTTTCCATTTGCTCGTCGGAAAAGTCCTCGCCCAAGGTGATGTTGTCCCGAATCGTCGTGTTGAACAGAAACACGTTCTGCTCGATGTAGCTCATCCGCTTTTGGAGCTGCTCCGGCGTGAAGGCATGGGCATCCTTACCGTCGAATTGGATGGACCCGCTGTAATCCGGCAGCCAGCCCAAAAGGAGCTTTAAAAGCGTGGACTTTCCGCATCCGGAGGGGCCGGTCAGGGCGTACTTGCCGCCCTTTTTGAAGGTGAGGGACAGGTCCCGGAGGACGGGCTTTTCATCGTACTGGAAGGAAAGGTTCTTCACGGTGATGGCGCTGCCGATCTCGGGCAGGCCGCCGCTTTCCTCGTCCCCCGCGCTGTCGCTACGGACGGTGATTTTGTCAAAGTAAGGTTTTGTAGACGAGAACGACAGCAGGTACTGCGCCAGGCTGCCGACGCTGTTGGAGAGACCTCCCACCAGATTTCCCCCACCCATCAGGGCGCCCTGGAGGATCACGCCCCGGATGGACAGCACGCCGATCAAAAGATTGATCAGCATTTGGCAGCCTACGTTTACACAGCCAAATCCGGCGGTTATGAAAGCCTTCACATATCTCAACCGGAACCTGGGCTTTTCTATCTGTTCACTGGCGCCCTCCGCGCCCTGGCAGAAGCGCGGTTCCCGGCCAAAGGCGCGCAGGACGTCGAAGCCGGACAAAATATCCTTCAGCTTTCCCGTGGCCTTGGCCTGCTCCGTCTCACAGGCTTCGCCCAGCCTCTCCATGCGCTTGGTGAAAAACTGTGGGGCAAGCAGCATGACTGCCGCGTTGACCAGCGCCGCCACCAGCAGCGACCAGTGGAGCGTCAGCAGAGCGACAATGCAGAAGATGGCGGTGGCTGCGAGATCCACACACTGATAGAAGGGGGTCCACGCCAGATCCTCCATCTGATTCACGTCGCTCACGAACCAGGACAGGTATTCCCCCGTGTCTTTCCCGTGGAACTCCACATGGGACTTATGAAGCAGCGTCGCCGCCATGTCCCTCCGGACCGCGTTATTCATGGCCCTGATGGCGCGGGCCTGGAAATAATCCCGCAGACTGCCGACCCACAAAAGGACGACCCAGGCGGCCACCATCATCAGCTCCCAGAAGAGGAAGCCGCGCAGATCAAATTTGATGATACTCTCAAAGACCCGCATCATCAGTAGATCGTTTCCGACCTGCAGAGCGCACACCACAAGCCCCGGCAGGATCGCCAGAAGATTGGCAACCCAATATTTTCTCAGATAATAGCTCATTTTGACCGCTCCTTTCGATCGTTCACGTTCCCATTTCTTGTCTCCGCCCACACCTCCTCCGGCCCCATCAGCGGCGTGGCGTCACCAAGGCGGAAAAAGTTCGAATCATATTGCATCATGGTCCGGGCCAGCATCAGGAAGGGGATGAGCTTCCAGGGCTCCACCACCTTGTAGACGGTGGTCGCGCCGTCCTCCAATTCCAGCTCCATGGAGGTTAGCATCCGCACTTCCGCCAGGTCCTCCAGCAACGCCTCCACGTTCTCCCGGGCCATGTCGAGGTGCTTCGTCACCGCGCTTGTGGAAAACCAGGCCGTTTTCCAGCGGTAGATAAACTCCACAAGCTCCAGACACCCCGGCTTTGCCAGGACCGAGAAGAGCTGCCGGTAGTCCTCCTTGGGCGCCAGCCACCGGGCCCAGCCACCCTGGGGCCGGGGCCAGAGGGTCACAAAGGTCAGGTCCTCGGCGTGGACGTCGAAGAGAAACCCGCCCTCCGCCACGATCTGGGAGAGTTGGAGCTCGACCATCTCATCGCCGTAGGCAAACTCGCAGGACCCGGGGTAGCCCGTATCCGGCAGAAGAAGTTCGCAGTCCCCCGGCGTGAAGTGTACCTTGGCCTCCCACACGAGCCGGCAGAACCGGTCCAGCCGTTCCTTGGCGGGAAACCCCCGGAGCCACCGGCCCACGGCCTCCGCCGGGTCCTCGGGCTCCCCGCCCTCCATGCCGAAGAGGGCGTCGATGGTCACCCCCAGCTGTCGGGATAAGATCGGCAGCAGCTCCACATCCGGCGTGCCGCCTTTTTCCCATTTGCTCACGGCCTGGGCGGATACGCCCACCAGGTTTCCCAGCTGTTCCTGGGTGAGCCCCCGCTCCTTCCGCAGCGCGGCGATCTGTTCGCTAAGTTCATTTGCCACTCAAAACACCGTCCTTTCATCGTTCTGGTTGAATTATAGCAAAAACAGCGGTTGAATACAATGGAGGCGCTTTTGCGTTATTTCAACTGTTGGTTGTTTTTTGCTCTTTGCGGGGTGTTTTACAGCGTCCTCGTTCCTTTGTCCATATGTGAGGCCCTGCCGCACGGTATATAAAAACCGGCGAGGAGCTTTCAAAAAAGCCCCTCGCTTTTTTTCAGTTCAGAAGATAAACCCCCAGGTTCAGGTACCCGGCGAAGGTGATCCAGGCCAGGTACGGAAGCAGCAGCTTCCCGGCGGGCTCCCGGATGGCCAGAAAGGCGTGGAGGGTCAGCCAGACCAGCAGCCACAGCCCCGCCAGGAGGAAAAAGGCCGCCAGATAGGCCTTCCCGCCGAAAAACAGCAGAGGCCACAGGAAATTCACCGCCAGCTGGGCCCCATAGAGCAGCAGGGCCTGGCGGACCTGTCCGGTCTCCGCCCCGGAAGTCCACACCAGGTAGGAGGCCCAGCCCATCATCAGGTACAGCGCCGTCCACACCACGGGGAACACCCACCCAGGGGGCGACAGGGGCGGCTTTGCCACCGAAGCGTAGTCCGCCATACCGCCCATGGTCAGCCACGCCGCCAGACCGCCCACCGCCAGAGGCAGGGCCAGACAGAGAATCAGTTTCTTCCATTGCAGATTTTTCATGGGAACCCTCCTTGCCTTTTGTGTTAGTCTATGCGCCGGAGGGGCCGGACATGCAAATAATGGTTGCAATTCCCGGGAAAGCCGGGTATAATATTACCCGAAAATAATGATCGGCTCTGCGGAAAGGAAGGACAATTATGCAGGCAAAGGTTTACTTTTCTCCCACCGTCACCCCGGAAAAGGTGCTGGAAATGTACCGTCTTCTGGGAAAGAAGCTCCCCGGCAAGGTGGCCATCAAGGTCCACTCCGGCGAGGAGGGCAACCAGAATTTTATCCGTCCGGCGTTCTGGAAGCCGGTGGTGGAGGAAGTGGGCGGCACGGTGGTGGAGTGCAACACCGCCTATGAGGGCTCCCGGGACGTGACCGAGCGCCATGTGGCCACCCTGAAGAAGCACGGCTGGAGCGGCATGTACACCGTGGACCTTCTGGACGCCACGGGCCCGGATCTGGTGCTGCCCATCCCCAACGGCAAGGTGATCCACCAGAATTTCGTGGGCAAGGATCTGAAGAATTACGACAGCCTGCTGGTGCTGTCCCATTTCAAGGGCCACCCCATGGGCGGCTACGGCGGGGCGCTGAAGCAGCTGTCCATCGGCATCGCCTCCTCCAAGGGCAAGCAGTATATCCACGGCGCCGGGGACATGGAGGCGTTCTGGTCTTCTGACCATGACTCCTTCCTGGAGTCCATGGCGGACGCCGCCAGCTCCGTGGTGGAGTTCTTCCACGGCAACGCGGTGTATGTCAACGTGATGATGAATTTGTCCGTGGACTGCGACTGCTGCGCGGTGGCGGAGGATCCCTGCATGAAGGACGTCGGCGTGCTGATCTCCGACGATCCCGTGGCCATCGACCAGGCGTGCCTGGATCTGGTCTACGCCTCCGACGATCCTGGGAAGGCCCACTTCCTGGAGCGGGTGGAGAGCCGCAACGGCGTCCACACCGTGGAAGCGGCGGAGGCCCTGGGCATCGGCAGCCGGCAGTACCAGCTGATCCGCGTGGATTAAAAACCCAAGCCCCCGGCTCCGCGCCGGGGGCCTTTATTCTGATTAATTATCGGCAGGAAACATTCCTCCAATCGCTGTTGGCGGCGCAAGAGCCGCCCGGAAAGGATGACTTTATTTTCATGGGGACAAATACCTTAGGCGAGATCATTTATAACCTGCGGAAGAAAGCGGGGCTGACCCAGGAGGCGCTGGCGGACGGTATTTGCTCCCCCATCTCCATCTCACGCATTGAAAACGGGAATCAAATGCCATCGAGCAAGGTCCTGGAAAAAATCCTGGAGCGCCTGGGTACGGGGACCTATCAGCTCTGCAATGTCTATTATGAAAACGAACAGCAGGCTTCCTTGCGCCGTTCCTTGGATGCAATCTGCGCCCAAGTCTCATCCGGCGATCTGGATTCGGCCCGGGCGGCTTTGCGGGCGCTTTCCGAGAAAGAAATGGACCCGGATAGCCTCCAATACACGAAAATGCTTTTCGCGGCGATCCGCATGAAAGACGGGACGGCCGATGAAACCATCGAAACGGAACTGGAAAAGGCTCTGCGCCTGACAAAACCCAACATCGACCTTCATGACTGCCGCGGAGAACTGTTTTCCCCCACAGAGGTCAATATTCTTGTCATGCTGACAAGCGCAAAATATTCGGACGGGAAAGTGTTAGAAGCCATTCGTCTGGGCGAAGAGGTTATGTTTGCATTGGACAGAAACCAAAGCCGTCTATCCGAATTTCAGGTTCTTCATATCAATCTGGCCCACAATTTAAGTCAATATCTGGTCGTAGAAAACCGCTATGAAGAGGCGCTTCTCTACGCGAAAAAGGCGGAGGAACTCAGCATCCGGGGGACGGAGCAGTTTATGCTGCCGGAAATCGAATTTGGCATCGCGCAGATCCTGAACGACATGGGAAAATCGGAGGAAAGCCGGGCGCGCGTCGAAGCCTTGATCCCTTATATGAGGCTGATCGGAAAGACCCAGATGGCGGATGTGGCCCAGGAATATCTGGACACGACGCTTCGATCAAGAGGCGACGCCCAGCCCCGCGAAAAGGAACGCCACGAAAGCTTGATCTCGTTTTTTGACAACCCATAAAAACTTATCAAATGACGTAAGTTGAAATTATACATGGCGCGATATGGAAATGCCGCGTTTCTTCCGCTATACTTCACATTGTGAAGCAGGACGGAGGGAACGTGGCATGACTATTTTTAAAAACCATCCAAATCAATAGAGTCCAGTGGTATAAAGTCAAGGGGTGATTGAAAGAAAAATTCAGAGGAAAACAGGGAGAAAAGTGTAGATTGGT
>CANQXH010000002.1 GCA_947627745.1 uncultured Oscillospiraceae bacterium
GGGGGTGTGTACCCAGGCGGAGCACTACCGGGTGGGCCGCATCGCCGCGGAAAAGGCAGAGGTGCTGCTGGCCTACGGCCCCAACGGCAGCCGCATCATTGACGGCGCGCTGACGGGCGGCATGTCCGCAGGATGCGCCCGGGCCTTTGAGGATCAGGACCTTTTGGTGGCGGCCCTCCGGCGGCTGGCGGAGCCTGGCGACGTGATCTTGTTCAAGGGCAGCCGGGGGATGCATTTGGAGCGGATTCTGGAACAATTCCTGCGGGATGACGGCTGAGCGGGAGGGTATCAAATGACTAGAATCGTTGTGACGGCGCTGACCGGCTGCGTGCTGTCCGCCGTGCTGGGACGTTTCCTGCTGCCGGTCCTCCGGGCGCTGAAAGCGGGCCAGTCCATCCGCAGCATCGGCCCCACCTGGCACAATTCCAAGGCGGGGACCCCGCTGATGGGCGGGCTGATGTTCATCGCCTCGGTGGTCATCTGCCTGGCGGTGAATCTGCCCACAACCTACGACTATTCCGCCTTTTACGCGCTGGGCGTGAGCCTGTGCTTCGGCATGGTGGGCTTCCTAGACGATCTGTGCAAGGTCCGGTTCAAGCGGGACCTGGGCCTGACCGCCCTGCAGAAGATCCTGCTGCAAATGGCCGTTTCCGCCATTTATCTCTATGTTTTGTATAAAGAGGGGATCCTGAGCTGCGACCTGTATGTCCCCTTTTTTGATGTTTCCTTCCCCGTGCACCCCATGCTTTATATTTTCTTTGCCATGTTCGTCATGGTGGGCTGCGACAATGCTGTGAACCTGACCGATGGGGTGGACGGCCTTTCCAGCTCGGTGACGCTGCCTGTGATGATCTTCTTCACCGGCACGGCCTACACCATGGGCCGGGAGGATCTGGCCCTGCTGCCCGCCGCGCTGGTGGGGGCGCTGATCGCCTACCTTTTCTACAATTTCCACCCCGCCAAGGTGTTCATGGGGGACACCGGTTCCTTGTTCCTGGGCGGTGTGGTGTGCTCCATGGCCTTTGCCCTGGATATGCCCCTGGTGCTGATCCTGGTGGGCTTTGTGTATATCGTGGAGACGCTCTCCGATATTATTCAGATCGTGTATTTCAAGGCGACCCACGGCAAGCGGTTCTTCAAGATGGCCCCCCTCCACCATCACTTTGAGAAGTGCGGGTGGAAGGAGGAGAAGATCGTGTTCGTCTTTGCCGGGGTATCCACCCTTATGTGCCTGCTGGCCTGGTACGGTATAGCGGGAAAAATTCGCTGACCCCGAAAGGAGATTCTCATGGCATCGGAGCGGACTCTGTATGCCAAAGAGGACCGCCGCCGGGTTTTCCCGGCGGGACAAAGCGTGGACTTTCCGTTTTTGCTGCTGGTGCTGCTACTCTTGACCGTGGGCCTGGTGATGCTCTATTCCGCCAGCTACGCTCAGAGCGAATACGACACCGGCTATGCCATTTCCACCCGGTATCTGCAAAAGCAGGCGGCCTGCGCCGGGCTGGGCCTGGCCGCCATGTGGGCCATGAGCCGGATCGATCCCAAGTTCTGGCTGAAAATGGCCTGGCCGCTGTACGGCGTCAGCATTGTGCTGCTGCTGTCGGTGCTGTTTTTCGGGGAGTCGGTGAACGGAGCAAGGCGCTGGATCAATATTGCCGGCCTCCAGTTTCAGCCCTCGGAGGTGGCGAAATTCACCATGATCCTCCTTTTCGCCCGGCTGACCAAGCTCTTTGGGACCCAGGCGAAGCAGTTCCGCTACGGCGTCCTGGGTTTCGGCTGCGCGCTGTTGGGGATCTTGATCCCTCTTGCCCTGGAAAAGCACCTCTCGGCCATTATGCTCATGGGGATGGTGGCGGTGGTGATGATGTTTGTCGCGGGCACCAGCCCCAAGTGGCTCCTGGCGGGGGCCGGGGCGGCGGCGCTGTTTGTGCTGGTTTACATCAGCTTCATGGGCTATGCCGGAGACCGGGTCTCCGCCTGGCTCCACCCGGAGCAGGACCCCGGGGATACCGGCTATCAAATTCTGCAATCCTTGTACGCCATCGGCTCCGGGGGCCTGTTCGGACTGGGGCTGGGGAAGAGCAGGCAGAAGTATCTGTACCTGCCATTCCAGTACAATGACTATATCTTTGCCATCGCCTGCGAGGAGCTGGGGCTGGTGGGGGCGCTGCTCATCGCAGCCCTGTTCGCCGCCCTCATCTTGCGGGGCTATTGGATCGCTCTGCGGGCCCGGGACCGGTTTTCCACCGTCCTGGCGGCGGGACTGGTGACGCTGATCGCCGTCCAGGTGCTGCTCAACCTGGGGGTGGTCACCAACCTGCTGCCGTCCACCGGCATCGCCCTGCCCTTCTTCTCCTATGGGGGGACGGCGCTGGCGGTGAACCTGGGGGAAATGGGCATTGTCCTGGCGGTTTCCCGGCAGCGCGATCAGCCCAAGGAACAGGAGGGGCAGTTATGAATCTGGTATTTACCTGCGGCGGGACAGGGGGCCATATCAACCCGGCCATCGCCGTTGCCAACGCCTGGCGGGAGCGCCGGCCTCAGGACAATATTCTTTTTATCGGCTCCACCGGGAACATGGAGGAAAAGCTGGTACCCAAGGCCGGGTATCGGATTGTCACCTTCCAGGACGCCTGTTTTGCCCGGGGGTTTTCCTGGGATTGCATCGAGTACAATTTCCGGGCCTTAGGCCGGATCGCTAAGGCGGTTTCCGGCTGTAAAAAGACCCTGAAGGAGTTTGACGCCGACATTGTGGTGGGCACCGGCGGCTACGCCAGCTTTCCCGCCCTGCTTGCCGGGCACCTGTTGAAGATCCCCACCTGCGTCCATGAGAGCAACGCTCTGCCGGGCCTGGCCACCAAGCTGGCTGCCGCCTTTGCCGACCGGGTGATGGTGTGCTTTCCCGAGAGCGTCAGCCGCTACCGGAACCGTAAAAAGGTAGAGGTGGTGGGCATGCCGGTGCGCCGGGAGTTTCTCTTCGGCAAAAAGGAGCAGGCCAAGAAGGAGCTGGGCCTGACGGGCCGCCCGGTGGTGGTCTCCGCCTTTGGCAGCCAGGGAGCTAGGGACATGAACCTGGTCATCGGCGAGCTGTTCCGCCTGGAGAAGGATCAGGGGTTCCCCTTCCACCACATCCACGCCGTGGGCAGCTACGGTTGGGAGTGGATGCCGGATCACGTCCGGGCGCTGGGCGTGGACTTAACCCAGTCTCCCGAGATCGATATGCGTCCGTACATCTATAACATGCCCCAGGTGATGGCGGCGGCGGATGTGTATATTGGCCGGGCGGGGTCCTCCACCTGCAACGAGATCGCCGCCAGCGGGGTGCCCTGTATTCTGATCCCCTCGCCCAACGTGACCAACAACCACCAGGAGAACAATGCCCGGGTCCTGGCGGATGCCGGCGGTGCGGTGCTGCTTCCCGAGGCGGCGTGCGACGCCAAGCGGCTGATGCGGGAGATTCAAAGCCTCCTGGGGGACGAAAAACGCCGCCAGGCCATGTCCGCCGCCCTTCAACGGCTGGCGGTGCCGGACTCGGCCCAACGGATCTGCCGGATCATGGCGGAACTAACCGCCAAGGACTGATACCAAAGGAGTATTCCAAATGGAGCCAAGACAGAATAAACCCCGCTCCAACCAGAGAGGGAAAACCCAGGCGGCCAAGCAGGGGAAGCAGGCCGACGGCAAAAGATCCGCCTCCGGCGCTCCGCAGCGGCGTTCCGCGGCTGGTTCCCGCTCTTCCGCCTCCGCCGGGAAGCGGGCCTCCGCCCGGACCTCCGACCGGGAGACGGTCCGAAGAAAGACCCGGCGGAGGACCGCCGAGACCAAGCCGGATCCCCAGGCCCCCCGGGTGGTATACGTCCCGGCGGCCCCCTTCAGCCGGGGGAAGCTGCTGCTACAGCTGACCACGGTGGTGGCGGTGGTGCTGGCATTAACCTTCGGCGTGTCCATCTTCTTCCGGGTAAAGAACATCACGGTGGATGGCGCGGTGAAGTACAATGCCTGGGAGATCCAGCAGGCTTCCGGCATCCGGGAAGGGGACGGCCTGATGACCTTCGGCAGGACCGTTGCCTGCGGGAAAATTAAGTCCCTTCCCTATGTGGATACGGTTCGGATTGGTATAAAATTGCCGGATACGGTAAATATTGTGATTACGGAGTTCGATGTCCTCTATGCAGTCCGGGATGAGAGCGGCGGCTGGTGGCTGATGACCGCCGACGGGAAGATCATCGACCAAGTGGACAGCGCCCAGGCGGCGGAGCATACCGAGGTGATCGGCGTCCGGCTGCTGCTTCCGGGGAAGGACCAGGAAGCCCAGGCCCTGGAGGACGCGCCGCCTGTCCAGGCCACCGGGGAGTCCGCGCCCCAGACGGTGCGGGCCAGCGACCGGCTTTCGGCGGTGCTGAGCATCGCCCAGTATCTGGAGAAGTATGGGGTCATCGGCCAGGTGGCCAGCATCGATGTGACGAATCTGGGCAGGATCGAGCTGCAATACGGCCAGCGGTTTTTGGTGCAGCTGGGGGACACCACCCAGCTGGAGTATAAGATCCGCTGCATGAAGTCCGCCATCGACGAAATGAAGGATTACGAAAGCGGAGAGCTGGATATCAGCTTCACCATCCGCCCGGATGAGATCATCTACACCCCTCAGGGCTGAAATACAACGGGTTTTTTTGTAAAAACTTCAAGAAAAATGAGAATATCTATTGACCAAATTGGATTTTGGGGATAGAATATAGAAGTAAGATTGCATTTCCTGGCAGGACCCCCTGCAAAATATACATAGGAGGAGAGCATATGTCTGAAAGTTTCCAGGAGCGCGTGGTAAAAATCAAGGTCATCGGTGTTGGCGGCGCTGGCAACAACGTCATTAACCGGATGATCGAAGCCGGTGTCACCGGCGTGGATTTTATCGTGGTGAACACGGATAAGCAGGACTTGAATAAGTCCATCTGTAAGAATAAGATCCAGATCGGTGAAAAGCTCACCGGCGGTATGGGCGCGGGCTCCAAGCCGGACGTGGGCAAGAAGTCCGCTGAGGAGAGCCGGGCGGCCATCGCCAAGGTTCTGGAGAATACGGACATGGTCTTTATCACCGCCGGCATGGGCGGCGGCACCGGCACCGGCGCGGCGCCCATCGTGGCGGACCTGGCCCATGAGGCCGGGATCCTTACCGTTGGCGTTGTGACCAAGCCCTTCCGCTTTGAGGGCGCTAACCGGATGCGCCAGGCCGAGCAGGGCATCGCCGAGCTGTCCGGTCGGGTGGATTCCCTCATCATCATTCCCAACGACCGCCTGAAATACGTCACCGATCAGAAGATCACCTTCGCCAACGCCTTCGGCATTGCCGACGATGTGCTGAAGCAGGCCGTCACCTCCATTTCCGAACTGGTGGGCTTCTCGGACCGGGTCATCATCAACCTGGACTTTGCCGACGTGTCCGCCGTCATGAAGGACGCCGGCCGGGCCCATATGGGCGTGGGCGTCGCCACCGGACGGGAGAAGGCCGAGCAGGCCGCCCAGGCCGCCGTGGCCAGCCCCCTGCTGGAGACCTCCATCAACGGCGCTACCGGCGTGCTGGTGAACGTCACCGGTTCCTCCGAGCTGACCCTGGACGATGTGGAGACCGCCGCCGGCATTGTGCAGGAGGCTGCCAACCCCGATGCCAATATCATCTTCGGCGCCACCTGCGCGGATGATTTTGAGGATCAGATGCGGGTCACGGTCATCGCCACCGGCTTTGAACAGGGCATGGAGAGCGTTCCCGTGGACGCGCCCAAGGCTGCCAAGGATTCTTCCGCCAACGGCGCCAAGCCCGCACAGAAGACCGGGGACATCGGCGACATCGACGAGATTTTGAAGCTGTTCAATCGCTGAGCGATCGGCAATACGCATCCCGGGCGGAAGTCCGGGATGCTTTTTTGGAGGAAGCGCCATGAATTCCTATCACGCCCTGGCATCCTGCTATGACCGGCTGACCTGGGATGTGGACTATCCGGCGGTGGTGGCCTTTTACCGGCGGCTGCTGGCCCTGGACGGCCTGACGCCCCGGACCGCCCTGGATTTGGCCTGCGGCACCGGCAGCGTGGCCCTGCTCCTGGCCGACATGGGCCTGCGGGTGACCGGGGTGGATCAGTCCGAGGAAATGCTTACCATGGCGGTACAGAAGGCCCAGGACCATCCCAATCCCCCTTTTTTCGTCCGTCAGCGGCTCCAGGACCTCCATGTTCCCCGGGCGGCAGACCTGGCGGTGTGCGCCCTGGACAGCCTGGACTATTTGACAGACCCGGAGGACTGCCGCCGGGCCATCCGGCGGGTCTACAAGGCGCTGAATCCCGGCGGCTGCTTCCTGTTCGACGTGAATACCCCGGAAAAGCTCCGGGCCATGGACGGCCAGGTGTTTCTGGACGAGGACGAGGATGTTTTCTGCGTCTGGCGGGGGGAGTTTAACGAAAATACCAACATCTGCTCCTACGGAATGGACATTTTCCGCCGAGAGGGCCGCCTCTGGCGGCGGGATTTTGAGGAACACCGGGAGTACGCCTACGGCCGGGAGCAGCTGACCGCCTACCTCCGGGAGGCGGGGTTCCGAAACATCCGGGTCTTCGGGGACCGGCGGCTGGAACCGCCGGGACCGGGGGAGCAGCGGATCTATTTTATGGCAAGGAAGGGAACCTTTCGATGAAAGACTATATCGTGCGGGGCATTAGCCTGGACGGCTTTGTGAAGGCCACCGCCATCCGCTCCACAGACCTGGTGCGCCGGGGCGCGGAAATCCAAAAGACCGCCCCCAACGCCACAGCCGCCTTCGGGCGGGCGCTGACGGCGGCCTCGATGATGGGGAACCTCCAGAAGGTGGAGAATGGCTCCATGACCCTGCAAATCAAGGGAGGCGGGCCCATCGGCACGATCCTGTGCGTCTCCGACGCTGTCGGAAACGTCCGGGGCTATGTGACGGAGCCCCAGGTCCCGCTGGTGGAGAAGTACCCGGGCAAGCTGGACGTGGGAGCTACCGTAGGCAAGGACGGGACCCTGACCGTGATCCGGGACCTGCAAATGAAGGAGCCCTATGTGGGCACCATCCCCCTGGTTTCCGGGGAGATCGGGGACGACGTTACCGCCTACTTCGCTCAGAGCGAGCAGGTGGCCACCGCCTGTGCCCTGGGGGTCCTGGTGGACCGGGATCACACGGTGAAAAACGCCGGAGGTTACCTCCTTCAGCTTCTTCCCGGTGCGCCGGAGGAGACCATCCAGGCCCTGGAGCGGGGGATCCAGCGCTCTGGGGCGGTCACCGCCATGCTGGAGGCGGGTATGACCCCGGAGGATATTCTGGGAGCCGTCTGCGGCGAGCTGGGGGTGGCGTTTTTGGAGACGACCCCGGTGTGCTACAAGTGCTATTGCTCCCGGGAGCGGGTCAGCGCGGCCCTGCTGAGCCTGGGCCGGGAGGAGCTGACCGAGATCGCGGGTGAGGGGAAGACCTTTCCGGTGGAGTGCCAATTCTGCGACACGGTGTACAGCTTTACCCCCTCGGACCTGCGGGAGCTGCTGGAGCGGGCGTAGAAAATTGCCGAAAAAACCAAGGGGCAAAATCGAAAAAAGTGCTTGACAAAAAGCCCTTGCCTGTGTATAATAAAACCCGTCGCTGAGAGGCCAATTGCTTCCCGGCGGGTAGGGGAGCATAGCTCAGCTGGGAGAGCACATGCCTTACAAGCATGGGGTCACAGGTTCGAGCCCTGTTGTTCCCACCATCATACGGCCCGGTGGTGCAGTCGGTTAGCACGCCAGCCTGTCACGCTGGAGGTCGACGGTTCGAGTCCGTTCCGGGTCGCCAAATAAAATTGCGTTGGTGCAGAGCTTTTAGCTCTGCCCATATGCCTCTGTAGCTCAGTAGGTAGAGCAGGGGACTGAAAATCCCCGTGTCGTTGGTTCGATTCCGACCGGAGGCACCAAAACGCGGGTGTAGCTCATCCGGTAGAGCGCCACCTTGCCAAGGTGGAGGTAGCGAGTTCGAGCCTCGTCACCCGCTCCAACAAAGGGCGACGGGGAACCAGCAGGTTCCCCGTTACATCTAAAATATGGTACCGTGGCCAAGTGGTAAGGCAAAGGTCTGCAAAACCTTCATTCCCCAGTTCAAATCTGGGCGGTACCTCCAAAATACAGCCTCCGGCGGAAGCCGGAGGCTGTATTCTCATGGGGCGCACTTCCCCATGAAAGGAAAGCCGCGCCTTTTCGGGGTTTCAGTTACCCACAATGGGATATTTATCAACATTTTCCCACCGCACACTAGCAGTGGGTTGAAAAAACCGGATCCGATAGATCCAAAAAATGGGAGGCGCGGCTATGGCACGTCTGACGAAAAATCCGAGAGAATTTCTGATCGAGACCCATTTGCACACTTTGGAGGGCAGCGCCTGCGGCCGGGCCACCGGCGCGGAGCAGGTCCGGGCCCGGATGGCGGAGGGCTACGACGCCATCATCGTCACGGACCACTTCTTCCGGGGCAACTCCCGCCCCAGCCGGGACCTTCCCTGGGCAGGCTATGTGGACGCCTTCTGCCGGGGCTATGAAAACGCCCGGGCGGAGGGGGAACGCATCGGTCTGCGGGTGTTCTTCGGATGGGAGGAGAATTACGGCGGCGCGGAATTTTTGATCTATGGGCTGGATAAAGCCTTTCTCCTGGCCCACCCGGAGATGATCACCTGGACGCCGGAGGAGCAGTACCGGGCGGTGTCCGCCGCTGGGGGCCTGGTTATCCAGGCCCACCCCTTCCGGGAGCGGCCCTACCTCAAAGGTATCCACCTGTACCCCCACGACTGCGACGGGGTGGAGGGGGTCAACCGGGCCCAGCCCTGGGAGCAGAACCGCCGGGCCCTGGACTATGCCCGCTCCTTTTGCCTTCCGGTGACGGCGGGCTCGGACATCCACACCGCCGACCCCTTGCTTGGGGGCATGGCCTTTGCCCGCCCCCTCAATTCCATTCAGGATTTTGTGAACGCCGTCCGGAACCGGGAGCCTGCCCGGCTCCTGCTGGGGCCGGAAAGCGGAAAAAACGGTTTACAAGTCCCGCTTTTGGATGTACAATAGGACTGTACAAAAGAAAAAGGAGAAGTTCCAATGAACAACAAGAAAACGATTCTCATTGCCGCCGCTGCGCTGCTGGTCCTGGCGGGCATTCTGGCGGGAATCTGGTATGCCAACCGGCCCCAGACCGACCCGGGCACAAAGACCATCACTGTGGAGGTCCTCCACGGCGACGGAAGCACCAAAAGCTTTACCTATACCACCACCGCCGAATACCTGGGCGAGGTGATCCTCTCTGAGGGCCTGGTGCAGGGCGAGGAGGGGGAGTACGGGCTGTATATCCTCACCGTGGACGGCGAGGACGCGGTCTATGAAGACGACGGGGCCTACTGGGCCCTCTACCAGAACGGCGAGTACGCCACCTCCGGCGCGGACACCACCCCCATTCAGGACGGGGACGTTTTCCGGTTCGAGTACACCAAATGAGCGCCGGACGGGGGAAAATCACCCTGAAAGAGCTGGTGCTGTTCGCCTTCATGGGGGTGTTCTGCTTTTTGGGCAAGCTCCTGATGGCGGGGATCCCCAATGTGGAGCCGGTGTCGCTTTTTGTCATGCTCTTTGCCGTCACCTTCGGCTGGAAGGCCCTGCTGCCGGTCTATACCTATGTCTGCCTGGAGCTGGTGGTCTATCCCATCCAGCTCTGGTCCATCAACTATCTGTATATCTGGCTGATCCTGGCGGTGGCGTCCATCTTTCTGCGCAAATGCCGGACGACCATGGTGTGGGCGCTGTTGTCCGCCGCCTTCGGGATCTTTTTTGGCCTTCTGTGCGCGCCGGTGTATGCCTTCACCGGCGGGTGGGCCTTCGCCGTCTCCTGGTGGATCAGCGGTATTCCCTTCGATCTGATCCACGGCGCGGGCAATTTTGTGATGGCCCTGGCCCTTTTCCGGCCCCTCCGGGACCTGATGGAGCGGCTCTACGCCCGGCTGACGGCCTCATAAGAACAATGGTTTTTACATTGCGCC
Source organism: uncultured Oscillospiraceae bacterium (assembly GCA_947627745.1). Taxonomy (GTDB): domain Bacteria; phylum Bacillota; class Clostridia; order Oscillospirales; family Oscillospiraceae; genus Faecousia. Next base: position 10,044 of record CANQXH010000002.1, read on the forward strand.
AAAAAGACGCCGAGTGATCGGCGCCTTTTTTCTGTCTGAAGACTCTAATAAACATTTTTTCCTTGCATTTTTGCGAAGAGTGTGATACCATGGATTTGCCACACAAATCGAATATCCAACGCCAAGGGAGTAGTATACGCTTTTTTGGTAAGAATAACTGCGGTAAAAACGCGGTCCTTTCTTCTTACCTTAAAGGCGAAAGCTGGCGTGGAGGATTTGTGTGGCAACAAATGGGACTATGCGTTTTTCGGTGTGTGGTCTCATTTGGGGCCACACACTTTTTTGTTATGGAGGGATAGAAATGACACCGAATGAGATCAAAGAATACTTAGGGACCATGGTGGAGATTGAAAAGGAATGCTATACCCACGAAAGATTGCTGCAGGCATTGAAAAAGAGGATGGCTCCGCTGGGATATTCAAAAAGATTTGCTGAACCGGAACTTAAAAAGCCTAAGTTTGATTTCTTTGAAAACATATGCGGGCCCGCTTGTTTGCGTGCCATTGAGGGAGCCTTTTATGCGTTCATCCTTTGGGTGCTTTGTGTATTAATTTTCTCATCATTTAAATCACATGTATCACAAGTGATCATTTCTCTTGGCCTCGATGAAATCTTACCATCTTCTATCTATGGTTTGCTGTTTTTGTTAATACTCATTTTTGGGGGACTTGGTATTCTTATTGGCATCATAATTGGAATAGTAGATCATAACAAGCAAATTAAAAAAAATAAATCTTTATATGAGTTAGACAAGAGGAACTACCAGCTGGCGCTTGCCAATGATAGAATACGTGTCCAGAAAGAAAAGAAAGCATTGGCATATATTAAAAACGAATATGACGCCGTACTTCGAAGCTATAACAGACTGAAAGATACTCGAAGTAAGCTGTATGCCCGTAATATTCTTTTTGAGAAATACCGCTGCTTTACGGCCGTTTCGACTCTTTATGAGTATTTCAGTGCCGGTAGGTTTACCAACTTGGGAGACGCGTATAATCAACTGGAGTTGGAGGTGCGGCTGGACAGAATTTCCCTTCAACTCAATGTGGTTATCTCGCAGCTTGAAAAGATCAAAGAGACGCAGTATGTGATCTACTCCGCGATCACGGAATCAAATGAAAAACTCAATTCCATCATTCAGTCCTGTAGCCGCATCGAGTCCGGCGTACAGAATCTGCAATTGGAGGGCGAAGAATTAAACAGCCGAATTGCGAGCCTGCAAGCAACATCAGAATTGAACCTATATGTCAACGCGATGAATAATGTGGAATTAAAGAATATAAGCCGGTGGTGCTAAGACAGGGCAATTTTCCGAAAAAGCGGCGATCCCGGTACTGCCAGCAATACCGCCCTTCCCATGATTGGGAAGGGCGGCAGTTTATATTAGCTTGATGAGGAACAAAAATCCCAGCAAAAGGAACAGGAAGGAAAAGTTAAAGGCGCTAAACTCTCCGATATAGGCCGCCGCCTTGCCGGGATTGTGCCGGACGTACTCCCGGAAGGTGATCAGGCTGGCCAGGGAAGCGATCAGGCTCCCCACGCCGCCCACGTTCACACCCCAGAGCAGCTCGGCGTAGTTGCCGGTGAACTGGCTCAGCAGGATGGCGGAGGGGACGTTGCTGATGAACTGGCAGGAAAGGGCGCTGAAAAGCAGGGTGCTTTTGCTCATCAGAGCGGAGAAAAAGTCCCGCACCGCCCCAATTCGGGCCATATTTCCCGAGAAAACGAAGAAAAACACAAAGGTCAGCAGCAGGGGATAGTCCACCATTTTCAGCGCCTTCCGGTCGGCCAGCAGCAGCACCGGCGGGATCACCAGCAGGCCGATCCAGTAGGGGATGCCCCGGAAGACGATGGCAATGGCCAGGGCGAACAAACCCAGATACAGCGCCGTCCGCTTGGGGTCCAGGCGCAGGGCCTCGTCCCCGATCTCCAGGGCCTCCGGCTTCACGAACAGGCAGCAGCAGACGGTGATCAGCGCCACGGACAGCAAGAAGGGCGGCGCCATGATGGACAAAAACTCCACATCCGGGATATTGAAATGGGAGTACAGGTACAGATTCTGGGGGTTGCCGAAGGGGGTGAGCATCCCGCCCAGGTTGGCGGCGATGTTCTGCATGATGAAGGTGAAGGCCATGTACTTTTCCTTGCCGGTGGTGGACAGCACCAGATACCCCAGGGGCAGGAAGGTGAGCAATGCCATGTCGTTGGCGATGAGCATGGAGCCCAGGAAGGTGATGTACACCAGGGCCAGGACGCTCATCCGGGCGTTTTTGAAGACCCGCACTACCTTCCGGGCCAGAAGATAGAAAAAGTTGATATTTTTCAGGGCGCAGACCACCGCCAGAACGCAGAACAGGCAGGTCAGGGTCTTGAAATCGAAGTAGCCCAGGTACGCCCGGTCGATGGGCACCACCAGGGTGGTCAGCAACGCCGCGAAAAAGGCGATGACCATCACCGCGTTTTTGGAAAGAAAGTGCCGGACCCGGCTGAGGAAGGGGTCGGAAAAGGGCGCGCGGGGAAGGGGATGCCGGACGGGGACCGGGACCGCGGCGGCCCGGCGGGGGACATAGGGATGGGCGGTTTTTCCGCCGCTGTTTTTCATGGAAAGTCGCTTCCTTATTACTGTCCAATTTTGACCTTGCCTATTATAGACCTGCGGATTTCAAAATGCAAGGGCAAAATCAACAAAAAGGAAACAAAGTTGCGCCGCCAAACCCCGGCGTTTTTTGACAGTTTGACAAGGACCGCGAAAGCCCCCGCCATGGCGGGGGCTTTCGCGCGCTGAGCTTCCTTTACGGCAATAAAACGCCGCCGGGCGGGTCAGGGAAGAACTCCCCGACCCGCCCGGCGGGCATCGCCGGCACTGCCGGCGTGGGATTTTGCTGTTACTCCGCCTCTACGGTCAGCACCTGACGGCCGTTGTAGTAGCCGCAGGCCTTGCAGGCCCGGTGGGGCGTAATGGGCGCGCCGCACTTGGGGCACACGGACACGCTGGGCGCAGAGAGCTTCCAGTTGGAGCCACGGCGCTTGTCGCGGCGGGCCTTGGACACTTTACACTTGGGAACAGCCATGATCGACACCTCCTTGGTCAAACTGCTTTTACAGCATCCGTTTATTACTTCTTGAGCAGCCGCGCCAGGGCGGCCATCCGGGGATCGGGCTCCGGCGTACAGTCGCAGGGGCCCAGGTTGAGATTCTTCCCGCACCGGAAGCACAGACCCTTGCAGTCGGGCCGGCACAGGAGCTGCTGATCCAGATTCAGCACCACGGTCGTGCGGACAATGTCCTCCAGGTCGGCGCGGCCCCCCTCCAGAGGGAAGACGTTCTCATCGTCCTCGTCGGAGGCGTCGGCGGACAGCACCGCGTCCAGGGGAAAATCCACTTGCCGGGAAAAATCCGCGGCGCAGCGGTCGCAAACCCCGGTGATCTCCACCCGGGCCGTGCCTTTCAGCACCAGCACCCCGGCGGTGTTGCGCACAGCGCCCTGGGCGGTGACCCGGGAAAGGGGCTTTTGGGTCCCGTAGACCAGATCTGTCAGATCCACGTCTGTGGAAAAGGGCACCGACGCCCCCGGCCGATCCAGAATTTCGGTCAGCTCCAGCATCACGGCGATCCCCTCCCATAAGTCATGCCTAGCTATTATACTGTCTTTTTTGCCATTTGTCAAACCTTTTTTCAAGTTTTTCCGGGAGAAGGGCGGGAAAAATTCCTCTTGACAAGGCAGCCTCTATTTGATATCATATTGATATCAAATAGGAAAAGTAAGGAAAGGAAGGGGACCAAAATGCTCCGCATCGAACATTTCACCAAGACCTACGGCACCAAAACCGCCGTGGACGATTTGACCCTGCGCATCGCCCCGGGGGAGATTTACGGCTTTATCGGCCACAACGGGGCGGGGAAGACCACCACATTGAAGGCCGCCTGCGGCGTCCTGCCCTTTGACAAGGGGGAGATCTATGTGGACGGCCACTCCATCAAATCCGACCCCATCGCCTGCAAGCGGGTCCTGGCCTATGTGCCGGACAACCCGGATCTTTACGAATTTCTCACGGGCATTCAGTATCTGTCCTTCGTGGCGGATGTCTATGGGGTCTCCAAGGCGGACCGGCAGCGGCGGATCCAAGAGTACGGGGAAATGCTGGGCATGACCGACGATCTGACGCTGCCCATCTCCGACTGCTCCCACGGCATGAAGCAGAAGGTGGCCCTGATCGCGGCCCTGATCCATGCCCCCCGGCTGATTTTGATGGACGAGCCTTTTGTGGGGCTGGACCCGGTGGCGTCCCACCAGCTGAAAAACGTGATGCACCGGCACTGTGAACAGGGCGGAGCCATCTTCTTCTCCACCCATGTGCTGGAGGTGGCGGAAAAGCTGTGCCACAAGGTGGCGATCATTAAAAACGGCCGCCTGGTTGCCAGCGGGGAGATGGAGGCCGTCCGGGGCCAGGCGTCTCTGGAGCAGGTGTTCCTGGAGCTGGAGGGACAGTCATGATCCGGGCGCTGATGTACGTCCGGTTCCGGGCGCTGATGGCGGCCATGTTCCGCCAGAACCGGACGACGAAAAAGCGCTCCGGCGGCATGACGGCCCTGCTGGTCTTCTGCTACATTTATCTGGGGGCCGCTGTGGTGGGGGCCTCGGTGCTGCTGTTTTCCTTCCTGGCGGAGCCCTACCACGCCCTGGGACTGGACTGGCTGTATTTCGCCCTGGCCGGGCTGATGGCTCTGGCCTTGGCTCTGATCGGCAGCGTCTTTTCCACACAGAGCCAGCTTTACGACGTCAAGGATAATGAGCGGCTTCTGGCCATGCCCATCCCGCCCCGGGCGATCCTCTTCTCCCGGATGGCGCCGCTGCTGGTGATGAATCTGGTTTTCGCGGGGATTGTTCTGATTCCGGCCATGGCGGTCTACGCAGCCCTGGTCCATTTTAGCCCCTGGGCGCTATTCTCCCAAATTCTGATCCTATTGGGCGTCACGGCGCTGGCCCAGGTGGCGGCCTGCCTGCTGGGGTGGCTGCTGCACCTGCTTTTGGCGCGAATCAACAAATCCATTGCATCGCTTTTGTACGTGGTGCTGTTTCTGGTGGTCTATTATTACGCCTTTTCCCAGACCGACCGGGTGCTGGACGCCCTGTCCACCGGCGGGGAGGCCCTGGCCGGGACCCTGAGAACCTGGGCCTGGCCCCTGTACGCCATGGGCCGGGGCAGCCTGGGGGAAGCCGGATATCTGCTGGGGTTCCTGGCGGTGTGCGCCGCTCTTTTTGGGCTGGCCTGGTGGTTTTTGTCCGCCACCTTCCTGGGTACCGTTACCATGGGCCCCGCCGTCCGGCGGCGGAAGCGGCTGGCGCTAAGCAAGCTGACCGTCCACGCCCCCCGGCGCGCCATCGCCTCCAAGGAGCTGCGCCGGTTTTTGGGAACGCCGGTGTATTTCTCCAATATGGGCTTGGGTATTGTGCTGATGGTGGTGATGACTGGGGCGGCGGCGCTGTTCCAGGGCCGGATTTGGCAGATGCTGAGCGAGCTGGGAGAACTGGCGGACATGGTCCGGCCCTACCTTGGCCTGACCATCGCGGCGGTGCTGGCCTTCTGGATCAGCACCATGTGCGTCTCCGTGCCCTCGGTGTCTCTGGAGGGAAAGAGCCTGTGGATCTTAAAATCCATGCCCGTCTCCTCCCGGCAGGTGCTGCTGGGGAAGCTGGAAAACCATGTGCTGCTCACGGCGCCGCTGTCCGCCGTCTGCGGCCTGGTCCTCGGCGTCGTCTTCCGGTGCCCGGCGGTGGATTGCCTGCTGGCCGCTCTGTCTGCCGGGCTGGGGGCTGCTCTCTGCGGCCTGCTGGGCATGGTCGCGGGACTCCACTGGGCTCGATTTGACTATCTCAGCGAAGCCTATCCCTGCAAGCAGTCCGTGGCGGTGCTGGTGAATATGTTTGGGATGATGGGCCTGCCCCTGGTACTGGGGCTGATCTACGGCCTCTGGCTGTCCTTTTTAAACCCCACGGTCTACCTGGCGCTGTGCTGCGGGGTCTACGCCCTGTTGAGCCTGGGCTTTTACCGGCTGCTGATGACCTGGGGCGTAAAAATGTGGGAAAGCCTCTGACGGAAGGAATGTTTGCCCTGCCTGGGACATACCATTGGGTAGACCGTGGCAGGAGCGGGCCTCCTGCCGGATTAAGGAGGCTGGCTATGGAAAACATTTACCAGGATATTGCCGCCCGCACCGGCGGCAATATCTATATCGGCGTGGTGGGCCCTGTGCGTACCGGCAAGTCCACCTTCATCAAGCGGGTCATGGAGGAACTGGTGATTCCCAACATCGACGACCCCTACCGGAAGGAGCGGGCCCGGGATGAGCTGCCCCAGAGCGGCTCCGGCAAGACCATCATGACCTCGGAGCCCAAATTCGTGCCGGAGGAGGCGGTGGAGATCTGCCCCGACGGCACCGCCCGGCTGTCCGTTCGGATGATCGACTCCGTGGGCTACATGGTGTCCGGCGCGGTGGGAGCCGAGGAAAACGGCGTGCCCCGGATGGTCACCACCCCCTGGTTCGACCAGGAGATTCCCATGACCCAGGCGGCGGAGCTGGGCACCAAAAAGGTGATGGAGGACCACTGCTCCGTGGGCATTCTGGTGACCACCGACGGCTCCATTACGGACATTCCCCGGGAGGACTATCTGGAGGCGGAGGAGCGGGCGATCCGGGACATGACCGCTACGGGAAAGCCCTTCCTGGTGGTGGTCAATTCCCGCACGCCCCAGTCCGAAGATGCCCGGCAGGTGCGCCGCTCCCTGGCGGAGACCTGGGGCGTGCCGGTGATGACGGCGGACTGCCAGGCCATGGATGTGGGGGTCATCAATCAGCTGCTGCGGGCGCTGCTCTATGCCTTCCCCATGCGGGAGCTGCGGGTGTATATGCCCAGGTGGATGGATGTTTTGGAGCCGGAGCACCCGGTGAAGGCCGCGCTGTACGAGGCCCTGCTCCAGCGGGCGGGGGAGATCGCCACGCTGGGCCAGGCGGAGGCGAGCCTGATGAAGCTCAAGGAGATGGAGCAGGTCCTGGATTTCTCCATCCGGGAGGTGGATTTGGCCACCGGTACCGTCTCCTGCGCCCTGGGATTCCCGGAGAAGCTGTTCTATGACATTCTGACCGCCAAGGCCGGGGTCCCCATCCAGAACGACGGGCAGCTGATCTCCCTGCTGGCGGAGCTGTCGCAAGTGAAGCGGGAGTACGACAAGATTTCCGACGCTCTGGCGGCGGTGAAGGCCACGGGCTACGGGATCGTCATGCCCACCGCCGAGGAGATGACCCTGGAGACCCCGGAGATCGTCCGGAAGGGCGGCGCCTTCGGCGTCAAGCTGAAGGCCGGCGCCCCCTCCATCCATATGCTCCGGGTGGATATCGACACGGAGATCAGCCCCATGGTGGGGGACGAAAAGCAGTCCAAGGATCTGATCGCCTTCCTCTCCGGGGAGGACCCGGAAAAGCTGTGGCAGAGCAATATTTTCGGGAAATCCGTCTATGAGCTGATCCAGGAGGGGCTGAATACCAAGCTGGTGCGGACCCCGGAGGATGTCCGGGCCAAGTTCCGGGGGAGCCTGACCCGGATCGTCAACGAGGGGGCCACGGGCCTGATCTGCCTGATTTTGTAACGTGAAAGCCGCGGCGTCCCGAGAGCGGGGCGCCGCGCCGGTTTATTCTTGACATTTCAGGCGGAGCGTTGTAATATATATACATTAAATATATAGAAGGAGGCTGCCGTCATGGAGCAAACCTATCTGTGGTCGGACCGGAAGCGTTTTATGGGAATGCCCCTGAGCTTTACCCGTTACGCCCTGTCGGAGGATCGGCTGTTTATGAGCCAGGGGTTCCTGAATCTGAAGGATGAGGAAGTTCTGCTCTACCGGGTCCGGGACGTTACCACCAGCCGCAGCCTTTGGCAGCGGATGTTCGGCGTGGGCACCGTTACGGTCATGTCCTCGGACAAGACCCAGCCCACCCTGGTGCTGAAAAACGTCAAGGACCCCATGGCCTTTAAGGAGCTGCTCCACAAGCAGGTGGAGATCATGAAGGACAAGCGCCGGGCCCGTCTGGCGGGAATGATCACACCTGTGGATGCCCTGGAATCCATGGACGATCGGGAAGGGCAGGAGGACTGATTTTTCGCGCCGTCCGGCAGGGCGGCGCGTTTTTTAGGAGGCGGGACCATGGCCGATATACTGGATTATCTCCGCTGGCGGGGGGACGTGCCCTTTTCCAAAATAGGCGTCAACCCGGTGGATGCGCTGATCTTTTCTACACTAAGTTATGTAAACTTCACAGATTTTTTGCCCCAGGAACCGGGGGATGGGATCCCCCTGGGGGAGGCGGTTCCCCGGCTGCTGGAGGCCTCCGACATCCAAGGGCGGATTCGGGTCAAGTCCGATCTTCCGCTTCTGCGGGCCCTGGCGGAGTCGCCCCGGTTTGCCGACGCGGAGCTGACCTTCTACCAGGATGTGCTGCTGCCCCGGGAGCAGACCCAGTTTGCCGCCCTCACCGCCATTTTGGGGGACGGCAGCGCCTTCGCGGCCTTCCGGGGGACGGATCACTCCCTGGTGGGCTGGAAGGAAGACTTCAATATGTGCTTCCAGGACGCGATACCGGCTCAGGAGCTGGGGCTAAAGTATCTTCTGCGCCTGGCGGGGTCTTTCCCCGGCGTTCTCCGGCTGACGGGCCACTCCAAGGGCGGCAACGTGGCGGTGTACGCCGCGTCCCTCTGTACGGAAGCGGTCCAGGACCGGATCGCCGGGGTCTACAATCAGGACGGCCCGGGCTTTACGGAAAAAATGATGAAAAACCCCGGCTACCGCCGGATGGTGCCCAAGATCCACACCTATATTCCCCAATCCTCTCTGATCGGCATGCTTTTGGAGCACGACGAGCCCTTCACCGTGATCCGCAGCCGGCAGATCGGCGGGGTGATGCAGCACGACCCCTACACCTGGGAGGTGCTGGGGCCGGATCTGGTTCGCGCGGAACAGACCACCGCCGACTCCCAGTTTATCGACAAGACCATCAAAACTTGGCTGGCCGGGATGACCCAGGAGCAGCGCAACGCCTTTTTTGACAGCCTTTACGCCCTGATTACCGAGGCTGGCGCGGACTATACCAACCAGCTGGCCCAGCCTAAGCGGCTGCTGGCCTATGTCCGCACCCTCAGCGCCGACGAGGAAATGCGCGCGCTGATTCTAGACCAGCTGACCAAACTGTACCGTGCCGCCCGGCAGACCCAGCAGGGAAATTGACCTGCCGCTCTTTCGGGCGGCGAGCCGCCGCGGCCAATACGCACCGGGACAGGAGCTAATCGTTCCATCTGTTGGGCACGCCCGGTAGCATTCTTGCGTGCGAGACTAGAAATGAACCCCCAGCCGCTCCGGCTGGGGGTTGCCGCCGCTCGGCGTGCCGGAGCGGTATTTTTTTCTGGAATATCTTTACTGTTGCGGCAAACTGTGGTACAATACTATATTATTGCGGACCGGAGGAACGGTTTATGAAGCTGCCACGACTGGATCGTGTAAAGAAAATTAAATGGAATTACCTGGCTCTGGCGTTCTGCATTCCCTTCGTGGGCATGCTGGGCGTGATGATCTTCAGCCAGTATGTGCCCTTCGGCAGGTATTCCATGCTCTATTCCGATATGTACCACCAGTACTATCCCTTCTTTGTTACCTTCCGGGACGCGCTGCGCTCCGGCAAGGGGCTGTTCTACACCTGGAGCGTGGGCATGGGGATGGATTATTTGGGGCTGATCTCCTACTATCTGGCGTCGCCTCTGAATTTACTTTCCGTGCTGGTGCCGGAGAACCTGCTGCTGCCCTATTTCGCCATGCTGATGCCCATCAAGCTGGGGCTGGCCGGGCTGGCCTTCGCCTGGTTTTTGAAAAAGACCTTCCGGCGGGAGGACCTGTCCATCTCCCTGTTTGGCGGGCTCTACGCCCTGTGCGCCTGGGCCCTGGGCTACCAGTGGAACGTGATGTGGCTGGACACCTTTGCCCTGCTGCCGGTGGTGGCGGTGGGCACCGTGGCGCTGCTGCGGGACAAAAAGTTCGTCCTTTATACCGTTTCCCTGTTTCTCTCCATCTTTACCAACTATTATATCGGCCTGTTCACCTGCATTTTTGTCTTTCTTCTGTTCTTCTGCTATGAGATCTGCCGTTTTCGGGGGATCAAGCGGTTCTTTGCCGACCTGGTTCGGATCGCCTGCTTCTCCGTTCTGGCCATCGGCATGACCGCCATTTTGGAAATTCCGGCTCTGGCGGCGCTGCAAAACACCTACTCGGCGGTGAACAATTTCCCCGAGGGATTTCGGCTGAACATCGCCAGCGAGGCCACTTGGAAAGGGCTGCTGGACGCCATGCGCCAGGTGGCGGGGAATATGGCCGGCGGTGTGGAGCCAACCTTTAAGGAGGGGCTGCCCAATCTGTACTGCGGCGTGGGATCCATCTTCTTTGGATTTCTGTTTCTAACCGCCAAGCGGGTCAAGCTGCGGGACAAGCTCTGTGCCCTGGCCCTGCTGATTTTCTTCATGCTCAGCTTCATCATCCGGCAGCTGGACTATATCTGGCACGGCTTCCACTTCACCAATATGATCCCTTACCGGTTCAGCTTCCTGTTCAGCTTTGTACTGTTGTACATGGCCTATCGGGCTTACCTGATGCGGCGGGTGTTCCAGCTCTGGCAGTATTTCCTGGGGTTGTCCCTGACGCTGGCGGTGCTGGCCTGCTCCAACCAGCGGAGCGACCCGGTGTTCCTGATCTACAACCTGGCGTTTCTGTTTTTGTATTTGGCCATCGTTGTCTACGGGAACCACAACAGTCCCATCCGCCGGGACGCCGAGCCGGAGGAGCGCCAGGCCCACCTGGCGGACCGGATCCGCCGCCGGGAGTTGTCCGGGCAGCTGCTTCTGGGCCTGTTCGCCCTGGAGCTGGTGGCCAATCTGGTGAACTTCGGAGTTTATTTTCCGGGCGTCGGCGTTTCCAATTACCCCAGCGGGAAGGAGTACGCCGCCTCTATGATCCGCTATATGAAGGAGCGGGAGCAGGATAACCTCTTTTACCGGGCGGAGGTCACCCATTCCCAGACCCTCAACGACGGGGCCCTCAACGGGTACAACGGCGTTTCCACCTTCACCAGCTCCGCCAACGTCAAGGTGACGCTGTTTATGCAGGCCCTGGGCTACGGGGCAAGGAACACCTATAACCGGTACTGCTTTGAGGAGTCCTCTCCGGTGGCGAACCTGTTTTTGGGGCTCAAATATATGCTGGAGCGGGACGGCAGGGTGGAGGAAAACAACTATTTTGACGAGGTCCACCACTACGGCAACGTCTATCTGCTGGAAAACAATGCCTACCTGCCGCTGGGTTTTCTGGCGGATACCCAGCTGTCCAACGTCCAATTTTCCACCCAGGAGGACCGGTTCACCCTGCAAAATGAGCTGCTGCGGGCCGCCTCCGGCATCACCGGGGATGTCTGGGACCGGCCGGGCACCAATACCCAGCTGTTTTTCTCGGACACCGCCACCATCACCAACCAGTCCGGCAACTATTGCGCCTACGAAACGGAGGAAACTTCCGCTACCGTGACCTATGAGTATCAGGTGGACCGGGAGGGGCTGCTCTGCGTCTTTTTGGATCTTTCCAAGAGCAAAAACTTCTCCTTCTGGCTGAACGGAGCGGAGCTGTACAGCGAATCTTACAGCCTTCCCCAGATGTTGGCGGTCAGCCAGGTGTCGCCTGGGGACACGGTGCAGGTGCGCTTCAACTGTGATGCCCAGGAGAACGGCACCATCAATCTCCGGGCGGGAATCCTGAATGAGGAGATATTCCGGCAGGCCTATGAGGTGCTCTCCGCATGCCCTCTGGAGCTCACTTCCTTCCAGACCACCCGGCTGGCCGGCTCCATCCGCTGCGACCGGGACGGGCTGCTCTACACCTCGATCCCCCAGGACGGGAACTGGCATGTGACCGTGGACGGCGCGGAGGTCTCCACGGTGCTGGTGGGCGGCGCCATGTGCGGCGTGCCCATCACGGAGGGAGATCACACGGTGGTTTTCACCTACCGCAACGACGCGTTCTCCCTGGGCTGGAAGATCAGCGCCCTGTGCGCCGCGATTTTCATGGGAGCGGTATTTTTGCGATACCGTCCCAAGTCCCTCAAGGGACGATACGAACACGCTGAATAAATAGGAGGATCTTCATGGCAAAACCGTTGGTCGCCATTGTCGGCCGGCCCAATGTGGGAAAATCCATGCTGTTTAACAAGCTCACCGGCCGCCGGGTGTCCATTGTGGAGGATACCCCGGGCGTCACCCGGGACCGGATCTACGCCGACTGCGAGTGGTGCGGAAAGACCTTTGCCCTGGTGGACACCGGGGGTATTGAGCCGGGAACGGACAGCGAGATGCTGAAATTTATGCGCCGCCAGGCGGAGATCGGCATCGAGCTGGCGGACTGCGTGGTTCTGGTCACGGACGTGCGGGCGGGCGTCACCGCCGCCGACCGGGACGTGGCGGCGCTGCTCCGCCGCTCGGGAAAGCCGGTGGCGGTGGCGGTAAACAAATGCGACGCCGTTGGCCCCACGGACCCGGCGGTGTATGAGTTCTACGACCTGGGATTCGGGGACCTGTTTGAGATCTCCGCCCTCCACGGCCACGGGACCGGCGATCTGCTGGACTGGTGCCTGGAGCAGTTTCCCCGGGAGGAGGAATCGGAGGAGACTTCCCCGGTGATCCAGGTGGCCATCGTGGGCAAGCCCAACGTGGGCAAGTCCAGCCTCCTGAACCGGATCTTGGGGGAGGAGCGGGTCATCGTTTCCAACGTGGCGGGTACCACCCGGGACGCCATTGACAGCGAGTTTGAAAACGAAACGGGCCGCTACCGCTTTATTGACACGGCCGGCATGCGCCGGAAGAGTAAGATCGACGACGCCATCGAGCGCTATTCCAATATGCGGGCCATCAGCGCCATCGACCGGGCGGACGTGTGCCTGATCCTCATCGACGCCGGGGACGGCGTCACCGAGCAGGACACCAAAATCGCCGGCCTGGTCCACGAGGCGGGGAAGGCCGCCATCATCGTGGTCAATAAGTGGGACGCGGTGGAGGACAAGCAGACCAACACCATGCGGGATCAGGAGGCGGCGGTGCGCCAAGGCCTGAGCTATATGACCTATGCCCCGGTGCTGTTTCTCTCCGCCCTGACGGGCCAGCGGGTGGAAAAGCTGTTTCCCCTGATCCAGTCTGTGTACGCGCAGAATAACAGCCGCATTACCACCGGCGCCCTGAACACGGTGCTGGCGGAGGCCACCGCCCGGGTGCAGCCGCCTACCGACAAGGGCCGCCGCCTGAAGATCTACTATATGACCCAGGCGGGGACCAAGCCCCCCCATTTCGTCATTTTCTGCAACGATGCCCGGCTGTTCCACTTTTCCTACCAGCGGTATCTGGAAAATCAGATCCGCTCCGTTTTCGGGCTGGAGGGAACGCCCATCCGTATCACCATCCGCCAAAAGGGCGACAAGGAGGAATAGTCCATGTGGTATCCGATCCTGATCGGGGCGCTGTGCGCCTATTTTCTGGGGAATCTCAACGGCGCGGTGAATATCTCCCATCTGATGGTCCACGAGGATGTCCGTGCCCACGGCAGCGGCAACGCCGGCCTGACCAACTTTGCCCGGAACTACGGCGGCTGGGGCACGGCCTTGGTGCTGGTGGTGGACGGGGGCAAGGCGGTGCTGGCCTGTCTGCTGGGAGGACTGCTGCTGGCGCCCTACGGCCTGGAGCTGGAGGGCCGGATGCTGGGCGCGGTGGCGGTGTCCCTGGGCCATGATTTTCCGGCCCTGCTGGGCTTTAAAGGCGGCAAGGGCATTGTCTGCGGCTTCGCCGCCGCCATGGTCACCGACTGGCGGATCGGGCTCATGCTGCTGGCGCTGTTCGCCCTGTTCTATTTCACCACCGGGCTGGTCTCTCTAAGCTCGGTGGCGGGGGCGGCGGGGTTCATTGCCGGTTTCATCTGGCTGCACCACGACCGGCCCTGGGTCCTGGCCGGCGGCATTTTCATGGGCCTGCTGGCCCTGTTCATGCACCGGGAGAACCTGAAGCGCCTGGTGAAGGGGGAGGAGAAAAAGACCTCCCTGTTCCATAAGGAGGGCAAGTCATGAGAGCTGCCGTGGTAGGCAGCGGCGGCTGGGGCACAGCTCTTGCCCTGCGGCTGCTGTATAACGGGCACGACACCCTGCTCTGGTCCCACGATCCCCAAAAAGCGGAGCGGATGACCGTGAGCCGGGAGAATAACCGCTTGCCCGGCGTCCTCCTCCCGCCGGAGCTGGAGATCACCGCCCAGGAGGAACAGCTTTCCGACCGGGAGCTGGTAATCATCGCCAGCCCCTCCTTTCCGCTGCGGCAGATTTGCGCCCGGATCGCGCCATACCTGCGGGAAGACGCGGTGCTGATCTCCGTGACAAAGGGCATCGAGCCGGGAACCCTGCTGCGGATGAGCCAGGTGGTGGAGCAGGAGACCCACCGCCCGGTGACGGCCCTCACCGGCCCCAGCCATGCCGAGGAGGTTGCCCGGGGCATTCCCACGGGCTGCTTGGCGGCCAGCGCCCACCGGGAGCTGGCGGAATTTGCCCAGGACGCCCTGATGTCCGACGCCTTCCGGATCTATACCAGCCCGGACATTGTGGGCGCGGAGCTGGGAGGCGCTCTGAAAAACGTGATTGCCCTGTGCGCCGGGGTCTCCGATGGCCTGGGCTATGGAGACAATACCAAGGCCATGCTGATGACCCGGGGCCTGACGGAGATCGCCCGGCTGGGGGTGAGCATGGGGGCCTGCCGGGAGACCTTCGCCGGCCTGGCTGGGGTAGGGGACCTGATCGTTACCTGCACCTCCATGCACTCCCGGAACCGCCGGGCCGGGATCCTGATTGGCCAGGGGAAGACCCCCAAACAGGCCGTGGAGGAGATCGGCGCGGTGGTGGAGGGCTACTATGCCGCCCGTTCCGCCTGGGAGCTGAGCCGCCGCCAGGGCGTGGCCATGCCCATCTGCCAGGCGGCCTATGCGGTGCTGTACGAGAACGCGGATCCCCGGGAGGCCGTGCTGTCCCTGCTCCGGCGGCAGCGCCGGGCGGAGACCGAGGACGCCGGATGGCTTTAGGAGGAACGGCGTGAAGAAAACCGCTTTTTTGGAAAAAACAAAAACCGTCCTTTCTGATTTCGGACGCCGGGCGGGGGATTCCCTCCGGAAACTCGGCAAGCTGATCAAGGTCAAGGAGCTAAAAAAGTTCCGCTTGCGGAATCTGCTGGTCCTGACGTTGGCGGGGGCTATCAACGCCGTGGGCGTGGTGATGTTTCTGGCGCCCGTGAACCTCTACGACTCCGGCATTTCCGGCACCTCGATGCTCCTCTGGCAACTGACCCCGCCGGAATACACCCTGTCGCTGTTCCTCCTGCTGCTGAACATTCCGCTGTTCATTTTCGGCATGAAAAAGCAGGGGCTGCTGTTCACCCTTTACTCTCTGTGGGCGGTGGCGGTATACTCCCTGGCGTCCTACCTTATTACCAATGTGCTGCCGGTGGATGTCTCCACCGCCTCCCCCTTTGCCGGGCAGGATCTGCTGCTGTGCGCCATCTTTGGCGGCCTGATCTCCGGTGCGGGCAGCGGCCTTACCATTCGGTTCGGCGGGGCCATCGACGGCATGGAGGTGCTGGCGGTGATCTTCGCCAAGGGCCTGGGTCTTACCGTGGGGACCTTCGTGATGATCTACAATGTGTTCCTTTATTTGACCATCGGCGTTGTGTTTTCCAGCTGGATTCTGCCATTGTACTCCATTATCACCTACACGGTGGGGAACAAGACGGTGGACTTTATCGTAGAGGGCTGGGACAAGGCCAAATCGGTGATGATCGTCACCACCCGCCAGGAGGAGATCTGCAAGGCCATCTCGGAGGAGTTTGGCCGGGGCATTACCCAAATCAACGCCCGGGGGTACTACTCCCGGGAGGACAAGTGCGTGATCTACTTTGTGGTGAACCGGTTCCAGATCCCCAAGCTCAAGAGCCTGGTGATGGAGATCGACCGGCGGGCGTTCATCACGGTTTCGGAGATCTCCGACGTGATGGGCACCAGCGTCAAACAGCGATAAGAAGCGGGAGGCGGGCAGCCTCCCGTTTTTGCTGGCACATATCCCTGCCCAGGCGCATAGGATAGGAGCAGAATGGAAAGAGGAGGCGTTCCGATGAAAGACGGGAACCAGGGGCCGACTCTGGAGGATGCCAAGAGGCTTGCCCGGAGCGGTGAGGCGCAGAAGCTCCTTGCGTTGCTCCAGCAGGGAGACCCGGAGGGCCTGCGCCAGGTCATGGAGCAGGCGGAACGGGGCAATTTCCAGCAGGCCAGTCAGATCCTATCCGGGCTGATGGCGTCCCCGGAGGCGAAGGCGCTGGCGGAAAAGCTGCGGAGGGGATCCAATGGATGATCTGGAAAAGCAGTTGGGCGCGGTCCTGAAGGATCCGCAGATGATGGGACAGCTGATGGCCATGGCCCAGAGCCTGCAATCCCAGATGGGGGAGGGCAACAGTCCGTCCCCACCCCCGTCCCAGCCCGCCAAGAGCCCGCCCCCGTCCCAACAGCCGGTTCCCGATCTTCCGGATCTGGGCATGCTGCAAAAAATGGCGGGTCTGTTCCGGGGCGGGAGCATCGATCAGGAGCAGCAGGCGCTTTTAAAGGCGCTGCGCCCCTTTCTGAGCCAGGGCCGGCTGGAAAAGCTGGAGCGGGCCATGCGGGCGGCAAAAATGGCGCAGATGGCCTCCGCCGGAGGCCAGGGCCTGCTGCCCAGAGGGAGGTGAGGAGGATGTACAACCGCTATCTTCCCCAGCCTGATGGCTCCTACCGCCGGCAGCGGGTCCAGGAGCCGGTGATCCCCGCAGCCCCGCCGCCCCAGCAGACTGCCCGGGAAGGGGACGCACCTGCGCCCCAGCCGGACCGGGAGGCTCATGACCGGCGGGAAACCGCCGCACCTTCCCAGGAGCGGCCCACGGCCCGGAGCCAGCCGCCGCAGCGGGAGCAGCAGAACCAGACTCCCCGCCGTCCGGCTTCCCAGAGTGTAGACGGCTTTCTTCGCCAGCTTTTGCCGGCGGATTTCGACACGGGAGATTTAATGGTGGTCCTGCTTCTGCTGCTCATTGCCGGAGACAACCCGGACCAGCGGGGAAATGCTTTGATGACCCTTCTGCTCTATTTGATGATGTAAAAGCGCCTCCGGCGTGGGAAGAAATTCCCGCACCGGAGGCGCTTTGTTAAGTAATGTAGGGCATGGGGTTGACATACTCCCCATCCACCATGATGCCGAAGTGGAGGTGCGGGCCGGTGACGCCGCCGGTGGCGCCGGAGTAGCCGATGATCTGCCCGGCGGTGACGTACTCGCCCATGGACACGATATAGTAGGAAAGGTGCATATACACGGAGCGGTAGCCGTTTCCATGCTCCAGCATGACGTAGTTCCCGGCGCCGCCCTCCTCATAGTCGGTGTAATACACCAGTCCGCTGCGGCTGGCGTATACTGGAGTGCCGATGGGGGCGTCCAGATCCACGCCGTAGTGCATCCGGGCGTCGCCATAGACCGGATGGGCGTCCCGCCAGCCAAAGGTGTCGTTTACGGCGGCGACAAAGGGCAGGGGATAGAGCCAGTCCCCGCCGCCGACGTAGCCGGCGCTGCCTGGGTCGTCTCCGGAATTTCCCTCGTTATCCGAATCCCCCGGATCCTCGCTCTGCCCGGATTGATTGGGCGCGGAGGTCGCTTCGGTGGAGGGGGGCTGGGAGGTCGCCAGCCACTCCAAAAAGGCGGCCTCGTCATAGGCGATCTTTAAATCCCGGAGCCGTTCGGAAACATCGTTTTCCCGGGCAACGCTCTCCTCCATGTACCGGCGGTATTCCTCTCCCTGGGCCTGCATTTGCAGCAGCAGGGCGTCGGCCTCCACCCGTTTGTCGGCCAGCGTGGTCTGGGTAGCGGTGAGCTGGACCCGAACCGTCTGCAAATTCTCCCGTTCTTCCTCCAGCTCGGCACGGGAGGCGTCCACCTGTTCCGCCGCTTCCCGGAGGACCTCCAGACGCCGCTGATCCGCGGCGGCGATCTCCTCGATCATGTTCAGCCGGTCCAGAAAGTCCGAAAAGCTGTTGGCCTTGAACAGCACCGACCAGTAGGACAGGGTCCCGTTTTCCTCCATGGCCCGGATCCGCTCCCGGTTCTTTTCGTTGAGCTCCTCCAGACGGGCCTCGGCCTCCTCCAGCTCCGCCTCCTTGTCCGCGATCAGCACCGCATAGGCGGCAAGCTGCTGGTTGATGTTATCGATTTCGCTGTTGAGCAGAAAGATCTGCTGGTCGATCCGGTTTTTCTGCTCGACAATATCCTGCATACCCGCTAAATTGTCGGACATCTGCTGTTCCAGAGCGGCCATTTCCTCCCCAATCGCCTGCTGCTCCTCTTCCAGGGCATTGATTTGTTCCCGAATCTCTCCGGAGGTCTGGGCGTGGGCCAGCGGCGCGGTGGGGCAAAGGGTAAAAACCATGACGGCGGCGAGAGCCAGCGCGATCATGGCCTTTTGATGCTTCACAGAAACCCCTCCTTTTGGAAGTGATCGGTTTAATTGTAACACTTTGTAACCGCCTTGTCAAGCAAAAGGGAAAAAGAGCTGTAAACATATTGTGAACCCCAGAATTCCCCTTGACAAATCGCTCGACAGGTAGTAGACTAGGGATGAAAGTCTACTGAAAGTAGACAGAAAGGGGGAGGCCCTATGGAACCCATGCGGCTGGGCGCCGTCGAGTCCCGGTTTGCGGATATGATTTGGAACGGGGAGCCGGTTTCCACCTCCGCCCTGGTAGCCCAGGCGGAAAAGACCCTCTCCTGGAAGCGCACCACGACCTACACGGTCCTCAAGCGGCTGTGCCAGCGGGGAATATTCCAGAACCAGGGGGGCACGGTGACCAGCCTGATCTCCCGGGAGGAGTTTTACGCCCGGCAGAGCGAGCGGTTTGTGGACGAGACCTTTCAGGGCTCGCTGCCGGCTTTTATGGCGGCTTTCGTCTCCCGCAAGCGGCTGACTGCGGAGGAGATCGACGCTTTGGACGCGATGATCCAAAACATGCGGGCGTAAGTTTTCTTCCGCGCCTTCCCCAGCGACCGGAGGATGGCCGCGGAGAGGCCCGCCCGTTCTGAAAACACCTGACTGCCTGTATCGCAACCCTTATTAAAAAAAGAGGAGGGATTCCTATGAAGAATCTCACGCTTCGTATTCTTGCTTTTGTTCTGGCGGCGCTCCTGCTGACAGGCTGCGTTCAAAATCCCACGCCTACGTCCGCGCCGCCCACCAGCGCCACCGCCGCGCCCACCCAAGCCGAACCGACCGAGAGCAGGCCAACCGGCATGACCGTGGGGCCGGATTTCCAGGTGATTCGGGAGCCGGAGGAGATTCGCATCTATCCCTTTACCGATCAGGAGCTCCAGTCCGCCCGGGAGGCGGCAATGAGCCAGGTGGAGCTTCTAAAGACGGAGCCGGGGGTACTGTCCTTCCAAGTGGAGCTTTTGGCTTTTGACCCCATCTCCACCGATGTGGCGGTGCGGCAGCAGATCGCCACCGGCTGGTATCCCGACTGGACGGAGGATGATTTTTATATTCGCCACTGCGTTTTTACCCTTTTACGCACCGTAACCTATGACCACAGCGTCACCGATCAGGCCGATGCCGAGTGGGACCCGGTGATCATCCACTTATTCCGCGCGGACGTGAATCAGCCTTGGCAGGTGGGCGGAGTCGGTTCCACGGATTCTCCCTATCCCGCCAGGCTGCGGAATGCCTCCGGCCTGCCGGTGGAGGGGGAGGTGCTGGCGTCCTATGACCTGGGCGGGGGAGAATATATCGTCTATGTCAAGGGCTCGGACGGCGCCGCCTTCTGCCAGCGGCTTACCGGCGTCATCGCTCAGGAGCTGCAGGAGATGTACCGCCAGAACGAAGACCTGGTCGGATGGCTGAGCTTCCCGGACAGCGAGGATATCATCATCGATTATCCGGTGATGCACCATCCCGAGGAGAAGGATTACTATCTCCACGCCAACTTCCAGAAGGAATACAGCGATCACGGCACGTTGTACATCAAGGAGGACTGCGACGTCTTTGAGCCTACGGACAACGTGGTGATCTACGGCCACAATATGCGGGACGGCTCCATGTTCGCCGGACTTCTCCAATACCGGAGCAAGGATTTTTGGGAAGAGAACCAGACCTTTGTGTTCCAGACCCTGACGGAGAAATACGAGTATCAGATCATCGCCGTGTTCCTTACCTCCGGCTACTATGGGATCGGCTATCCCTTCCATATGTTTGTCCGGGCGGAGAGCGCGGCGGACTTTAACCAATTCGTGGCGGATATCAAGGACATGGCCCTTTACGAAACCGGCGTCTCCGCCCAGTATGGCGACAAGCTCATCACCCTGTCCACCTGCGAGTATTCTCAGGAAAACGGCCGTCTGGTGGTGGTAGCCAAGCGGACAGATCCGGTGGATACCCCCAGCACGATTCCCCAGGAACCGTAAAACGCCTAAACGAAACCTTCCCCGGCGGCAGCGCCCAGCCTTTTGGCCGGGCGCTGCCGCCGGGGTTCTGTGTACATCAAAGCTGGCTGAAAACCTTTCCCAGGCTCTCATGGAGTACCAGATTCGCCTGGCTGTCATAGGGGGTGGCGTCCCGGTTGATGAGGACCAGACGGTTGCCCCGGTAGTATTGCAGCAGCCCCGCCGCCGGGTACACCGTCAGGCTGGTACCGGCCACGATCAGCATATCCGCCCGGCGGATGGCCGCGATGCTCTTTTCCAGGGTGCCGTAGTCCAGTTGCTCCTCGTAGAGGACCACGTCGGGCTTGACGATGCCGCCGCAGTCGCACCTGGGAACGTCCTGGCTGTCCCGGATGAACTCGGCGGGGTAGAATTTCCCGCATTTGACGCAGTAGTTGCGCAGCACGCTGCCGTGAAGCTCATAGACGTTCTTGGAGCCGGCCTTCTGGTGCAGACCGTCGATATTCTGGGTCACCACCGCCAGGAGCTTGCCCTCCCGCTCCCACTGGGCCAGCTTCAGGTGAGTCACATTGGGGGAAAAGCCCAGGGGCAGCATCTTTTCCCGGTAGAAGCGGTAAAAATACGCTGGCCTCCGCTGGAAAAAGCTGTGGCTGATGATGGCCTCCGGGGGATATTCAAATTTCTGATTGTATAACCCGTCTACGCTCCGAAAGTCCGGGATGCCGGACTCGGTGCTGACCCCCGCCCCGCCGAAAAAGACGATTCGATTACTCTCCTTGATCCACTGTTTCAGCGTTTCCAGATTTTCCATATTCCTCCTCCATTTCCCGCAGCAGCTTTTGATCCTCCTTGCCGCTGAGATCCAATCGTTCGTACATATCGGGCCGCCGGACCTGGGTCCGGCGGAGAGACTCCTTCCGCCGCCAGCGGGCCACTTTGGCGTGGTCCCCAGAGAGCAGGATCTGTGGGACCGCCCGGCCGTGCCAAATCGCCGGGCGGGTGTACTGGGGATATTCCAGGAGCCCGGCGTAGTGGCTTTCCTCCTGGAAGCATTCCGGGTCCGACAGGACCCCGGGTACCATGCGGCACACCGCGTCCGCCACTGCCATGGCGGCGATTTCCCCGCCGGTCAGGACAAAATCCCCCAGGGAGATCTCCTCGTCCACGCACTCGTCGATAAACCGCTGATCGATGCCCTCATAGTGGCCGCAGACCAGCGCCAGATTGTTCAGCTTGCTCAGCCGGATGGCGTCGGCCTGGGTGAAGGTGTGGCCGCAGGGGGAGAGGTACACCGTATGGACCGGCCCGCCGGCCTCGTCGCACACCGCCTCCCAGCAGCGGTACAGGGGATCGGCCTGCATAATGGCCCCCCGGCCGCCGCCGTAGGGATAGTCGTCCACCTGCATCTGGCGGCTGGCGGTGTAGTCCCGGATCTGCCAGGTCTCGATCCGCAGAATGCCCCGCTCCTGGGCCCGCCCGATGATGCTGTCCGCCAGCACGTCGGCTACCGAGTCGGGGAAAAGGGTCAAAATGTCAATCCGCATGGTCTTCCATCCCTTCGATCAGCCGGACTTCCATCCGGTTGCCCTCCACGTCGGTAGACAGCACAAACGCCTTCACGGCCGGGATCAGATAGCGCTTTTCCCCCCGGACGGCATAGACCTTGTTGCCGGGGTAGTCCAGCACCTCCTCCAAAACGCCGATCCTGGTTCCGGCGGCGTAGACCTCCATGCCGGTCAGTTCCGCCACGAACACATCCTCCTGGGAGGCGTCGGCCCGGTAGACCTCCACCGTTTTGCCCCGGAGGGCCTGGGCGGCCTCCACGGTGTCCACGCCCTTGAGCTTTAGCAGGTCGCAGGTTTTCTGCACCCGGCATTTTTCCACGGCGTATTCCGCTCCGCCCACCCGGACCCGAGAGAAAGCGGTGAGAAATTCCGGCCCGTCGGCCCAGGGCAGGACCTTGACCTCCCCACGGATGCCGTGGACGGAGACGATCTGCCCGGCCTCCAAAAATTCCACCTTCATAGTAGTCTGCCCTCCGAAAGAGAAATGCGTGACGCACCCGCGTCACGCATCATCCGTCAATCCATGATCTCTACCGTGACCTTTTCACCGGTGCGCTGGGCGACGGTCTTGACAATGGTTCGGATCTCCCGGGCGATCCGGCCCTGACGGCCGATGACCTTGCCCATGTCTCCGGGAGCCACGCGCAGCTCCAGAACCGTTTCTCCGGCGTCCTTGGATTCGGTGACGGTGACCGCCTCTGGATCATCCACCAAGTTCTTTGCCAGGTACAGCAAGAGTTCTTTCATTCCGATTCTCCTTTGGGTTCCTTACAGTGCGCCGGCCTTCTTCAGCAGACCACGGACGGTATCCGTAGGCTGCGCCCCGTTCTTGATCCAGGACTGGGCCTTCTCGGCGTCCACGGTGATGGTGGCCGGGTTGGTGAGGGGATCATAAGTGCCGATCTCCTCGATGCAGCGGCCATCCCTGGGCGCGCGGGAATCGGCGACCACGATGCGGTAGTAAGGCGTCTTCTTGGCGCCCATTCTTCTGAGCCGGATCTTGACCATGAGTGTATTCACCTCCATAATTGTTCTCTATATCGCAAAGCAATTTGCTTTCAGCGAACCGAATTGCCGGGGCTTAAAAACCAAAGCCGCCCCGGAAGCCGCCCATGCCCCGCATGCGCTTCATTTTCTTCCCGGCACCGGGGCCGGAGAACTGGCGGATCATGGCGCGCATCTGCTCAAAGGACTTGAGCAGCCGGTTCACGTCCTCTACCCGGAGTCCCGCGCCGGCGGCGATCCGCTTTTTCCGGCTGGCGCCGATGATGTTGGGATTTTCCCGTTCCCGGGGGGTCATGGACAGAATGATGGCCTCGGTGTGGGCCATGGCCTTCTCATCCAGCTGGACGTTTTTCAGATTGGCGCCGCCGGGAATCTGGGCAAGAATATCCTGCATGGAACCCATGCTCTTGAGCTGAACCAGCTGATCGTAGAAGTCCTGGAGGGTGAAGCGGTTGGACTTGAGCTTTTCCTCCATCTCGGCGGCCTTTTTGGCGTCGTAGGCCTTTTCCGCCTTTTCAATGAGGCTCAGCACGTCCCCCATGCCCAGGATCCGGGACGCCATCCGGTCGGGGTGGAAGACCTCGATATCCTCCAGCTTTTCGCCCATACCGGCAAATTTGATGGGCTTGCCGGTGACGGCCCGGACCGACAGGGCCGCGCCGCCTCTGGCGTCGCCGTCCAGCTTGGTCAGCATCACGGAATCGATGTCCAGCCACTCGTTGAAGCTCTGGGCAGCGTTCACCGCGTCCTGGCCGGTCATGGCGTCCACCACCAGCATAATTTCGTCCGGCGTCACGGCGGCCTTGATATTTTTCAGCTCCTCCATCAGCTTTTCGTCGATGTGGAGCCGGCCGGCGGTGTCCAGGAACACCATGTCGTGGCCCCGCTGGCGGGCATAGCGCACCGCCTCCTTGGCGATGGTGACGGGGTTTTCCTGGCCCATTTCAAAGACCGGGATCCCCAGCTTTTCGCCGCAGACCTTCAGCTGGGTGATGGCGGCGGGACGGTAGATATCGCAGGCCACCAGCAGGGGATTTTTCCCCTGGCGCTTCATCAGGCCCGCCAGCTTGGAGCCGTTTGTGGTTTTGCCGGCGCCCTGGAGTCCCACCAGCATCACCACCGTGGGCCCGTTGGGGTTTGTGGTGATGTGCCGGGCCTCGCTGCCCATGAGCTTAGTCAGCTCCTCGTTCACGATCTTCACGATCATTTGGGCGGGGGTCAGGGATTCCAGCACGTCCGCGCCGACGCAGCGCTCTGTGGCGGTCTTGGTAAAGTCCTTGACCACCTTGTAGCTCACGTCGGCCTCCAGCAGCGCCATACGGATCTCCCGCATGGCCTCCTTCACGTCGGCTTCCTTTAGGCGGCCCTTGCCCCGGAGCTTCTTAAAGGCGGCGGTTATTTTTTCGGTCAGTCCTTCAAAAGCCATGGTTTACTCCTCAAGTGCGGAGGCGGAGCGCAGAATGTCCGACGCCAGGGCGCGGACCCGGGGATCAGAATGATCCGCCAGGGCTTCCGCCGCCTGCCGGATCAGGGCCGCCGCCTGACGGCACTGCCGGTCCCGGCGGAGACATCCGGTTTTCTCCTCCATTTTAACAAGCAGGGCCTCGGCCCGGCTCAGCATATCGTGAACGCCCTGACGGCTGACCTGGAGCTCCTGGGCCATCTCCCCCAGGGATAGGTCCTGGTTGTAGCGCAGATCGATGCACTGCCGCTGCTTCTCCGTGAGCAAGTCGCCGTAATAGTCATATAGCAGCGTCATTTCCACAGCTTCCATGGCGGCCTCCTGTCAAGGTGCTTTCTTGACAGTGGACATTATACGGCATCCGGGCGGCTTTGTCAAGTGTTTTTCCTTTACATTCACCCAATTTTATACCACTTTGCCAGAGCTTCCGTCTTCCGAAACCCCAGGCTCTGGTATAGCGCCAGGGCCTTCCCGTTAACGGAAGCCACCTCCAGGGTGATCTCCGGTCCCTCCAGCGCCTTTGCCAGGGCCAGTACCGCCGCCCTTCCGCCGCCGGGGGCCAGGGCGGCCACGGCATGGATCTCGTTTTCCGCCCCCTTGGCGATCCCCACAGTCTGTCCCGCAAGCCGGACGAAAAACGCCTCCCGGGCTTTCAGCACGGCCTGTCCCAGATTGGGGCTCAGCCATACCGCGTTGGGCACGGTCCGGAATTTCCGGTTGTACAAGGCTGCCCATTCTTCCAGCGTCTCCGCTATCACCGGGATCAGCTCCGCCTGAGATTGGGGTAGACGGGCCTTTTGGGCCGTCATGCGCCAAATTTCCGTGGAGAGGAGTCCACCTTCCGGCTCCGGCAGCCCGGCGGCGTATACCGCTTCGGCCCCGGCGGCCCGGCAAAACTGGGCGCACTCGGCGGCCAGCGCTTTCCCGTCCCGGGCCGAGAGGATCCGGACATAGGCGGTCCCAAATCCCGGGACGGAGCCCAGGATCAAATTCGCGGCCCCATTTTCGGTAGTAAACAGGGGAATATCCTTCATTTTTCCTCCTTTTCCCGAATATTTGACAAACGCCGGGCCCATGTGCTATAATCCCCCCAGTAAAGGGGGCGTTTTGAATGGAACGGGCGGTATTTTTCGATCTGGACGGGACCCTCACCGACTCGGGGGAGGGGATCCTCAACTGCGCCGAGCTGACGCTGCGGCATTTTTCCCTGCCGGTGCCGGACCGGGCGGCCCTGCGGGTCTTTGTGGGCCCGCCCCTGCGGGACACCTTTCTCCGCTTCGGCGTTCCGGCGGAGCGGATGGAGGAGGCCATCGCGGTCTATCGGAGCCGGTATAATACCGTGGGAAAATTCGAAAATTTCCCCTATCCCGGCATCGAGGCGGCGCTGCGGCGGCTGAAAGCGGCGGGCCTGACCCTCTATGTGGCCACCTCCAAGCCGGAAGCGCTGTCCATCGAGATTCTGACCCATTTCGGCCTTGCTCCCTATTTTGACCGGATCTGCGGCGGCACTCCCGACGGCAGCCGGGACGAAAAGGCTCAGGTCATTGCCTATCTCCGTACACAGATTCCCGCCTCCCAGGCGGTGATGGTGGGGGACACCGCCTTCGATGTCCTGGGGGCGGCGGCCCACGGCATCCCCACGGTGGGGGTGTCCTGGGGCTATGGGGCGGTCCAGGCCATGAAGGACGACGGCGCGGCGGCCATCGCGGCCACGCCGGAGGAGCTGACGGACCTTCTCCTGTCAGAAAACCTGTGGAAGGAACCTTGTGGGCGCTGAAGCAGCGTCCACAGCTTCTATTTCAGCCCCTCCAGGGCCGCCCGGATCCGACCGTTGGCCCGGTCCCAGCCCAGGATCCCGATGACGGTGTACAGGTCCGGGGAATTGGTCTTCCCCGTGAGGGCCACCCGCAGGAAGCCGGATACATCCGCCACACTGCCGGGGAAGGCGCTGGGATCGGCCTTGTAGGCCCGCATATCCGCCGTAAAGCCCATCTCCTCGGTGAGGGCTTTGACTTTCTCAAACCAGGCGGCGGCGTCGTCCGCCGGGTCGCAGGTCTCCAAATACCGGGTCAGCGCCTTTGCCACCGTCTCCTTGGGGAATTTGGGGTCAAATTCCGGGGCCGCCAGATATTCATCGTAGAAAAAGCCCATGTAATCCTTAGCATCCTTCCAGGTGGCCAGGTCCTTCCGAGGCTTTTTTCCGCCCCGGCCAATGGCCAGAATGGCCTGGGCGTAAGCAGGGTCCTCCGCCAGCTTTTCCCCAAATTCCGGGTCGTATTGCTCCGCCCACTTGGTCAGCAGGTCATAGACCCGGGAGGCCGGCATCTTGGCAATGACATTTTTCGACACGTCGGTGAGCTTGGCGTAGTCAAACAGATTCCCCGCTGGGTTCAGCTTTTTGGGGCTGAAGGGGAAGGCGGCCGGGTCGGCGTCCGGGTTGGCCCGGCGCCAGTCCTCGTAGTTGGAGTTCAGCAGGGTCATGATATACTCGTATACCGCCTCCACCGGGAACCCCGCCGCCTGATAGTAGGTCAGGGCCAGCTCCGGGTCCTTCCGCTTGGACAGCTTCCGCTTGGAGGCCCCGTCCATCTTCATCAGCGGCCCGATGTGGACGTACTTGGGCAGCTTAAAGCCCAGGGCCTGGAACAGCTGGATGTGGAAGGGCAGGCTGGGCAGCCACTCGTCCCCCCGGACCACATGGGTGGTCCGCATCAGGTGGTCGTCCACCGCGTGGGCGAAGTGGTAGGTGGGGATGCCGTCGGCTTTCAGCAGCACATGATCCACGTCGTTTTCCGTCACCGTCAGAGTCCCCTTCACCAGATCATTGAACTTAAACTGGCGGCGGCTGTCTCCCGGGCTGCGGAACCGGAGGACCCAGGGCTTCCCGGCGTCCAAGGCGGCCTTTACTTCCTCCAGGGGCCGGTCCCGCCAGACGGCATACTTTCCATAGTAGCCGGTGGTCTCCTTGTTGGCCTCCTGCCGCTCCCGCATGGTGGATAATTCCTCCTCCGTGCAGAAGCAGGGGTAGGCCATGCCCTTTTCCACCAGGAGTTTGGCGTAAACGTGGTAAATTTCCGCCCGCTGCCGCTGGCGGTAGGGGCCGTAATCCCCTGAATCGCCCTCCACGGTGGCGCCTTCATCAAAGGCGATGCCGTAGTGCTTCAGGCTTTCAATCAGGACCTCCACCGCACCGGGGACCTCCCGCTTGGCGTCGGTGTCCTCCACCCGGAGGAACAGCACGCCGCCGGTGCGGTGGGCCATCCGCTCGGAGGTCAGGCCCTGGACCAGATTGCCCAGGTGGACAAAGCCGGTGGGGGAGGGGGCCATCCGGGTGACTACCGCCCCTTCGGGCAGATTTCGGGGGGGATATTGGGCCTCCAGCTCCTCGGGGGTCTTGGTAACATGGGGAAATAAAAGCTGAGAAAGGGTCTCCATAGCGCTACCTTCCTTTAGATGTTTGCACCATGATACCATTTTCCGGCGGGAAAGTCAATTTCTTCGTTGCGTTTTTCTCCCCGCTGTGGTACAATACAGAAAAATAAAAAGAGGGGTTAACCATGGAAGAAGCAAAAAAGACCATGCTCTCCGGCATCAAGCCCAGCGGGGACCTGACCCTGGGCAGCTACCTGGGGGCCATTAAAAACTGGGCGGCCCGGGCGGAGGAATACGACTGCTATTATTTCATGGCGGACCTCCACGCCATCACCGTCCGGCAGAACCCGGCGGACCTGCGCCGCCGGACCCTGGAGCAGCTGGCCCAGTACATTGCCTGCGGCCTGGACCCGGAGAAAAACACCCTGTTTATCCAGAGCCACGTCCACCAGCACGCGGAGCTGGGCTGGGTTCTGAACTGCTACGCCATGTTCGGCGAGCTCTCCCGGATGACCCAGTTTAAGGACAAGAGCGCCAAAAACGCGGACAATATCAACGGCGGCCTGTTCACCTATCCCTGTCTGATGGCGGCGGATATCCTGCTCTATCAGCCGGACTATGTGCCGGTGGGAGACGACCAGAGGCAGCATGTGGAGCTGTGCCATACCATCGCCCGCCGGTTCAACGGCGTTTACGGCGACGTGTTCAAGCTGCCGGAGCCCTACATTCCCAAGGTGGGGGCCCGGATCATGAGCCTGTCGGACCCCACCTCCAAGATGTCCAAATCCGAGGAGGAGAACGGCGGCACCGTGCTGCTGATGGACCCGCCGGAGACCATCGCCCGGCTGTTCAAGCGGGCGGTGACGGATTCGGAGACCTTTGTTCACTATGACCCGGCCCGGAAGCCCGGCGTCTCCAACCTCATGACCATCTACTCCGCCGTCACCGGCAAGAGCTACGACGAGATCGAGGCGGAGTTTGCCGGCCAGGGCTACGGCGTTTTCAAGCCCGCCGTGGGGGAGGCGGTCATTGAGACCCTCCGGCCCATCCGGGAGGAGGCAAGCCGCCTGATGAAGGACAAGGCCTACCTGGAGGGCGTCTACCGGGCCGGCGCCGAAAAGGCCAGCCATATTGCGGAGAAGACCCTGCGGAAGGTCTATAAAAAGGTGGGCTTCGTGGCCCGCTGACAGGCTGGGGCCCTTTTTCCACCAAAATACCACGCCCATCCGGCTGCCCAAGGGCAGCCGGAAGTTTTTTGCGGAAAAATGGAAAAACCCTCTTGACAAAACTGTGCTTACTGTATATACTGTTCATATACAGACAACTAAAGGGGTGAGCGTTTGCAGATCTACATTGACAATCACAGCGGCGCGCCGATCTACGACCAGATCTTCCGCCAGCTTCGGGACCAGATCATCTCCGGGGCCCTGCCGCCGGAGACGGCGCTGCCCTCCATCCGCAACCTGGCCAAGGATCTTCGGATCAGCGTCATCACCACCAAGCGGGCCTATGACGAGCTGGAGCGGGAGGGCTTTCTCTACACCGTGGCGGGGAAGGGCTGCTTTGTGGCGCCCCGGAACGTGGAGCTGCTCCGGGAGGAAAATTTGAAGCAAATTGAGTCGCTGCTGGCCCAGGCCGCCCGCCTGGCGGCCAGCTGCAATCTGAGCCGGGAAGAGTTACAGGAAATGCTCCGGCTGACATGGGAGGATTGACATGAACGCACTGGAAGTCAGAGACCTGACCAAGCATTACAAAAATTTCACCCTGGACCGCCTCTCCTTTGACCTGCCCATGGGCAGCGTCCTGGGCCTGATCGGGGAGAACGGGGCCGGGAAAAGCACCACCTTGAAGCTGATTTTGGAGATCGCCAAAAAGGACGGCGGCACCGTGTCCGTCCTGGGCAGCAAGCCCGGGGAGCGGCTGCCCAAGGAGCGGATCGGCGTGGTGATGGACGAGGTGGGGATCCACGGCTGCCTCTCCGCCCGGGACCTGGGCCGGATTCTCTCCGGCGTCTACCCCAACTGGGACCGGGCCGCCTACGACGCCTACCTGAAACGCATGGATTTGGACCCCAAAAAGCAGTTCAAGTCCTATTCCCGGGGCATGAAGATGAAGCTGGGCATCGCCGCGGCGCTGTCCCACGACCCCCAGCTTCTGATCCTGGACGAGGCCACCAGCGGCCTGGACCCGGTGATCCGGGACGAGGTGACGGACCTGTTCAGCGAGTTCACCCGGGACGAAAATCGGGCGGTGCTGATCTCGTCCCACATCGTCAGCGACCTGGAAAAGATTTGCGATTACATCGCCTTTCTCCACAAGGGCCGCCTGCTCCTGTTTGAGGAAAAGGACCGGCTCAAGGAGCGCTGCGGCCTGCTCCAATGTACGGCGGAGGAGCTTTCCACCCTGCCCGCCGGGGTGGTGCTGGGCCGGAAGGTCACGCCTTACGGTGTCCAGGCCCTGGTGGACCGGGGGGACGTCCCGGCGGGGCTGCACATCAGCCCGGTGGATCTGGAGCAGATTTTCATTTTCATGGTAAAGGAGGCGCAGCCGGATGCTTGGCCTACTGTATAAGGATTTTCTGCTGCTGTGGAAGCAGTATCTGTTCTTTTTCTTCGCCATGGCCTTTGCCATGATGGTGGGGGTGACAGCGACAGTGACCAATCTGTTTTTTGTGCTGTTTCCCGTGCTGTACACGGCGGTGCTGCCCCCCAGCCTGGTGAGCATGGAGGAGCGGGAGCGCTGGACGGCCTTCGCCCTGACAATGCCCCCCTCCCGCCGGACCATGGTGACGGAAAAATACCTCCTGGGCCTGCTGCTGTGTCTGATCATGGGGCTGCTGAACATGGCTTTCAGCCTGGTCTTCTTGGCCCTGGGCGAGGCGGTGGATCTGGCCGCTCGATTGCAGCTCACGGCCTTGGGAATGGCCTTCGGGCTGGGGTTAATGGCGGTCCAGTTCCCCCTGGTCTATTGGCTGGGGGCGGAGCGGGCGGTAATCGCCACCTCCGTGGTAGCCGGGCTTGTCTGCGGCGGCTCGGCGATCTTCAGCTTTTCCGGCGTTCTCCGGCCCCAGGGCCTGCCGGTCCAGCCCCTGCTGGGGGTGTTCCTGGTGGAGCTGCCGCTGCTGGCCGGGTCCTGGGCCCTGTCCCAGTGGCTGTTCGGCCGCCGGAGCCTGTGACGGAGGCGTGTCATGAAGGGCCTGCTGTATATGGATTTCACCCTTCTTCGCCGGCGGTATTGGTACGTCCTCCTGATGGCGGCGCTGTTTGGCGCCATGTCCTTTTCGGATCGGAATGTCACCTTTTTCACCTTGTATCCCTATCTGCTCCTGGCCCTGCTCCCGGCCAACCTGGTGAACATGGAGAGCGGGAGCCGGTGGTACACGATTTCGGACGCCTTGCCCCTGACCAAACGGGCGCTGGTGGGGGAGAAGTACCTGCTGGGGCTGCTCCTGCTGCTCCTGGCGGCGGCGCTGAGCCTGCTTTTTGGGTATGCCGGGGCCGCCATCGCGGAGCGGTCCATGAATTTGCCGGAGAAGCTGGCCCTGGTCCCGGTGGGCATCGCGCTGGGGATGCTGATGATCGCCATCCAGCACCTGGCCACCTATGCCCTGGGGCCGTGGTGGGGCGCGCTGACGGTGATATTGAATGTATTGTTGTTTATCGTTTTGGCCCTCCATGTTCCCAATATCCCCCAGGTGGGCCTGCCGCTTCTGCTGATCTCGTCGATTTTGTACGCCGCCTCCTGGCTGGCCTCCGCCGCCTTTGTCACCCGGCGCGAGCGATAAAAAAGACCGCCTCCCCACCCGGGGAGGCGGTCAGCTGTCTTTGGACAGCAGATAGTCCCAATATTTTTCCAAGGCCCTCTGGTCCTCTGGGGACAGCCGTTCCCACCGGTCCAGGAGGGCTTTTTGCCCCTCCGAAAGGGGGAAGACCACCGGTTCCGGCCCAAAAAACTGGCTCAGCGTGATTCCAAATCCATTGCAGATCCGGCTCAGTGTATAAATTGACGGCGCGTTGGTCCTCCGGAGCATCATGCAAAGGGTAGAGTAGGTGACGCCGCTCTCTTTCGCGAGCCTGTAAAGGGACCAGCCCCGCTCTTTGCACAGCGATTCGATTCTTCTGATAACCTCCTGCTCTTCCATACCCTTCGCCTCCAATCTAGTATTATTCTATCCCTTATATCACATTTTCGATAGATAAAAAATGTGATGTAAAGGCTTGACACATATTCACAAAAGCGATATAATATAAATAGAAATATGACGGTATTTTGTCATATTCCGATGCAGGAAAGAAATGGAGGTATCTCAAGATGCAAATGAAAAAAGGATTGGCTTTGCTTCTGGTACTTTGCTTGGCTCTGGCGGCCCTGCCGGTTCGTGCCTATGCGGCGGAGGAACTTCATGGCGAATGGGAGAATTTTCAATGGACCTTGGATGAGGAAACGGGGACTTTGACCATTTCCGGCGAGGGAAAAACTCCTGATTTTGGTTATAACAATTCATGTCCATGGCAAAACTATAATGAAATGATCAGCCATGTTGTGCTTGAAGAAGGAATCATTGGCATCGGAAGAACCTTTGAGGGCTTGATTAATCTTGAGAGCGTGACCATTCCCAATACAGTTACCAGCATCAATTCTAGGGCATTCAATGGCTGTGAAAAGCTGGAGCTACATATTCCGAAGAATGTTGTCACGATTAACGAAGAGTTGATTGGCGGCAATGGTGACCCGGTCGAATTGGGGAACCCCAGCAGACATGAGAGCTTCCGTGGGGTCAAGAAGCTGATTGTTGACACAGATAATCCCATGTTTTCCAGTGACGAGTACGGGGTGCTTTACAATAAGGATAAGACTGTGCTGATGTACGCGCCGACCAGCCTGGACGGAAGTTATACGATTCCTAACGGCGTTGTTACCATTGGCAGCGAAGCCTTTGCGGATTGCAAAAAGCTAACGGAAGTGATCATCCCTGACAGCGTTACAAAAATCGAAAAACTTGCGTTCTACAATTGCTTGAGTCTGAATAACGTAACGCTTTCTAACAACCTCGCTATAATCGGTGAAATGGCCTTCCGATTCTGTGCGCAACTAAACGCGATAACTTTCCCCAATACGTTGACAGAAATAGGGCGCGGCGCGTTTCATCAAACGGCCCTTGTCGAGGTCGATATCCCCGAAGGAGCCTTTGTAGGCAGCCATGCGTTTAGCAACTGTACAGCATTGAAGACAATAACCTGGCGCGAGGAAGGTAGCTACGATAACCTATATTGGAAATTCGAGCCGGAGAGTGGTATACTTATCATTTCTGGTAATGGGGATATGACATCTTGTGCCGTTTACGGCTATCCCTGGTCAGTTTATTCGTATGCAAATCAAGTCAAGCAGCTTGTTTTAGAGCCTGGCATCACTTCGATAGGAAGTTATGCTTTTGTCGCAATGGGCATTGAGGAGGTAACTATCCCAGAAAATGTGACAAAGATTGGAGGTTACGCATTCTATGACACCGGTCTTAAGGAGGTCACTTTCCCAGACAGTTTACAGACAATCGGACATGAAGCATTTGCATATTGCTCTGACCTAGTAAAGGCAGATTTGCCGAAAAATTTGTTTGAAATCCAAGAAGATGCTTTCTTATTCTGTTCACTGGAAAAGATAGAGTTGCCCAGCAGCTTAGAGACTATTGGCCGTGGCGCATTTAATGGAAACAATATTACAGAGCTGCAAATCTCCAATCCCAATTTGACGATTGGCGGACAAGCGTTTGGATATTGTGAGCAGCTTGTCACAGTGGAGCTCCCGGATGGAATGACCGAGATTCCCCTTGGACTGTTTAACTTCTGCTCCGCACTTGAAAATGTGCAGATTCCCTCTACCGTTACAGATATTAGTGAATACGCTTTTCGCGGATGCTCCAGCTTGGCTGAAATAACAATTCCGGATTCAGTGAAGTCTATCTGGCCCAATGCTTTTGAGGGATGTGAAAAGCTGGCGGAATTGGTGCTTCCAGCGAGTGTGGAAATGGTGAGCCATGATAATTTTGTAGGTGGGAAGCCAGATAAGATCGTAGTTTTGAATCCGAATTGCAACATAAAAGACGATTTGCAAGGGTGGGCGTCCAACACGCCGCTTCAAGTCTATGGCTACGTAGGTTCTACTGCCGAGGAATACGCGAATCAACATGAACAGGCTGTTTTCATCCCGCTGGACAGTGTTTCTCTTGTCGATGATGAGCCCACCGCGCAAAAGTGGAACGAGGAAGCTGGCGGAGAGGTTTCTTATCACATCGACCATTCTCTGGAAACGGATGTAGAAGTATTTCTGGATGGCGTTCGTGTGGATCCCGCAAATTATGTTGTCACGGAAGGCAGCACCATCGTCACCTTCAAGGAGAACTATCTGGCGACGCTGGCTGCCAAGGAGTACGAGGTCAACATCCTGTTCTCTGACGGCGGTATTGAGACGAGTCTGATCGTGACCCGGCAGACGCTGCCCGCCCCGGGCAATCCGGGAACCCCCGGAACGAATCTGCCCCCCGCGGTGGTGCCGCCCCATAATGAGGCATCTGGTGAAGCGGATCCCGGCGGCTCTGCCCATCCCACCAGCCCCAACGATCCTCCCAAGACCGGTGATTTTGCCGCCCCGGCGCTGTGGGCATGCCTGATGGCGGTGTCTGGCCTGGCGATAGCTCTGAGCTTCGCCGGAAAGAAAAAGCGCGAATAATGTCGTCACGCCAAGCGCCCCCGGCATACCGCCGGGGGCGCTACCTATACCAACCACAAAACATTGATAACCGCCTGCACAAAAACCGCCTTATTTATACCGCCGTCCACGAAACATTCCGCCCCGGGCGCTTCAGCGCCCGGGGCGGAATCCATTTTTTAATGGGAAGCTATTCCTCTTCCTCCTCCGCGCCGGCGGTGGGGTCAAAGTTGACAATGATGCTCTGCTCCGTGAGCATGGAGGCGTCGGTGACGGCGGTGCCGAAGACGTTGACCTGGATCAGATTGGGGCATTCCGCCAGCTCCTCTACCGATTCGATGGCCTCGTTGTAGTCCATCAGGACATTGTTTAGAGCGCTCAGTCCAGCCAGAGGCTCCAGCGACTCGATCAGATTGTAGGAGCCATCAATGGTGACCAGGGCGCAGCTCTGGCTCCACTGGGGGATCTCCACCACCTGGTTGTGGGAGAAGTCCAGCTTCACCAGCTTGTCCAGGGCCGCCAGGGCGGTGATGTCCGTCAGGGCGTTGTTGGAGATGTCCAGGGTTTCCAAGCCGGAACAGTGGACCAACTGCCCCACCTCCGTCAGCTGGTTGGCCCCCGCCGCCAGGTAGGTCAGGGCGGGCAGGTTGTCCACCGCCCCCAGGCTGGCCAGCTTGTTGTGGCTCACGTCCAGCCAGGACAGGCTCCGAATGCCGCACACCGGGGCGATGGAGGTCAGAGAGTTATAGGACACGTCCAGGGTGGTCAAATTGTTCAGCCCGGACAGATAGCCCAGGTCTGTCACCGCGTTCCGGGACAGGCGCAGCTCCTGTAGCTCCGCCATACCGCCGATGGGGGCCAGATTGCCGATGGTATTGTCGTTCAGGTTCAGATAGGTCAGCTTTTGGGCGGTGGAGAGGGTGTTGACCGAGGCCAGGCCGCAGTCCTCCAGGGTCAGCTTGGTCAGCTCCGGCAGGGCGGCGATGGAGGCCAGATCCTCATTGCTGACTCGGCAGCCGGAAATGTTCAGCTCTGTCAGATGGGAAAGGGAGGCAATGTAGTGCAGCTCCTGGGGAAGTCCGTCCTTTACCGTCAGGCTCTCCAGATAGGGCAGGAGGGCCAAATCGGCGTAGCTCTGGGCGTCCTCCGGAACGGTGAAGGCGGAAATTACCCATAGGTCGTTGGTGTAGATGACTTTGTTCTCATCCACACCCAGCGCTTCCCGGAGGGCGGCCTCCATGGCCGGGTCGGTAAAGGTGGCGGGCTCAATGATGCCGCCGACGGTGTAGCCGTAGATCGCCAGAGGACTGACCAAACCGTTGTCCCCCACGGCGACCGCGTAGATGGTGGTCTCGCCCTGGCCCAGTTCCACGGGCGTGGAGTAGGGCTCGTCGGAAATGGAGGGGTACTCGCCCAGATCGCTGTAATACAGGGTGCCCTCGGCCTCCATGGTCACGGTGATGTACTGGGTGTAAAAGCCCGGCTCCGGGTAGCAGACTGGGACGGAAGGCCGCATGGCGTCCAGCTCCGCCTTGATCTCGGGGTTGGAGATCGTGTCCAGCATCTGCACCGCGTCCAGGAGCTTGTCCTGCTCCACATAGATCTGACACAGGACCTGGTACAGCTTGGAGGTGCCTCCGTCGGCAATGGCGTTGGACAGGGTATACTCCGCCTTGGTGTAGTTTCCGGCGTTTTTGTACTGCATGGCCAGCTCGATGGCCACGTCCTCATCCTGATTGGCCTGGGAGTAGGCCTGATTGTAGAACCATGTGGCCAGTGACTGGCGCCCGTTGCTCTCCCAGTAGCGGGCCTGCTGCAACAGCATGTCCCGGGTAAAATCCTGATCATATACGAATAAGTACCACGCCGCGCTGCCAAGTACCGCGAATACCAGCAGCAGCGGCAGGATCACGCGCATCGCTCGTTTCATTTGTTCGCGCTCCGTTTCCAATTTGTTATACTTTGTAATTTATTATACAGAGCTTGGGGAGCGATGTCAAGTCCTGGGGAAAAATTGGATGGATTTTCGGCGGATTGCGGCTGATTTTCTCCAAGGTTCCCTGGTAAAATGGGTCAAAGGAGGCGGAAGCCGTGAAAAGATTTTGGTTGGAAGCAGCCCTGGCGGTGGCGCTGGGGGTATTGTTTCCCTGGATCCTGTTCAGCCTGACGGACCCTGCCGTTCAAGGCGCTCTATCTGCCCAGCCCGCAGGAACATCCCAGCCTACAATTACCCAGCCGGAAACCACAAAGGTATGGGTACTTTTACCTGATGGACAAGCTCGGGAAATGGATTTGGAAGAATATCTCGTGGGGGTGGTGCTGGGGGAGATGCCGGCGGACTTTGAAATGGAGGCGCTGAAAGCCCAGTCGGTGGTGGCCCGTACCTTCGCCCTGCGGGCCCAGGAGCAAAATTCCAAGCACCCCGGCATGGTCTGCACCGACGCCGCCTGCTGCCAGGCCTACTGCGCCCCGGCGGATTATCTTGCCCAGGGGGGCGAGGAAGCGGCGGTGGACAAGGTAACGGCGGCGGTCCAGGCCACCTGGGGACAGGTGCTGTGCTACCAAGGGGAACTGATCGAGGCGACCTACTTCTCCTGCTCCGGCGGCAGGACAGAGGACGCTTTGGCGGTCTGGGGCGCCGACGTGCCCTACCTCCGCTCCACGGAAAGCCCCGGCGAGGAGGGGGCGGCCCACTATACAGACCGGGTGTTCTTCACCCCGGAGGAATTTTCCCAGGCCCTGGGCGGCGGCTTGACTGGTAGCCCGGACACTTGGTTCGGAGAGACGTCCTACACCGCCGGCGGCGGGGTGGAGGAGATGGCCATCGGCGGAAGGATCTACCGGGGCACCGAGCTGCGGCGCCTACTGGGCCTGCGCTCCACCGCCTTTACCGTGGAGGCGGGCGCGGCGGGGATCTGGATTACTACCCATGGCTTCGGGCACCGGGTGGGCATGAGCCAGTACGGCGCCGACGCCATGGCCGCCGCCGGGGCGGACTACGCTTCGATCCTGGCCCACTATTATCAGGGGACTACCCTGGAAACCCGGAAAACCTAAAGAAAAAAGTTGACAAATTCCCGTTTCGTGCTACAATATCTAAGGATATGCAAAAAAACGATGCGGAAGCCAAGCGGATAGCTCCGTCTTCAGCGAGGGGGGTCAGGTGCAAGCCCCTGCCGGGACGTTCGCAAGCCACTTCCAAGCTGCCCGGGAGACCGGGACGGGCGCTCCCGTTACAGAGCGTGAAAGATGCCGTTTCTTTGGCGGCAATTAGGGTGGTACCGCGAGTCGCCTCGCCCCTAAATTTGGGGGTGAGGTGTTTCTTTTTTGCAAAAAACAAATTTTTGGAGGGAAAACCAAATGTCACACAAGTCCTATGGGGTCAACGAGCTGCGGGAGATGTTCCTGTCCTTCTTTGAGAGCAAGGGTCATCTGCGCCTGCCCAGCTTTTCGCTGATCCCCCAGAATGACCAGTCCCTGCTGCTGATCAACTCCGGCATGGCCCCTATGAAGCCCTATTTCAAGGGCGAGGTGGAGCCTCCCCGCCGCCGGGTCTGTACCTGCCAGAAGTGCATCCGCACCGGCGACATCGAGAACATCGGCAAGACCGCCCGCCACGGCACTTACTTTGAGATGCTGGGCAATTTCTCCTTTGGCGACTACTTCAAGCACGAGGCCATCGCCTGGAGCTGGGAATTTCTGACCAAGGTGGTGGGCCTGGAGCCGGACCGGCTGTACCCCTCCATCTATGAAAACGACGAGGAAGCCTTTGCCATCTGGAACAAGGAGATCGGCATCCCCGCCGAGCGGATCTTCCGCTTCGGCAAGGCGGACAACTTCTGGGAGCACGGCTCCGGCCCCTGCGGCCCCTGCTCCGAGATCTACTACGACCGGGGGGAGAAGTACGGCTGCGGCAAGCCCACCTGCACCGTCGGCTGTGACTGCGACCGGTACATGGAGGTCTGGAACAACGTTTTCTCCCAGTTTGACAACGACGGCCACGGCAATTACACCGACCTGGTCCAGAAGAATATCGACACCGGTATGGGCCTGGAGCGGCTGGCGGTGGTCTGCCAGGATGTGGACAGCCTGTTCGATGTGGACACGGTGATGAATATCACCCACCGGGTCACGGAGCTCACCGGCGCGGCCTACGGCCAGAGCCACAAGACCGACGTTTCCCTCCGGGTCATCACGGATCACATCCGGGCCAGCGTGTTCATGATCGCCGATGGCGTCCTGCCCAGTAACGAGGGTCGGGGCTACGTTCTGCGGCGGCTGCTCCGGCGGGCGGCCCGCCACGGCAAGCTCCTGGGGGTGAACGAGCCCTTCCTGTACCAGGTGGTGGAGACCGTGGTCCGGGAGAATGAGAACCACTACACCTATCTGCGGGAGCGGGCCTCCTATATCACCCGGGTGGTGAAGGTGGAGGAGGAGAACTTCGCCCGGACCATCGACGGCGGCATGCGGATCTTCAGCGATCTGCTTGCCAGCCACAAGGCCAAGGGCGAGACCCGGTTCTCCGGGGCCGACGCCTTCAAGCTCTATGACACCTACGGTTTCCCCATCGACCTGACGGTGGAGATGGTGGCCGACGAGGGTATGGAGGTGGATCTGCCCGCCTTTGAAGCGAAGATGCAGGAGCAGAAGGTCCGGGCCCGGGAGGCCCGGAAGGCCCTGGGCGATCTGGCCTGGGCGGGCATCGACCTGGGATTGGACAATACGCCCACCGCGTTCGTGGGCTATGAGCAGAACAGCTGCGAGGCCCGGGTCCTGGCGGTGTGCGTGGGAGACGAGGTCTCCGGCGCAATCACCGGCGGGGAGAGCGGCATCCTGGTGCTGGACAAGACCCCCTTCTACGCCGAGATGGGCGGCCAGACCGCCGACCACGGCGTGATTCTGGTGGGGGACAGCCGGTTTGAGGTCCGGGATGTCCAGAAGGACAAGGCGGGCAAGTACCTGCACTACGGCGCCATGCTCCGGGGCACCATCAAAGTGGACGATCCGGTGTGCGCCGCCATCGACGTGGAGCGCCGCCGGGCCATCATGCGGGCCCACTCCGCCACCCACCTGCTCCAGCGGGCACTGAAGAGCGTGCTGGGGGACCATGTCCATCAGGCCGGCTCCCTAGTGGAACCGGACCGGCTGCGGTTCGACTTTACCCACTACGCGGCCCTGACCCCGGAGGAGTTGGCCCGGGTGGACGCCCTGGTGCAGTCCGCCGTGCTGGAGGGCTACGCCATCAACATTCGGGAAATGCCCATCGAGGAGGCCAAGGCCACCGGGGCGACCGCGTTGTTTAGCGAAAAATACGGCGATGTGGTGCGGGTGGTCAACATGGGCGGCTACTCCATCGAACTGTGCGGCGGCACCCATTTGGACAACACCGCCAAGATCGGTCCCTTCCTCATCGAGAGCGAGGGAAGCGTTGCCTCCGGCGTCCGCCGGATCGAGGCCGTTACCGGAAAGGTCTGCATGGCGGAGCTGGAAAAGGAGCGGGAGCGGCTCTACAAGGCCGCCGCGCTGGTGAAGGTCAAGCCCTCCGATCTGGGAGACAAAATCCAGAATCAGATCGAGGAAATCCGGCAGCTTCGCCGCTCCATCGAGAATTTCAAGAGCAAGGAGGCCGCCGGCGAGACGGAGCGGTATCTCTACGGCGCCCGGCTGGTAGACGGGCTCCATGTGCTGACCGCCAATGTACCCGGCGCCGATGCCGCCCGCCTGCGGCAAATGGGCGATTTGCTTCGGGACAAGGCCCCCGACGTGGTGGCGGTCCTCTCCGCCGTCAACGAGGGAAAAATCACCTTCCTGGCGGTCTGCGGCAAGGAGGCCGTGGCCCGGGGCCTGAAGGCCGGGGAACTGGTGCGGCAGGTCTGCGCCTGCTGCGGCGGCTCCGGCGGCGGCAAGCCCGACTCCGCCATGGGCGGCGGCAAGGACGTTCTCAAGCTGGATAACGCCCTGGCCCTGGTGGATGACTACGTTTCTGAAAAACTGAAGGGATAAGAAACCTGGAAGGGAGGACCTCATGCGTAAGCTGGTCTGGTTCGGCCTTGGATTCGCCGGGGCCAGCGCCGTGTGGGCGTACCTTCTCCCCGGAAACGGACTGCTGCTCCTCGGACTGGGCGCGGGAGCGGGATTATTCCTGGCGGTGCTGCTGTCCCGGCGGCTGCGAGAGGCCCGGTTCGCGGTTTATCTCCTGCTGGGCTGCGCCATCGGCGTGGCTTGGTGCTGGGGCTATGACCAGATCTATCTCACCCCCGCCCGCTCCCTGGAGGGCCGCACCGCTTCCGCCCAGATGGAGATCACGGATTACAGCTACGAAACCCAGTACGGCAAGGCCGCCGACGGGGCGGTGACCCTGGACGGGAAGCCCTACCGGGTGCGGATCTATTACAGCGGGGAGGAGGACCTGGCCCCTGGGGATTTTCTGCGGGGTAGCTTCCGCTTTCAAACCACCGTTCCCGACGCCGGGGAGGAGATCTCCTACCAGAGCGGAAAGGGCATTTTCCTGCTGGCCTATGCCCAGGGAACGCCGGAGAAGATAGCGGGGGAGGAAGTCCCCCTTTACAGTCGACCGGCGGTACTCCGCCGGGGGATTTTGGAGCTGATTGACCGGATCTTTCCGGTGGATGTGGCGCCCTTTGTCCGGGGTTTGCTGCTGGGGGACACCGGGGGCCTGAGCTACGAGGAAAATACAGCCTTCCGGCTCAGCGGCATCCGCCATGTGGTGGCGGTTTCCGGCCTCCATGTTTCTATATTGTTTTCCCTGATCTGCCTGTTCACCCGGAAGCGCCGGGTCCTGACTGCGGTGGCTGGAATCCCTGCCCTGATTCTTTTCGCCGCCGTGGCGGGCTTCACGCCCTCCGTCACCCGGGCCTGCGTCATGTCCGGGCTGACACTGCTGGCATTGCTTTTGGGGCAGGAGTATGACCCGCCCACGGCCTTGGCCGCTGCGGTGGTGGGGATGCTGGCGTTCAATCCCATGACGGTGACAAATATCAGCTTCCAGCTCTCCGTGGGCTGCATGGCGGGAATTTTCCTGTTCGCGGAGCCCCTCCGCGCCTGGCTGACGGAGCATTTGGGCGGTAAGGGCAAGTCTCTCCGTGCCCGGGCGGTCCGCTGGTTTGCCGGAGGCGTCTCCGTGACCCTGGGGGCGATGGCTGTGACCACGCCCCTGTCCGCCGCCTACTTTGGGGCGGTGAGCCTGGTGGGGCCGGTGACCAATCTGCTGTGCCTGTGGGCGGTGAATCTTCTGTTTTACGCCGCCATGCTCGCCTGCGCCCTGGGATGGCTTTTTCTACCGGCGGGGCAGGCGCTGGCATTGCTGGCGGCCTGGCTCGCCAGGTACGTCCTGGGCGCTGCCCGGTTGCTGGCCACCTTTCCGCTGGCGGCGGTGTATACCGTGAACCCCTGGGCCGTGATCTGGCTGGTGGGATGCTATATTTTGCTGGGTATTTTTCTGCTGCTCCCGCGAAAGAAACCCCTGCTGTTCTCCTGCCTGGGGATCGTGGGGCTGTGCGCGGCGCTGCTGGTCTCCTGGTTCCTGCCCCGGCTGGATGATTTCCGGCTGACGGTCCTGGATGTGGGCCAGGGGCAGTGCCTGCTCTTTCAGAGCGAGGGGAAGACCTATCTGGTGGACTGCGGCGGGGACAACGCCCAGGACGCGGCGGATCTGGCGGCGGACACCCTGCTGTCTCAGGGCATTCGGCGGCTGGACGGGGTGATCCTGACCCATTTCGACGCCGACCATGCCGCGGGGCTGCCCTATCTGCTTACCCGGATCCCGGCGGACATGCTGTTTCTTCCGGAGGAGGACCCGGGCTACGGTGCCGGGTGGTCCAGCCTGACGGTGAAGGGAAGCTATCAGATTTCCTATGCCGATACCCGGATCTCCCTATTTCCCGGGGATCCGGCACTGTCCGACAATGACGGGAGCCTGTGCGTTCTATTCCAGACGCCCGGGACGGATATTCTCGTGACCGGCGACCGTTCCGCCGCCGGGGAGGCGGCGCTGATGGAGGGGTATTCTCTGCCGGAGCTGGAGGTGCTGATCGTGGGCCACCACGGCTCCAAGACCTCCACGTCCCTGGACCTTTTGGAGGCGACCCATCCAAAGGTGGCGGTGATCAGCGTGGGAGCGGACAATTCTTACGGCCATCCGGCCCCGGAAATTCTGGACCGGCTGGCTCAATTCGGCTGCACCGTCTACCGCACCGACGAGGACGGAACCATTATTTACAGGGGGTGAATCCATGGCAAGGCCCGTTGACGATCCGCTTACCGCGCTGAAAAGGGCGCTGCGGGACAATGCCCCCGCCCGGCTGTACATTTTTTACGGGGAGGAGGTATTCCTCCTGCGCCACTATCTGGACCGGCTGAGGAAGCTACTGGTGGACCCGGCCACGGAGGCCTTCAATTACCACCGGCTCAACGGCGAGACCTTCTCCTGTCAGGCCCTTCAGGACGCCCTGGAGGCCCTGCCCATGATGGCGGAGCGCACCTTCGTCTGGGTGGACGAGGTGGATTTGTTTAAGCTGCCGGAGAGCGACCGGGATTTTTTGGGAAATCTGCTCTCCGATATTCCCGACTACTGCACCCTGGTCCTGACCTATGAGACGGTGGCCTGGAAGCCGGACAAGCGGCAAAAGCAGCTGTATAGCGCCCTGGCGGCCGGGCAGATTGTGGAGTTCACCCGGCAGAGCCGGCACGACCTGATCGCCTGGGTGGGCCGTCACTTTGCCTCCCAGGGCAAGCGGATCAGCTCCGACCTGGCGGGGTACCTGGTGGACCTGACCGGGGGCTCCATGACCCTGCTCTCCGGGGAGATCGCCAAAATCTCCGCCTATTCCGGCGCGGAGGAGATCGTCAAAAGCGATATCGACGCCGTCACCGATCCGGTGCTGGAGGCGGTGGTGTTCCAGATGACGGACCTGCTGGCCCAGGGGGCCTATGGCGAGGCGCTGAAAAAGCTCCAGACCCTGCTGTTGATGCGGCAGGAGCCTCTGGCGATCCTGGGGGCGGTGGGGAACCACTTTCGCCGCCTGGGCGCGGCCCGGACCCTGCTGGACAGGGGCATGGGCCCGGGCGAGCTGGCCAAGCTCTATGGCCTGGGGGACTATCCCGCCCGGAAGACCATGGCCGCCGCCGGAAAATTCTCCCCTGCCTTCTGCGGGAAGGCGGCGGAGCTGGTACTGGAGACGGACTACCGGATGAAGACCTCCTTCGACGATCCGGAGCGGCTGCTGGAGCAGCTGATTTTGGAGCTGGCCCAGGAGGGGAAAGATGGTTAGCATCCTAGAGGCCATCGTGGTGGAGGGACGGTATGACAAAAACACTCTGGCACAGATCGTGGACGCCCCCATTTTCGTCACCGACGGCTTTCGGATCTTCCACGATCCCCGGCAGCTGGCCCTGCTCCGGGCGGCGGCGGAAAAGCGGGGGCTGATCGTATTCACCGACGCCGACGGGGCGGGCCTGGTGATCCGCAACTATCTGAAAGGCGCCATTGACGGACGATATTTGAAGCATGCCTACACCCCCGCCATTATGGGCAAGGAGCGGCGGAAGGCCGCCCCCGGCCGGGCGGGCCTTTTGGGGGTGGAGGGCATGAACCCGGAGACGCTGATTGACGCCCTCCGCCGGGCAGGAGCCACCTTTCAGGAGGGAGCGGCGGCCCGTCAGGGCCTGACCAAGCAGGACCTGATGGCGCTGGGCCTGTCCGGGGGCCCGAACAGCGCTGAAAAGCGGCGCGCCTTGGCCCAAAAGCTGGGCCTGCCGGAGAACTTAAGCAGCAACGCGTTGTTACAGGCCCTGGACCTGCTGATGAGCCGGGAGGAGCTGGCGAAGCTGGCTGGGACCTTGGAGAAGGAACCATGATCGATGTATCGGTAAAGGATCTGACAAAATTTTTCGTCATTGGCGAGAACCTCCTGGATGGCCTGACCTTTCAGGTCCAGGAGGGGGAGCGGGTGGCGATCCTGGGCCGGAACGGCTGCGGAAAGACCACCTTATTCCGCATTCTCACCGGCGAATTGGACTATGACAGCGGGGAAATTTATGTAAACCCCGACAAACGCCTGGGCCTGATTTCCCAAATTCCCCGCTTCCCGGCGGGCTACACTGTGGAGGAGGTCCTGCGC
This sequence comes from uncultured Oscillospiraceae bacterium, assembly GCA_947627745.1. GTDB lineage: Bacteria > Bacillota > Clostridia > Oscillospirales > Oscillospiraceae > Faecousia. The sequence goes on from CANQXH010000002.1 coordinate 54,884, forward strand.
TCCGCCTTTGTGCCCCTGCTGCGGCTGCGGCGGCGGATGGAGCGTCTGGAAGGGGAGATGGCCGCCGGGGCCACCAAGGAGCAGCTCCGGGAGTACGACAGTTTGGGGGAGCGCTTTTCCTCCGGCGGGGGCTACGACATGGACGTGGAGACGGACAAGGTCTGCAACGGCCTGGGCATCCCCCCGGAGCAGCGGGAGCAGGAATTTGACAGTCTCTCCGGCGGGGAGCGGACCCGGGTGAACCTGGCCCGGCTGCTGCTGGAGAAGACGGATATTTTGCTTCTGGACGAGCCCACCAACCACCTGGACCTGAAAAGTGTGGAGTGGCTGGAGGACTACCTGCTGACCTACAAGGGCACGGTGCTGGTCATTTCCCACGACCGGTATTTTCTGGACCGGGTGGCCCAGCGGGTGGTGGAGATCGCCGACGGCCACGGGGAATACTATTCCGGCAACTACACCTTCTATATGGAGGAAAAGCAGGCCCGCTTCAATCTCCAGCTCAAGCAGTATGAGCAGGAGCAGGCCAAGCTGAAGCAGCTGGGCTACACCGTAGAGCGGATGAAGGGCTGGGGCATCAACAACCGCACCCTCTATCGCCGGGCCATGTCCATCCAGCACCGGATGGAGCGCATTGAAAAGACCAAGCGCCCCCAGAAGGAGAAGACCATGCACGCCTCCTTTGCCCAGCGGGATTTTTTCGGGGACGTGGTGTTCCAGATGAAAAACGTCTCCAAGAGCTTCGGGGACCGAACCCTCTTTTCCGGGGTGGACCTCCGGGTGGAGGGAGGCGAGCGGATCGCCCTGCTGGGGGACAACGGCGCGGGGAAGACCACCTTCTTAAACTGCCTCCTGGGCCAGGAGCCCTGTCAGGGGAAGATCCAATTCGGCCCCACGGTCAAATGGGGGTACCTGCCCCAGATCATCCACTTTTCCCACCCGGAGCGGAGTTTGTACGACACCATGCTCTATGAAAAGAACTGTACTCCCCAGCAGGCCCGGGACCGTTTGGGCGCCTTCCTGTTCCAGGGGGAGGACGTGTTCAAGGTCGTGGGCAATCTGTCCGGTGGGGAGCAGTCCCGGCTCCGGTTGTGTATGCTCATGGACGAGAAAATCAACCTGCTGATTTTGGACGAGCCCACCAACCACCTGGACATCGCCTCTCGGGAGTGGGTAGAGGCGGCCATTGAGGAATTTGAGGGGACGTTGCTTTTTGTGTCCCACGACCGGTATTTCATCGAGAAATTCGCCGAGCGGATCTGGCTCCTGGAGGATGGGACCCTGAAGGACTTCCCCTATGGTTATGAAAAATACCGGGCCGTCCAGGAGCGGGAGGCCATGGCCAAGCCCGCTGAGGGACCACGCAAGCCCAAGAAGGACCGCCCCAAGGGCGGCGCCAAGGAGGCGGAGAAGCTGGTCCGCCGCTTAGAGCGGGAGATCGAGGCCCAGGAGGCCCAAATTCGGGACCTGGACGGGCAAATTCAAGCCGCCTCGGCGGACTATCAGGCATTGACGGGATTGCTGGCGGAGAAGGAACAGGCGGAGGAGGCCCTCTCCGGCCTGATGGAGCAATGGGAGGCCGCTGCCGAGGCTCTGGACGGTTGACAGACCGGCCTGGCGGCCCTATAATGGATTTCAAAGGGGGGAGAAGCCCATGTCAAAGCCCAAAAAGGGGAGGAAGCTGCTCTTTACCGCGGGGATGTTTGTCATCGGCGCGGCCCTGGGCGTGGCCATCGACGTGTTTTACCTGATCCCGGCGCTGGAGTCCGGGGAGTCCTTAGAGGTTGTTATGTTAACCGCCTTTGGCTACTTGGCCCTCTTTCTCCTGGCCTATTTTCTTCAGCTGGTGATCCACGAGGCGGGGCACCTGCTCTTCGGCCTGCTGACGGGCTACCGGTTCCTGTCCTTCCGGGTGGGGAGCCTGACCCTGGTCAAGCGGCCCGAGGGGCTTCGCCTGTGCCGCTATGCCCTGGCGGGCACCGCCGGGCAGTGCCTTCTGTCCCCGCCGGAGCTGGTGGATGGGAAAATGCCGGTGATCCTCTACAATTTGGGGGGCGTGCTTCTCAACCTGATCACCGGGGCCTTGTTTTTGGCTCTGAGCTTCCTGGCACCCGGCACCCTGCCGAGCGCCTTCCTGGGTCTGCTGGCCCTGACGGGGGCGGCGATCGCCCTGATGAACGGCGTCCCCATCCACACACCCCAGGTGGACAACGACGGCTATAACGCCTTGGCCCTGACCCGGGACCGGGAGACCGTGAAGGCCTTCTGGACCCAGATGAAGTGCATGGAGCAGACCGCCTTGGGCCGTCGGCTCCGGGATCTGCCGGAGGAATGGTTCCACATTTCGCCCGATGCCATGGCCAAAAGCGCCGTGGCCGCCACGGTGGGGGCCCTTGCCTGCAACCGGCTGTTAGACGCCGGGGACGTGGAGGGCGCGGCCCAGGCCATCGACCGGCTCCTGTCCTCCGACGCCGCCCTGGCGGGGGTCCACCGGAATATGCTGCTCCTGGACCGGGTTTTCTGCGCCGCGGTTTTGGAGGACGGCCTGGACACGGCCTCCATGATGGAGGACCCCCAGATGCGGTCCTTCCGTCGGTCTATGCATGGCTCCATCACCGCTTTGCGGACGGAGATGGCCTACGCCCTCTTGGTCAAAGAGGACCCGAAGGAAGCGGAGAAGCTGAAAATCAAGTTTGAAAAGGCGGCCAAGGCCTATCCCTATCCCGCCGATGTGGCGTCGGAGCGGATGCTGCTGGCTCTGGCCGAGGCAAAATACGAAAAAAGGAGCGAACTTCATGAGTAGCTGCAACGGCAACTGTTCCGCCTGCGCCTCCGACTGTTCGGATCGGAAGGCGGAGAGCCTCCTGGCCCAGCCCAATCCCAAGTCCAAGATCAAGAAGGTCATCGCTGTGATCTCCGGCAAGGGCGGCGTGGGCAAAAGCACCGTCACCTCCTTATTGGCGGTGGCCCTGACCCGGCGGGGGCAGAAGGTGGGCATTTTGGATGCGGATATCACCGGCCCCTCGGTGCCTACGGCCTTCGGCGTCACCGAGTGCTTGGGTTCCGACGGGACGGGTCTGTACCCGGCCCGGAGCCGGACGGGGATCCAGATCATGTCCATCAATCTGCTTTTGGACAACGCCACGGACCCGGTGGTGTGGCGGGGCCCGGTGATCGCCGGGGCGGTGAAGCAGTTTTGGACCGACGTGGTCTGGGAGGACGTGGACTGCCTGCTGGTGGATATGCCTCCCGGCACCGGCGACGTGCCCCTGACCGTGTTCCAGAGCCTGCCGGTGGACGGGGCCGTGATCGTTACCAGTCCCCAGGACCTGGTGAGCATGATCGTGGCCAAGGCGGTGAAGATGGCCAACATGATGCACATCCCCGTCCTGGGCTTTGTGGAGAATTACAGCTATCTGACCTGCCCGGACTGCGGCCGGCGGCTGGAGGTATTCGGCCCCTCCCGCCTGGAGGAGGTGGCGGAGGCCTTCCGCCTACCCATTCTGGCCCGGCTGCCCATTCGGGCGGAGCTGGCGGAGCAGTGCGACAGCGGCCTGATGGAGACGGCGGACACCGCCGCTCTGGAACAGGCTGTGGAGGCCATTCTGGCAGTGTAAACGTTGTGCAAATTCTGGGGGATTTTCTTTACTTTTCCATTGGAACGTGGTAAAATATCCCGGTAAAGCTCATTCCATTTTGGAGGTTTCGACATGATTCGTGCGATAGTAGGCGCCAACTGGGGCGACGAGGGCAAGGGCAAGATTACAGACGCCCTGGCGAAGGACGCGGACGTGGTGGTGCGTTTCCAGGGCGGGAGCAACGCCGGTCACACCATTGTCAATCAGTACGGCCGTTTTGCCCTGCATCAGCTGCCCAGCGGCGTGTTCTATGACCATACCACCAACATTATCGGTAACGGCGTGGCGCTGGACCTGGGCAAATTCCTGAAGGAGACCGAATCCCTGGCTGCCGCCGGGGTGAAACCAAAGCTGCTGGTTTCGGACCGGGTGCAGGTGGTGATGCCCTACCATGTCCTTTTTGACGAGTACGAGGAGGCCCGGCTGGCGGGGAAGTCCTTCGGCTCCACCAAGTCCGGCATCGCGCCATTCTACTCCGACAAGTACGCCAAGACCGGCTTCCAGCTCTGCGAGCTGTACGACGAGGACTACTGCATGGAGAAGCTAGAGCGGGTACTGGCGGCCAAAAATGTGATCCTCAAATATCTCTATAACAAGCCGGAGCTGTCCGCCCGGGAGATTTTTGAGCAGATGCGGCCCCTGCGGGATGCCGTCGCGCCCTACATGGCGGACACCTTCCAGTTCCTTCGCCAGGCCCGGGCGGCGGGGAAGACCATCCTTTTGGAGGGTCAGCTGGGCTCCATGAAGGACCCGGACCACGGCATTTATCCCATGGTCACCTCGTCCTCCACGCTGGCTGGCTACGGCGCCGTGGGCGCGGGGCTGCCGCCCTATGAAATTCAGGATATCATTTGCGTGGTGAAGGCCTATTCCTCCGCCGTGGGCGCCGGCGCCTTTGTCAGCGAGATCTTTGGCGACGAGGCCCAGGCTTTGCGCCTCCACGGCGGGGACAAGGGCGAATTTGGCGCCACCACCGGCCGGCCCCGCCGGATGGGCTGGTTCGACTGTGTCGCTACCCGCTACGGCATCCAGATCCAAGGGGCCACCCAGGTGGCGCTGACGGTGGTGGATGCTCTGGGGTACTTGGACGAGATTCCTGTCTGCGTGGCCTACCAAGTGGACGGCAAGACCATCGACCATTTCCCCACCACTCCTACCTTGGAGCGCTGCAAGCCGGTTCTAAAGACCTTCCCCGGCTGGAAGCAGGACATTCGGGGCATTCGCCGCTACCAGGACCTGCCCCAGGCCTGCCGGGACTATGTGGAGTTTATCGAGAGTCAGCTGGGCGTGCCCATCACCATGGTCTCCAACGGCCCCGGCCGGGAGGAGATCCTTCGGCGGCAGGCGGCGAGTCGCCGCTGACAATGCGCACCGGGACTTTCAATAGTCGCTCCATCTGCTGGGCATGCCCGGTATCGGCGGCGTGCCGCCGCGGCCAATACGTGCGTGGGCATGGTGGTATTCGTTACACCTCTTGGGCTCGCTCGGTATCGTTCTTGCGTGCAAAGTATAGAATTACCCCCAGCCGATTTGGCTGGGGGTTCACCGTTTTTCACCGAGGAGTCGGCGTGGGGCGGAAAAGATTGATTGCGCTAAAGCTCTTTTCTGAAACAAATAATTCGATTCACTTCCTCAAATCCCATTGCCATATGGAAGCGTAGACTGTCGGCATTATCGAGATCACAGTCGCTCGCGAACTCCGTACAATGCTTTTCTTTTGCCCATGTTTCACACGCGCGCAGGAGCTCCCTGGCATATCCACGGTTGCGATACGCCTCCTCTATAAAAATCCCTTCCAAATATCCCACGGGGGAGCTGGAAGTTCCTTCCACATAATCGTTCCGGAGCTGGCACTGCGCGAAGCCTACCGCTTTCCCGTCAACATATTGAATGAAGCATGCGGCATTGTCACCGGAAAGGAGCGTTTCAAACATATTCGCCATTTCTGTAACCGAATGACCTTTCCAAAGCTTCACCGCGAATCCTGCCAAAGCCAGGGCGTCGTCCGGTTTTGCTTGCCTTATCATCATTGATCCTCCGTAAATTGATGAATTACCGATTTTCTTCTATTATACCATTCCAATTTGCAAAAATCTACCGCCTGTCGCGGCGTTGATCGAATTTTGCTCCTTCAAATCCGCTCGTGCCGAATTGAAAACGTCCCCAGCCCCGAAGGGTTTGGGGAGACTTTTCCACCTGCCCGATAGAGTTGAAAACTGTAAAAATGAAATCGATTTTGCCCATAGAAAAATATGACGGAAATCGGTGAAAAAATTTGGTGGATTTTTTCCCTTGCAATGGGAGAAATTGGCCCGTATAATAATTACTGTAAAGTTGTTATGTAAATTATCGGGCTGCCAGACCATGGCCCCGTGGGAGATAGAGATAGGCGGAGAGGGAATGCAGTTCAACAGTATCGAATTTTTATGTCTTTTTTTGCCGCTTTTCTTGGCAATTTACTATATTTTTCCCGCCGTTTGGCGAAAATATCTGCTGATTTTTGGAAGCCTGCTGTTTTATGGCTTCTCCGCGGACCGATCGGCCCCCTGGCTGGGCCTGGTATGGCTGGGCGTGTTGCTTCTGGTCACCTTGGCTACCTGGTTTTTGGGTAGGCTGCTGGAAAAGCCTGGAAGGGGTTGGCTCCTGGGCCTGACGCTGGGCGTTTTATTTTCCGTCCTGGCTTTCTGCAAGGTCTTTCAGGGAGGCGCCTGGCTGCCCCCGGGTATGAGCTTCTACCTGTTTGGGGTGAGCGCCTATCTCATCGACGTGTACCGGGGCCGCCTCCGGGCGGAAACCAATCTGGGAAGCTACACCGCCGGCGTGGTGATGTTTCCCAAGCTCCTTTCCGGCCCCATCGCCAATCCCGCCAGCCTCCAGTATCAGATGGACCGGCCCCGCCGGAGCCTGGAGGAGATCTACCGGGGACTGGGCGAGCTGATCCTGGGCTTGTCGATGAAGGTAATCTTGGGGGACCGGCTGGGGAGCCTGTGGGCCCAGGCCCGGACCGTGGGCTACGACAGCATTTCCCCTGGCTTTGCCTGGCTGGCCCTGCTGGCCTTTGCCCTGCGGCTGTACTTGGATTTCTGGGGTTACAGTCTGATGGCCATGGGCTTGGGCCGGATGCTGGGCTTCCACCTGCCTCGGAATTTTCGAGAACCCTACCGGGCCAAATCCGTGTCGGAGTTTTACCGGCGGTGGCACATCACCCTGAACCAGTGGTTCCGGGAGTACCTTTACATTCCCCTGGGCGGCAACCGGAAGGGGACCGCCCGAACCATGCTGAACCTGGCGATCGTCTGGGCCGCCACCGGTTTTTGGCACGGGGTAGGGGGGAACTATCTGATTTGGGCGGCCTTTTTGTGCCTGCTGATGATAAATGAGCGGCTCTGGCTGGGAAAATTCCTGGAAAAAAGCCGGGTGCTTTGCCATATCTATACGATCGGGGCAATCCTGCTCAGCTGGGTTCCCTTTGCTATCGGCGACCTGGGAGAAATGACCGTCTTCCTGGGAAAACTGTTCGGCCTGGGAACCGCCCTGAATCCCGGGGACGCCTTGCCGCTGCTGATTCGGTACGGCTGGCTGCTGCTTGCCGGGTGCCTGCTGGCGACGCCTCTGCCCCGGAAGGTATGGCAGCTCCTCCGCCGGAGCTGGGTAGGGGACGCGGCGCTGTTCGTTCTGTTTTGGGTGGTGGTGTATTTTCTGGCCACCTCGGCCCAGGATCCCTTCCAGTATTTTCAGTTTTGAGGCGAGAGAATGAAGAATCGGTATCTGGCGCTGCTGTGCGCCATTGTCATCACCCTGATTCTTGTAACCGGGATCGGGATCTATCTAAAATTTATTGTGCTACTGCCTCTGGGACTGGGACAGGAGGACCTGGCGGTGGCGCTGCCTTTCCGGATGCTGGCGGACGAGGGACTGCGGTATTCCGTCCGGCTCGCCATGAAGGCAACGGACCCTCCGGCGGCCTCCGAGTCGACCGCAACCCCCACGACCCAGTCCACGACCCAGGCTACCACGGAGGCTACCACCCAGGCTGCCACGGAATCCACCGCGGCGCCTACTACGGAACCGACCACAGAACCTCCCACGGAACCCACTTCGGCGCCCACCACGGAACCGACAACCGAGGCTACCACTGCGCCCACCACCCCACCCTCCTCCGCGCCTACCCAGCCCCCCGTAACCGGGGAGACCTGGCGGTTCATTGAACCGCAGATCGACTTTGCAGCCAACGGCAAGGGGGACGCCTGGTTTGACGATGTGCTGTTTATCGGCGACTCCCGGGTCGTGGGCTTCCGGGACTATGCCCGCACCGGCGGGGCGGAGTATTTCTGCAACGTGGGGATGTCGGTGTTCCAGGTCATGGCGGGGATCCAATGCTCCGATCGGGGCTTTGAGGCCCAGAGCCTGGAAACCCTGCTCTCCCATCGCCGTTACGGAAAAATCATCATCAGCCTGGGCATTAACGAGTGCGGCTATCCGCTGTCCAGCTTCCGCAGTGCCTATGGGGAGCTGCTGCAAAAGGTGAAGACGCTCCAGCCAGGCGCGACCATTATTCTCCAGGGCATCCTGGGGGTGACCCGGAACTATGCCGGGGACCGCAGCTATTTCTATCCGGAGAATCTCAGCAAGTTTAACGAAGTGATCAAATCCATGACGGGAAACGGCGT
>CANQXH010000003.1 GCA_947627745.1 uncultured Oscillospiraceae bacterium
CCGGGGCTGGACCCGGCGGACCCTTCGCGAGTGAATCCCCGGCGGGTGGAAAAACAAAGCGCCGCCCATGGGGCGGTGCTTTACTTTTGGTAGCCGGGGATTCGAACGATTCAATCCGGCAGCCCGGTGGGCTGCCGGCCGCCGGGGCTAGACCCGGCGGACCCGCCGCAAGTGAATCCCCGGCGGGCGCGAAGACGAAGCGCCGCCCCGTGGGCGGTGCTTTACTTTTGGTAGCCGGGGATTCGAACGATTCAATCCGGCAGCCCGGTGGGCCGCCGTCCGCCGGGGCTGGACCCGGCGGACCCGCCGCAGATGAATCCCCGGCGGGTCATCAACATAAACCACTGCCCTCACCGGGCGGCGTTTTGTGTTATGCCACATTTGTGAAATGCGCCCCGGAGGTTAGACAGTGTTTTCACCGTCTAGCTTCCGGGGCGCTTGATATTCATGGGGAACCGCTTATTTCTTCTCCTCAGCGGGGGTCTCGTCCTTCTCCTTGGAGAGCATCACGTTGGCCAGGATGCCCAGGATCAGGGAGCAGGCCACCGTGCGGATCTCCACAGGCCCGAAGCTGACGGACAGGCCGCCCACGCCGGTAATGAAGATGATGGAGGCCACGAACAGGTTCCGGTTCTTGTTCAGGTCCACCTTCTGGAGCATCTTAAAGCCGCTCATGGCGATGAAGCCGTAGAGGGCTACGCACACGCCGCCCATGACGCAGCTGGGAATGGTCTGCAGGAAGGCCATCAGGGGGCTGATAAAGCTGACAAGGATGCACAGGCAGGCAGCGCCCCAAATGCTGATGACGGAGGCGTTCCGGGTGATGGCCACGCAGGCGATGGACTCGCCGTAGGTGGTGTTGGGGCAGCCGCCGAACAGCGCGCCCGCCATGGAGCCCACGCCGTCGCCCAGGAGGGTGTTGGTCAGGCCGGGATCCTTCAGAAGATCCTTGCCGATGATGGCGGACAGATTCTTGTGGTCCGCCAGGTGCTCGGCGAAGACCACGAAGGCCACCGGCACATAGGCGGAGAACAACGTCACCAGGTAGGAGCCGTTAATCTCGCCCAGGGCGCCGCCCTTCAGGAAGGTGAAGTCCGGCAGGGCCAGGATGCGCATGTTCTGGAAGGCGGAGTAGTTGATCACGGTCAGGGCCGGATTACCCGTCAGGGCGCCGATGAGGGCAAAGATGGAGGCGCAGGCGTAGCCCGCCAGAATGCCGATGATGAAGGGCACCAGCTTGAGCATCTTCTTGCCGTAGGTGGAGCAGAGGATGGTGACGCCCAGGGTCACCAGGCCGCAGATCAGGGCCACATACATGCTGCCGCCCTCCACGCTGGAGCTGGTCAGGTCGCCCACGGCGTTGCCCGCCAGGGACAGTCCGATGATGGCCACAGTGGGTCCGATGATCACGGGGGGCATCAGCTTGTCGATCCACTTGACGCCGGCAAACTTCACAACCAGCGCCAGGACCACATAGACCAGACCGGCCATGACCGCGCCGATGATCAGTCCCCAGTAGCCCAGGGCCATGGAGGCGGCGCCGGAAAAGGCGCTCATCATGGAGCCGATAAAGGCGAAGGAGGAGCCCAGGAACACGGGGCTGGCGCTCTTGGTGAACAGCAGGTAGACGAAGGTGCCCACGCCGGCGCCGAAAATGGCGGCGGAGGCGGTGAGCTCCGAGCCGGTGCCCGAGTTGACAACGGCGGGGACGGCGATGGTGGCGGCCATGATGGCCAGAAGCTGCTGGATGGCGAAAAGCACAATCTCGCCAAACTTGGGCTTGTCCTTGATGTCGTAAATCAGGTTCATGGTTTCTCTCCTTTTTGATTTGCGGGGAAACGGCCAGAAAAAAGGCCTTGCCCGGCGGCAAGGCACGATCCACCGGACGCTCCGATCCCATTGACCTTTGCCGATGCGTACAGTACGGTTTGAATCCTCCAAAAATATACTACTCCTGCCCCAAGATGTCAAGAGTCTTGGCGCAAGATATCAAATTTTGTGAAATCGCATAAACCGCTCCTTTTTCTCGGAAATGCGGTTGGATATTATTCTGGATGCCTGTACCCCGGTGGCACGGATCCGGGCAACTTTTTCCCCGCGGCCGCCCAACTGTGAAAGGGAAGCCGTTTTGACCCCGACACTGTATGAAAAGGAGCGCAGCGATATGACGAAAAGCCGGAAAAACCCCGCCAAGGATCCCCAGCTGGGGATCTCCCGTTAAGGAGGGATCCGAATGGAAAGCATTACCAAGCCCGCCCAGGTCCTCCAGCCCCCGGAAAACAGCATCCTCCATCCGGTGGAGGCATACCTGGACCGGAGATGTGCCCAGGAACCGGTACACCTGGTCCAGTACGACACCGGCATCCCGGTTTTGACCGTGGCACTGTTTCAAAAGGACAAGCCCTATGCCGTCCCGGCGGGGGCGGCGGTGAATCTGCGGCTGAGTAAGCCCGACGGGACCTGCGTCTATGACCCGGTCCTGGGGCTGTCCCAGGACCGCCAAACGGTCTATGTCCAGGTGTCCCGGCAGATGACCGCCGCCGCCGGCCTTGCCAACGCCATCCTGGAGATCCTGCTAAACGGGGGCGTTGTGGGCACCGCCTCCTTCCTCCTGTTTCTGGAGGCAAATCCGGTGACGGACGAGGCCATCCTCAGCTCCGGCGAATTTAAGAGCTTGGATGATTACGTCAGCCAGGCGGAAACATCCGCCGCCAGCGCGCGGGAGGCGGCGGAGCGGGCCCAGACCCTGCGAGACTCCATCGAGATGGACTACGAGTACATCGAGGAGGCAAAAAAAGAAGCCCAGGACAACGCTGGGGCCGCCGGGGAATCCGCCGCCCAGGCGAAAGCCCAGGCGGACCGGGCCAAGGAATGCGCGGACGCCGCTCAAGCGGACTATGACTACATCGAGAAGGCCCGGACCGACGCCCAGGCCAGCGCGGAGCGGGCGGGCTCCTCCGCCGCGGAGGCCGCCGCCAGCGAGACCCAGGCGGGAGCCGCCGCGGCGGCCGCGGCCCAGAGCCAGGAGGCGTCGGCAAACAGCGCGTCCGGCGCCAAGGCGAGCGAAACAGGGGCGGCGGAATCTGCCGCCGCCGCTAAGGAAAGGGCGGACGCCGCCGAAAACAGCGCCGGCAGGGCGGCGGAGCGCGCGGAGCAGGCGCGCCGTTCCGCTGATGACGCCGCGGCCAAAGCCCGGGAGGCGGAGGAAAGCGCCCAGTCCGTCCTGGACATGGCTCACACCGCCCAAAGCTATGCCGTGGGCGGCACGGACACCCGGGAAAATGAAAACGTGGACAACGCGCAATACTATTATGAGCAGGCCAAGCGCATTTCCCAGGGCCTGGCCGGGGGGCTGCTGCCCATGGGCACGGTGCGCTTCGCGGAGCTTGACGATCAGACAAAAGAGCCAGGGTATCTGTACAACATCTCCGACGCCTTCACCACCGACGGTACCTTTAAGGAAGGACCGGACCACGCCTATCCGGCGGGGACCAACGTGTACTACACCGCCGACGGATTCTGGGACTGCCTGGCGGGGGCCCAGGTGGTGTCCGTCAACGGGCAGACGGGGGCGGTGGTCCTGGGCAAAGAAGACGTGGGCCTTGATCTTGTTGACAACACCGCCGACCGCGAAAAAAGCGTCGCCTCCGCGGCCAAGCTGACCACGCCCCGGAGTATCAACGGCGTTTCCTTTGACGGCACCGAAGACATCACCGTGGCCGACGGCACCAAGCTGCCCCTGGCTGGCGGGACGCTGACCGGCGACCTGGCCATGAGCGGCGCTACGCGGCAGATCAAGTATCAATCCGCATACCGGACCGGTTCGCCCATCGCGTTTTACGCCGGGGATATCAACGGCTCCGGCGTTGTGATCGGCGACGGCGGGCGGACCATCGTCGGCGGTGGCGAGGCGGCCCAGAGTCTGCGGGGCGCGCTGGGGGGAGCGGATTCCGACGAGCAGCTCCATCTGGCCAACGACGGCGTGATCGCCTTGCACACCAACTGCCAGACGGTGGCCAGCCGCCACACCTTCACCTTCCAGAACGACGGCCGGCTCTCCGGCCTGGCCAACCCCACCGCCGGGACGGACGCTGCCAATAAGCAGTATGTGGACACGAAGCAGGCGGACATCTTTTACAGGGCGGTGACACTGGCAGTCGCAAGCTGGAACGCCAGCGCCAAGACCCAGACCGTCACGGTCAGCGGCGTCGTAGCGGCCGAGACATCCCAGCTCATCATCCCGACGCCGGCGCTGGCCAGCCGGGCGGCGTACCAGGCGGCGGGCATCCAGGTCACCGCCCAGGGCGCCAACAGCCTGACCTTTACCGCAGAGACCGTCCCAACGGCCGCGCTGACGGTATATGTGGTCATCATTCCACTGTAAAGGAGGGGTCAAAATGGTATTCACGCCGATCGTTTCCGGCGGGAAATGGAAACTGGTTCCAAAACCGGAGGGAATCACAAGCTCATTAAGTTCCAGCGGTTATAACGACGTCACATATACGTTCAACGGCCTGACAAAGGAGCATATCAAGAAGGGCTGTTTTCTTTGCGTACACGACTACAATTCCGTCTGTATCCTGTATGTCCATGAGGACGGGAAGATTGAGATGTTTACCGGCTATGACGCTGGCGCCCCTCAAGCGTACAGCCTGGTGGGCTCAACAACTTTAAGCAATTCCACTACGGGAGTATTCTTGAGGAATTATAATGCCCCTGTTGCGACTGTGATCATCGGCCTGGAATGACGAAAAACGGAGGGAAAATCATGAGTGAACATATGACGCGCTGGAAGGTCGCCCTGGCGGCCTTCTTCTCCGCCCTGGGGACCATGCTGGGGTGGAAGGGGATCATGGCCCTGGTGTGGGTGGCGGTGATGGCCCTGGACTATTTGACCGGTTCCGCCGCCGCTCTGAAATCCGGCCGGTGGAGCAGCGCGGCGGCCCGGGAGGGACTTTGGCATAAGGGCGGCACCATCGTGGTGGTGGCGGTGGCCGCCTCTACCGACGTCGTTATGGGGGTGATCTGCGCCAACATCCCCGGTTTTACCTGGCCGGAGCTGATATTGCCCCTGGTGCTGGCTTGGTACATTTTGACGGAAACCGGCAGCATCCTGGAAAACGCCGCAGCCATGGGCGCCCATATTCCGCCCTGGCTGATGAAGCTGCTGAAGGCGGGCCTCCAGGCGGTAAACGACGCCGGAGAGGACGCCGTCGGCGAGAAGCCCGAATAAACGGCCCGCTGCCTCCCGGATTTACCGGGAGGCAGCGGCAGCCTTCACCATTCAAAAGCGCCGCCCTTGGCTTCAGGGCGGCGCTTTTCTTATTTTTTCCGCTCGGCGGGCTGGGAATCCCGCGCCGCGTCCACAGACTGGGGGTCCTCCACGGCGTCCGGCGCGACCCGGTGCCGGTAGATCACCGTCAGGGAGATCGCCACGCAGCCCACGGCGATGAAGCCCTTATGCGCCAGCAACAGCAGCGGCACGCTGATAAGGGTGAACAGGCCGAAGGTGACGATACTCCGCTTGGAATGGGGATTGAGCTTTACCAGGGTGGAAAACAGGATGTACAGAGCCGCCAGCACAAACACCACGTTGCTCACCGGCATCAGCGCCAGCAGCACCCCAAAGGAGGTGGCGATGCACTTGCCGCCCCGCATATGGTTCAGCGGCGCGATGGCGTGGCCCAGCACCGGGGCCGCCATGACAGCGGAAAACCACACTCTGTCCGTCCCTAAGCGCCGCAGGGCGATCCACACCGGGAAAAAGCCCTTGGCCATGTCCAGAAACAGGCACAAAATCCCCATCTCCACCCCGCAGGACAAAAACACATTGGCGGCGCCCGGATTGTGGTCCGGGTGCTCGGCGCAGATGTCCTTATTCAGCAGGAGCTTGGGCAGCAAATAGCAGAACATGACGCTGCCCAGGAAGAATCCGCCTACCACCAGAGCGGCCCAGAGGGAATACGCGCCATTCATCCTTCCAACACCTTCTTTACAATCTCTTCCGCCGCGTCAGGCTGGATCCAGCGGCGCTGGGCCTGACGCATGGCCTCCGCCTTCTGGGGATCCGCCGCCAGATCCCAGGCCATTTCCGCCGCCTCGGTGTCGGACCGGGCCCAGCAGGACATTCCCCGCTTGGAGAAAAATTCCGCGTTGCAGGTTTCGCACCCGGGGATGGCCTTAAAGTGGACGATGGGGACCTCCGCCACCGCCGCCTCCGTGGAGGACAGGCCGCCGGGCTTGGTGATCAGCACGTCCGCCGCGTTCATATATAGGTTGACCTGCTCCGTAAAATCCACGGTCACAACGCGCCCTCCGGCGCCGAAGCGGGTCTCCATCCGCTCCCGAAGGGACCGATTCCGTCCCGTCAGGACGTAGGTCCGGCCCTTGCCCCGGGCCAGCAGGCCGCACAGGCCCAGCATGCTTTCACAGCCGACGCCCCCGGTCATCACCAGCACCATCCGCTCGTCCTGGGGGATCCCTAGCCGCTCTCGGGCTTCCGCCCGGGGGGCCCGGCGGCGGAATTTCTCCCCCACGGGGATGCCCGTCTCAAAGATCCGGTCCTCCGGGATGTGTGCGCTGCGCAGCTCCCCGGCAATACCGCACTTGGCTACGAAATAGCCGCTCAGCACCGTCTCCGAAAAGAAGGGGATGCTGGTGTAATCTGTCATCACGCCGTAGCTGGGGAAAACCGGGTCGTAGCGCCGATGGACGGCGGTCATGGCCTCCATCCCGTACAGGTGGGTGGAGATCACCGCGTCAAATCCCCGCTCCCGAATGTAATCGTAGAGACGGCCGGCGTAGGTGGCGTTGGCGAGATAGACCGGCGAGGTGACGCCGGTATCACTGTAAATTCGCCCCACCTTATAGAGCGCTCCAAAAGCCCCGGGGGTCTTGCGGATCATGCCGTTGTAAAATCCCGCCACGAACCGCCGTGCCCGCTCGCTTTTGAAGGCTACCGGATCCGCCAGCTCCCACTGCGCCCCCCGGGCAGTCAGGGCCTCCGCGATGGCCCGGGCCGCGCTGTTGTGCCCCTCCCCGGTGTGACAGCTCAAAATGAGGACCTTCATACAAACCTCTTATTTTTCTATAATGCGATATTATAGCACGTTCGGCCTTGGAAGTCAATATTTCCCGGTATGCACCGGGGCTTTCGGAGGATTGTGTGAATTTTGCATGAATTTTGTTAAATTTTTTGTCGGTATTGACACAAAAATCCTTATATGGTATACTTATACCAATTCAGCATTCGGGAGGGATCAGATATGAAAAGATGGATCGCCATTATGATTCTGGTCGCGCTGACCCTCGTGGGGTGCCAGATAACGGAGCCCGCCGGAACGGACAGCGAAGCGCCCCCCGGAACGGGCGCCTCCCAGCCGCCGGAGTCCATCGATAAGGATGTGGATTGGGCCCCGGAGAGCTGGACGCGGCTATCTTATGACGAATATTTTTCCCGACCCCGGGCGGCGGAGCCTTCCTGGGGATGGGTTTCCCCCAGCCGGCCCGGCGCGACCTTCTATCTAGTGGGCACGGAAAACGGCCTGGAGGTGCGGATGACCACCTCGGAGCCCGGCGGGGCGGTCCCGGTGTACCAGGTGCCCGGCAGCGGGGAGCTGGCAAAATGGGACTGGGCCTCCAACGGACGCTGCGCCTACGGCATCCGGGACGGCCGGGAGGTCCTGGAGCTGGAGCTGAAAACCGGCAAGACCAGGACCCTATTCACCGGGGAAAAGGTGCGGGAACTGACCCTGGCGGGGCGGGATCTGCTCTTTTTCCTGGCCAAGACGGGGGAGGAGATCTCCCTGCTGCGGCTGTACCTGCCGGAGGAGCGGCTGGACACCGTGGCTGCCCTGCCGGGGTACAATGAACACTGGCTGACCTACCGGGTGGAGGACTCCGCCCTGGTGGAGACAACCTATATGAATCCGGAATTTTACCCCCTGCTGCTGCAAACCATGGCGGACGCCGCCGGTCCCATCCGGCAGAGCGAGGTCTTCCGGGATCCGGAAATGGCCCGGGCCTTCACCGCCGAAAATCAGGCCGCCCCGGACTGGGAGAACGGGACCTTGCTGCTGTGCTGGGCGGTGCAGTTTGATTCCGGCGTCCGGCCCCTGATCCGCCGGAGCCTGGACACCCTGACCGGGGAGACGGAGGACGCCTTGGGCGTCCTGGACAACTGCTATTTCGGCACCGGGGACAACACCCACGACCACTTTTCCCCCGAGGCGCTGAATTATTCCCCGGCGGACTACAACTGGCCTGTGGGTCTGGAGAAAAGCGGGCTGGACGCCTCCTTCCAGACGGTGATCCCGCTGACGGCGGAGGAGCTGGCCTCCTACCAGGCGCTTTTCACCGTCGTGGAGGACCCCTACGCCCTCCAGCAGCCCAATTACTACGCCGCCGCCCTTTCCGGGATCTTTGACGGCCCCGAGGAGGCGCTGGCGGAGCAGTTTCTTGCCGGCGGCTTTCCAGAGGAGGGGCCGCTGACCAATGTGGAGCGATATCTTTTGGGCAGCCAGGTGGATCTTACCGGCAAGGAATATCTCCGCCTGCCGGCGGGGAAGGCACGGGCGGTCCTGAACCAATATCTGGGCACCACCTCGGGCCTTGAGACGCTGATTTACCTGGAGGAGACGGACTGCTACTACATCCCCGCCGCCGCTCAGGCGCCCAAGCGCGTCACCTTCACCGGCGGAGAATACCTGTGCCAGAATCGGGCGGTGCGGCTGTTCTACACCGACGAAAATGGCCGGGAGATGGTACTTGCCATGTATGTCAACTGGGACGGGGTGGGGAATACCTTCTGGTATCACCTCCCGGCGGAGCAGGCCCAGGGGTGGATGTACGGGCAGTATGAATAATGACCCGGCCCTTGCCGAAGGACTTGGCGGCGCTTCCGCTTCGCCGGGTCCACAGAAAGGAGACGCGATATGAAGCGCGGTTGTGCGATTATTTTGACATTTTGCCTGCTGCTGTCAGGCTGCCAGGCGGCGGCCCTGGCGCCGTCGGACGCCGGAGACCCGGCCTGGATGCCGGAGGAATGGCAGCGGCTGCCCTATGAGGAGTTTTTCTCCCGGCCCCGGGCGGCGGGGGAGGCCAACGCCTGGACCGCTCCCGGCGGCACCTTCCATGTAGCCAAGACCGAGGCGGGACTCCAGATCCTCTCTGAAACGGGGGAGACCGTGTACACCGTGCCGGATTCCGCCGGACTGACCGGGGAAGCCTGGGCCAGCAACGGGGTGAACGCCTACTGCGCCACGGGCACGGAGGTTCTGGAAGTTGATCTGAAAACCGGAAAGACCAAAAGTCTGTTCACCGGGGAGAATGTGCGGGAGCTGACCCTGGCGGACCGGGATGCGGTGTTCTTTATCGCCTCCGCCGGGGAGGAGATGGCCGTCTATCGGCTCTACCTGCCGGAGGAGCGGCTGGACACCATCAAGACCGTGCCGGGGTACAATATCTATTGGCTGCACTGCCGGGTTTTGGACACCACCCTGGTGGAGACGACCTATATGAACCCGGACTTTTATTCCAACTATGAGCGTACCCAGGCGGAACCGGACAGCATGGAGCTGAACGCGGAGCCGCCGGAGGAGAGTATGAATGACTATCTGATCTGCTGGGCCATTCAGTTCGGCTCCGGGAAGCGGCCCCTGCTCCGGTCCCGGCTGGACACCCGCACCGGGGAGGAGACGGTGGAGCTGGGGGTCATTGACAACTGCTGGTTCGGGGAGAAGGACCTGTCCCACGACCACTTCTCCCCCGACGCCAAGAATTACTCCCCCTGGGACTACGGCTGGCCCATGGCCCGCGAGTACAGCGGGCTTTCCATTGAACCGGAGATCCATTCCCTGACCCAGGCGGAGCTGGAAAATTACCAACTCCTGTTCACCCAGATCGCCGCGCCCTACGGCGTCCAGCCGGCCAATTACTATGCCGCCGCCCTGGGCCGCGCCTTCGCCTCGCCGGAGGAGCTGGATCTGTCCGCCTTCTTTGCCTGGGGATTTCCGGAGGAGGGCACGGCGGACCATGTGGAGCAGTACCTTCTGGGGGAGGAGGACACCGTCTGGCTCCGACTTCCGGCAAAACGGGTGGCGGAGGTGCTGGACCGGTATCTGGGCCTGACGGAGGTCAAGGGCCTGCGCTACCTGGAGGAGACGGACTGCTACTATATCCCCCTGACCCCGTCGGAGGCGGGCGAGCCCCCGGTGTTCACCTCCGGGGACTACAACCCCCAGACCGGGGTGGTCCGGCTGTTCTACACCCGGGACGGCCGGGAGATGGTCTTCTCCATGCGGACCCTGCGCTATGAGGGCCGGGCCGGCTACCGGTTCCTGAGCAATACCGAGGCGTGATAAAAGTTCCGGCTCCCCAATTTTGGGGAGCCGGTTTTCTACGCTTTTGCCGAAAGGCGTTCCTCGTGGGTTTTGCAGAGGTTCTCCAAAACCGGCACGAAAATCAGGCATACCAGGCAGGAGGTCAGGCCGCCGTTGTACAGGCAGAAGCCGCCGTGGAGATTGGGCACGGTGGTGACGATGCAGTAGTGCAGTACCCCGGCGGCAATGCCGTACTGCCAGCCGTACTTCCGGACGATGGGGGACAGGCCGTTGCAGAAGCAGGCTCCCACCACGATGGCCTGGGCGTTGATGGCCTGGGCAAAGCTCCCGCCGGCCAGCTTGGACAGGCCCATGAACAGGAAGGAGGCTCCCACATAGCCCAGGAGGAGCGGTAGCACCGTCCGGGGATTGGAGCCGGAGTTGCCGCAGCAGAGCATACAGAAGATCACGCCCAGGGTCACGGCGGTAAAGGTCGCACCGATGAGATTGTAGTAGGCCAGAATGAACAGGCCATAGACGCCCATATTCATCAGCATGGCGGAAAAGCCAAATTTGCCGGAGACGCTGACGGCGGCGTCCCGGTCCTTCAGCACTTCCCAATAGTCCTTGGGCTTGCAGCCCAGGAGGAAGGCCCCGGCGATACACAGCCCGAACAGCACCAGGCAGAACAGATTCACCGCCAGGGGATCGCTGCCCGCCTCGGTAGCCATGGCGGGCACGTCGACGCCCATGGTCTTATACAGCGCACCCTGGAGCAGAAAGGCCGTCATGCCCACCGGCAGGGCGGCGGAGTAGAGGACGAAGCCGTGGTGGACCTTGGGGGCGTAGGCGATGCCGGCGGGCAGGAAGAATCCAGCAGCCAGGCCGATGGCCACTGCCAGGAGGATCCCAAGGGGCTGGAAGCCCACGACCTCGGCGCCGGGGTAGCGGAGCATCAGGTCGGAGAACAGGGGGGCCAGGCCGGTGGAAAAGAGCATGGCGTTGACCATGGAGCCGGGGGCGGCTTTCTTCACCAGGCAGTACAGGAACACGCCCAGGACCCCGGGCCACATATTCAGGATGTTGATGCCCCAGCCGGAGAAGCCCAGGGTCAGCAGGAAGGCCAGGGTGGAGACGTTGTTGGGCTTGGCCCCGCAGAAGTGGTACAGGGCCGTAGAAGCCAGGGCCACCAGGCCCATATTGAGGAAGGTGGCTGCGAAGCCCCCCACGGCGAAGGTGTTCAGGGACAGCTTGCTGGGGGAGGAAACGATGCGCCAAAGCCCTGCGAACATGTCCGCCCGGTCCGGCATACACACGGCTCCCACCAGAAAGAATAGGGAAATAAACGCGAAAAAGAGCTTCAGAAAATCGGACTCAGGGAGTTCTTTGAGTTTTTTCATGATCTCGCCTCCATTGAGATCGGAAAGAGTGGGTTTTCATTTTTAATACAGCCGGGAAGGGGCAAATTTCACCTTTTTCAGGCGGGCGGGGGCAAAATACTCCTGTCTACCTTTTTATTTCGGTGCATTCCGCACCGGCACTGTTCCCCCTAGCCCTGCCGGGGGCCCTACTTTCTTGCTCCTGCAAGAAAGTAGGCAAAGAACAGGCTTAAGGGGGCGCTAGGAGCCAACGCGCCCCCCTTAAGAATCCCCCCGCCGCTCCCCAATATTGCCAATCTACGGAGAATATTTGTGGGCTTACGGCTTCCTAACGTAGGTGTGCAAAATTTTTAGGTACAGTGTACTAAGCGGTGCGGTGAAAGTTGCATTAGCGAAAGAAAGTATTGCACCAAAATAGAAGTAGTGGCTTTTCTATTTTTGGGGAACCGATTAAGAAACTCCGCTAGTAAAACCCGTCAATCAGCGCTTGGCAAAATTTGGAACGCTGCATAATAGGTTTTGTATATTCACGGTAGACGAGCCGTAGGCCGCCATCGAATTCCCCCAGCGCCTCTGGCGAGGCGGCGGGGGTTTCCAAAGGGGGCGCCTTTGCTCGAAGCGCCCCTTTGGTCGGCTTCTTTGCTTACTTTCTTGCCGAAACAAGAAAGTAAGGCTCCCCGCAGGGGTCGGGGGAGCACCCCGATGGGGTATGCACCAAAACAAAAAGGAAAAGGGTGGATTCTTTCCCCACCCCGCGGGGGCGCCGGTTAGCAGCCGGCGGCCCGCTCGGCGGCGACGACCACGTGCTTCATCAGCACGGAGGTGGTCACGCTGCCCACCCCGCCGGGTACCGGCGTGATGGCCGCGACGATGGGCTCCACCTCTTCAAAGACGGCGTCGCCGGCAATGGCGCCCTTGCCGCCCTTGCTGTTGGGCTTGTTCTCGTCCCAGTTGATGGACACGTCGATGACCACCTGGCCGGGCTTCACGAAGTCCTTGGTCAGGCTCCCCAGCACGCCGGCGGAGGTCACCAGGATGTCCGCCTTGCTGGCAATGGCGGCAGTGTTCACCGTCCGGGTGTGGCAGACCGTCACAGTGGCGTTCTTGCCCATGAGCATCATGGCGGCGGGCTTGCCCACTACCAGGCTCCGGCCGATGACCACTGCGTTCTTGCCCTTGCAGTCGATGCCGTAGTAGTCCAGAATCTCCATGCACGCCTGGGGGGTGCAGGGGGCGAAGCCCAGGTCGGAGCGGCCTTCAAAGACCCCGGCGTTGGACAGGTCCGTCATGCAGTCCACGTCCTTCTTGGGATCCAGGCGGTTGCAGATCAGGTCGTTGTACGCCTTTAAATGCTTGGGCAGGGGCCGGAACATCAGCACGCCGTGGACCGTCTCGTCGGCGTTCAGCTCGTCGATGGCGGAAAGGACCTGCTCCAGCGGGGCGTCGGCGGGCAGCACCCGCTTCACCGTCCGGACCCCCACCAGCTCGGCCCGCTTGGTGGCGCCCTTCTCATAGCTCAGATCGCTGGGGTTCTCCCCGATTCGCAGAAAGGCCAGGGTGGGCTCCACGCCCTTTTCCCGCAGGGCAGCGGTACGCTGAGACAGCTCGCTGTTCATCGCGTCGGTAACTTCTTTTCCCAAAAGCAGCTTTGCCATAGTTCCTCCTTAAAAATTGGCCCGAACCTGGGCGAAGATCTGATCCGCCAGGGGGCAGTACTTGTCCAGCATGGCGTTGGCCTTGTCGTTAAGGGCCTGGGCCGTCTGCCGGTTTTTCAGGCTCTTGGTGTTGATAAACACATTCAGGCTGGCCGCCTGGAGGGCCGCCTTGCAGCAGGCCGCGCCGCACCCGGCGTCGGACACCGCCAGCCGGGAGCCCTTCTCGGCAAACACGGCGATGGCATCGATGGCCTGGCAGCACAGCTCCATCACGTGCATAGGGACGGCGCAGGCCGTCACCGTGGCCTCCTCCAAAATGGCGTCCCGGTTGGGATCGTCCTTGGGGATGCCGTAGGCCTTGGCCAGGGGCACGAAGCCGATGTCGTCAGCCTCCACCTGGTCCAGTAGCTCCGTCTGGAGGGCGTCGCACTTTTTTTGCAGAGCCACGATCTCCGCCTCCACGGCGGCGTATTTCTTCTTCCCCACGGTCAGGGACCCTACCATATTGCCCAGGGCCGTGCCAATGGCGCCCACCAGGGCCGCCGCGCCGCCGCCGCCGGGGGCGGGGGCGTTAGACGCCAGGACCTCCACGAATTTCCGGCAGGATTCCTTGGTCATATCCATAAGTATACACTCCTTTTTGTAAATCTTTGGCCCCGCGGCAGCGGGGCCAAAGGCTATGATTGGGTAAAGCTTAGAACAGTCCGGAGATCTTGCCGGTCTCGTCCACGTCGATCCGCTCGGCGGCGGGGACCTTGGGCAGGCCGGGCATGGTCATGATCTCGCCGGTCAGAGCCACCAGGAATCCGGCGCCGGCGGAGACCTTCACGTTCCGGACGGTCACGGTGAAGCCCGTGGGGGCGCCCAGCTTGGTCTGATCGTCGGTGAAGGAGTACTGGGTCTTGGCCATGCAGATGGGCATATGATCGTAGCCCAGGTCGGTGAGGGTCTTGATCTGCTTCTCGGCGTTGGCGGTGAAGGTCACGCCGTCGCCATGGTAGATCTTCTTCACGATGGCCTCGATCTTCTCCTTGATGGACATATCCAGCTCGTAGGAGTAGGTGAAGTCGTTGGGCTGCTCGCAGAGGCGAACCACTTCCTTGGCCAGGGCGATGCCGCCCTCGCCGCCCTTGGCCCAGACCTCGGACAGCGCCACGTTGACGCCCAGCTCCTTGCACTTGCGCTCCACCAGGGCCAGCTCGGCCTCGGTGTCCTGGGGGAACCGGTTGATGGCCACCACGCAGGGCAGCTTGTAGACCTGGGTGATGTTCTCCACATGCCGCAGCAGGTTGGGAAGACCCTTCTCCAGGGCCTCCAGGTTCTCCTTGCCGGTCTCGGCCTTGGGCACGCCGCCGTTGTACTTGAGAGCGCGGACGGTGGCAACCAGCACCACGCAGTTGGGCTTCAGGCCCGCCATACGGCACTTGATGTCCAGGAACTTTTCAGCGCCCAGGTCGGCGCCGAAGCCGGCCTCGGTAACGGTGTAGTCCGCCAGACGCATGGCGATCTTGGTGGCGGTGACGGAGTTGCAGCCGTGGGCGATGTTGGCAAACGGGCCGCCATGGACGAAGGCGGGGGTGTGCTCCAGGGTCTGGACCAGGTTGGGCTTCAGGGCGTCCTTCAGCAGGGCGGCCATGGCGCCCTGGGCTTTCAGGTCGCCGGCGGTGACGGGCTTGCCGTCCCGGGTGTAGGCGACCACCAGCCGGGCCAGCCGGGCCTTCAGGTCGTTGATGTCGGAGGCCAGGCACAGAACGGCCATGACCTCGGAGGCCACGGTGATGTCGTACCCGTCTTCACGAGGGGTACCGTTGGCCTTGCCGCCCAGGCCGTCCACCACGAAGCGGAGCTGCCGGTCGTTCATGTCCACGCAGCGGCGCCAGGTGATCTGCCGGGGGTCGATGTTCAGGGCGTTGCCCTGATAGATATGGTTGTCCAACATGGCGGCCAGCAGGTTGTTGGCCGCGCCGATGGCGTGGAAATCGCCGGTGAAGTGGAGGTTGATATCCTCCATGGGGACGACCTGGGCATAGCCGCCGCCGGCGGCGCCGCCCTTCACGCCGAAGACCGGTCCCAGGGAGGGCTCCCGCAGGGCCACCAGCACGTTCTTGCCGATCTTCCGCATTCCGTCAGCCAGGCCCACGGTGGTCGTGGTCTTGCCCTCGCCGGCGGGGGTGGGGTTGATGGCGGTGACCAGGATCAGTTTGCCGTTGGGACGCTTGACTTCGTTGAGGATGTTGTAGTCTACCTTTGCCTTGTACTTGCCGTACTGCTCCAGGTACTTCTCGTCCACGCCGGCGGTCTTAGCGATCTCGGTAATGGGGAGCATGGGGGTCTCCTGGGCGATCTCGATGTCGGTTTTGAATTCCATGATTGCATCTCTCCTTGTATCAATGTACCCCTGCCGTTATATGGCCCGGGGCCTACAAGATGTATGCGGGTTGCCGTTGGGTTGACGCGCCGCACCGTATTCGGTACTTTAGTACCGAAAACAAGGATAGCACTTTTTGTTGAAAAAGTCAATGGGTTTCCGGAAAAAATTGAAGTCTTTTTTAAACAAAAAGCGGCGCCCCGGGCGTGTATGCCCGGGGCGCGAAAAAGGTCATTTTTCCGTTTTCTGGCGGAGCTCCTCCGCCGTCAGATCCAGGACGATGGTCTTGGTTTTTGGGAAAAGCTGGGTGAATTTCACCCCCGCCGAGGTCAGCATCCGCTTGGAGGCCAGGGTGGCCATGGAGTCGGCGTACTTGTCGGAGAGGTACAGCACCTCCTGGACGCCGCTCTGAATGATGGCCTTGGCGCACTCGTTGCAGGGGAACAGGGCCACATACAGCCGGCTGCCCCGCAGGTCCCGGCCGCTGGCGTTGAGGATGGCGTTGAGCTCCGCGTGGACCACATAGGGGTACTTGGTGGCCTCGCCCTCCCGGTCCCAGGGGTACTCGTCGTCGGAGCAGCCCTTGGGCATGCCGTTATAGCCGGTGGAGATGATGATGTTGTCCGGGGAGACGATGCACGCCCCCACCTGGGTGTTGGGATCCTTACTCCGGCGGGCCGCCAGCATGGCGATGCCCATGAAATATTCGTCCCAGCTGATGTAATCCGCCCGTTTCATAGCTCCTCCTCAGTCGAACAGTCCCAAAAATTTCTTCCGCTTGGGGCTGGAGCGGCCATCCAGACTCTCCTCCAGCTTCCGCAGCAGCTCCTTCTGCTCCCGGTTTAAGCGGGTGGGGGTCTCCACCACCACGGTGAACCGATGGTTGCCCCGGCGGCGGGAATTGCCGATCTCCGGGATGCCCTTTCCGGGGATCACAAACTCCCGTCCGGTCTGGGTGCCCTCCGGCAGATCGAAGGTCACCGGCCCGTCCAGGGTGGGCACCTGGATCTGGGAGCCCAGGGCCGCCTGGGTGAAGGTGATGGGCACCTCGCACAGAACGTCCTCATCCTCCCGTGTGAAAATGGGATGCTTCCGGATCTCCACCTGGACCAGCAGATCGCCGCTGGGCCCCCCGTTGGAGCCTACGCAGCCCTCGCCCCGGACCCGGACGCTCTGGCCCTCGTCCACCCCGGCGGGGATGTGGACCAGGATCTTCTTGGTGCGCCGCACCTTGCCCCGGCCCCGGCAGGTGGCGCAGGGGCTCTTGAAGGTCTTGCCCCGGCCGCCGCACACCGGGCAGGCGGTGGTGGACTGCATACTCATGCCCATGAAGGTCTGAGTGGTGCGCACCTGGCCGGTGCCCCGGCAGTTGGCGCAGGTCTCCAGTACCCCGTCGGCGGAGCCGGTGCCGTTGCAGGCGGCGCAGTTTTCGATCCGCTGGGCGGAGACCTCCTTCTCACAGCCGAAGGCCGCCTCCTCGAAGGTCAGCTCCAGCCGGGTCATCACGTTTTCGCCCCGGCGAGGGGCGTTGGCGGAGGCCCGGCGGCCGGTCCCGCCGCCGAAGAACTCCCCGAAGATGTCCCCCAGGTCTCCAAAGCCGCTGAAGCCTTCGAAACCGCCGCCGCCGAAGCCTCCGGCGCCGAAGTTGGGGTCCACCCCCTGGAAACCGAACTGGTCGTAGCGGGCCCGCTTGTCCTGGTCAGAGAGGACCTCGTAGGCCTCTCCCACCTCTTTGAATTTTTCTTCCGCTTCCTTGTCCCCCGGGTTCCGGTCCGGGTGATACTGCATGGCCTTCTTCCGATAGGCCCGCTTGATTTCGTCGGCGCTGGCGGTTTTGTCCACCCCCAGCACTTCATAATAATCCCGCTTGTTTTCTGCCATGTGCCTTACCCCTTAAACAACGCTAACGGGAGGGACGGCCGCGCCGCCCCTCTCGTCTGGCATGGAATCGCTGAAAATCAATCGACAGTCTCGTAATCGGCGTCCACCACGCCGTCGTCGCCGGGCTTCTGGCCGCCCTGGGCGCCGCCCTGAGGACCGGACTGTTGATACAGTTTCTCAGAGACCTTGTAGAAGGCCTTCTGCACATCCTCGGTGGCCGTCTTGATGGCGGCGATGTCGGTGCCCTTGTTCAGCTCCTTGAGCTTGTCGACAGCGGACTGAATCTCGGACTTCTCCTGCTCCGTGATCTTGCCGCCCAAATCGGCCAGGGTCTTCTCCGTCTGATAGATCACCTGGTCGGCGGCGTTGTGGGTGTCCACCTCGTCCTTGCGGGCCTTGTCCTGGGCGGCGTACTGCTCGGCCTCATGAACGGCCTTGTCGATGTCCTCCTTGCTCAGGTTGGTGGAGGCGGTGATTGAGATCTGCTGCTCCTTGCCGGTGCCCAGATCCTTGGCGGATACGTTCACGATGCCGTTGGCGTCGATGTCGAAGGACACCTCGATCTGAGGCACGCCACGGGGCGCCGGCGCGATGCCGTTGAGCTGGAACCGGCCCAGGGTCTTGTTGTAGGCGGCCATCTCCCGTTCGCCCTGGAGGACGTGGACCTCCACGGTGGTCTGGCCGTCGGCAGCGGTGGAGAAGATCTGGCTCTTCCGCACGGGGATAGTGGTGTTCCGGTCGATCAGCCGGGTAAACACGCCGCCCATGGTCTCAATGCCCAGGGACAACGGCGTCACATCCAGCAGCACCACGTCCTTGACCTCTTGGGTCAGAACGCCGCCCTGAATGGCCGCGCCCAGGGCCACGCACTCGTCGGGGTTGATGCCCTTGAACCCGTCCTTGCCGGTGAGCTTCTTCACGGCCTCCTGAACGGCGGGGATCCGGGTGGAACCGCCCACCAGCAGGACCTTGTTCAGGTCATTGGCGGAGAGTCCGGCGTCGGACATGGCCCGGCGCACGGGACCCATGGTCTTCTCCACCAGATCGGCGGTGAGCTCATTGAACTTGGCCCGGGTCAGGTTCACGTTCAGATGCTTGGGGCCGGTGGCGTCGGCGGTGATATAGGGCAGATTGATCTCCGTGGCGGTCAGACCGGACAGATCGATCTTGGCCTTCTCGGCGGCCTCCTTCAGACGCTGCATGGCCACCTTGTCCACGGACAGGTCGATGCCGTCGCTGCGCTTGAAGTCCTGCACCAGATAGTTGATGATCCGCTGGTCAAAGTCGTCGCCGCCCAGGTGGGTGTCGCCGGCGGTGGCCAGAACCTCGATGACGCCGTCGCCGATGTCCAGGATGGACACGTCGAAGGTGCCGCCGCCCAGGTCATAGACCATGATCCGCTGGGAGCTTTCCTTGTCCAGACCGTAGGCCAGGGCCGCGGCAGTGGGCTCGTTGATGATCCGCTTCACGTCCAGACCGGCGATCTTGCCGGCGTCCTTGGTGGCCTGGCGCTGGGAGTCGGAGAAGTAGGCGGGGACGGTGATCACCGCTTCGGTGATGGTCTGGCCCAGGTAGGCCTCGGCGTCGGTCTTCAGTTTCTGAAGGATCATGGCGCTGATCTCCTGAGGGGTGTAGCCCTTGCCGTCAATGTTCACATGGTAGTTCTCGCCCATGTGGCGCTTGATGGAAGACACGGTGCGGTCGGCGTTGGTCACGGCCTGGCGCTTTGCCACCTGGCCCACCATCCGCTCGCCGGTCTTGGAAAACGCCACGACGGAAGGCGTGGTGCGATTGCCCTCGGCGTTGGGGATGACGACGCTCTCGCCGCCCTCGTAAACGGCCACACAGGAATTGGTAGTGCCCAAATCAATACCGATAATCTTGCTCATTTTAATTTCCTCCTTAAATATATATGAAAGATATTGTTTACAGTGTTTGTTCGCGACGCGGAAACGATACCGGGTACGCCCAGCAGATGAAGCGATTCCCACCATCCCGGTGCGCTTTGGTTGCGGGCCCCGCCCGCCGATACCGAGCGAGCCCAGCAGATGGAACGACTATTGCCAGACTGGCGCACGCTTTGGCCGCGGGCCCTGCCCGCCTAGTTGGCGACTTGGACCATGGCGAAACGAACGATCTTGTCCCCCAGCTTGAAGCCCTTCTGGAAAACCTGGACGATCTCGTTCTGCCCCAAAGCCTCGTCCTCCAGGTGCATCACCGCGTTGTGAAGCTGGGGATCAAAGGCGTCGCCGGGCTTCCCGAAAATTTCAACGCCCAGACCCGTGAGGATCTTCACCAGCTCCGCCATGGTCAGCTCCACACCCTTCTTGTAGGCGGCGTCCTGGGTGGGCTGGTTCAGCGCCCGCTCCAAATTGTCGTAAATCGGCAGCAGCTTCAAAATAGCGTCGGCCTTGCCGTTGGTGTAGCTCTGATCCTGCTCCTTCCGGCTGCGCTTGCGGAAATTGTCGTACTCCGCCGCCAGCCGCAAATGGGAATCGTAAAGGGCCTTGTATTTTTCCTCCCAAGGGTCCGGCTTGGACGCTTCCTGAACTTCGGGTGCCTCCTGAGGTTCCTTGGGCGGCTCCGGAGTCTTTTCCTCGACCGCCGGCGCCCCGGCCTCCTTAGCCTCGGGAACTGACTGTTTCTTCTCTTTTTCCTTCTTTGACACGTCTATGCCTCCTTCGGATCCTCTCCGCTCTCCGGCAGCTGCTTCTGCTCCGGCTTGGCAAATAGCTTGGAGAGGCTTTCCGCGAAATAACTCAGCCGGGCGGTGACCTTGGCGTAATCCATCCGGGTGGGACCAACCACGCCGATCATGCCCTGCATCCCGTCTCCAATGTCGAACTTCGTCACCACCACGCTGGTGTCCTTCAGCTCCCGGGCCACATTCTCCGGCCCTACCAGCACCTGGGTGCCGTTTTCGCTGCGGATCACGTCGGGCAGATTCGCCAGGGTTTCCTCGTCCAGACTGGTCAGCACCCGCTGGGCCTTGTCCACGTCCCGGTACTCCGGCTGATCCAGCAGCCGGTGCTGCCCCGTGACCATGATGCCGGTGTTCCCCGGTCGACGAAGGGTCTCTAGGGTGAACTCCAAAACCACCGGTGTCAGACTGGCGGCGCTTCCCGCCGCGCTCATCACCCGGTCGAAGAGACTCTGGGTAAATTCCCCGGCGGGAATCCCCGTGGCCGCCGCGTTCAGGGCCGCGCCCAGCAGCTTTAAGTCCGCCTCGCTGACCTCCAGGGGCAGCTTAATCAGCTTGTTCACCACCTCGTCGGTGGAGAGCAGCAGTACCAGAATGAAGCTGCCCTGGCCCGCCAGGATCAGATCGAACCGCTTGACGGTCACCACCCCCTGCCGGGAGGCCATGGAGATGGCCGGCAGATCCGTGGCCTGACTGACCATTTTGGCCACCTTCTCCACCAGCTTGTCCATCCGCTGCATCTTTTCCTCAATGGCGGTGCTGATGGACCGGGTCTCATCCAGGCTCAGCCGGTAGTCGGACATCAGCTCGTCCACATACAACCGGTAGCCCGCGGCGGAGGGGACCCGCCCGGCGCTGGTGTGGGGCTGCTCCAAGTAGCCCATGGCGGTGAGCTCCGCCATCTCGTTGCGGATGGTGGCGGAGGAGTAGTTCATGTCCGGCAGCTCCGCCACGGCCTTGGAGCCTACCGGCTCCGCGCCCCGGATATAAAGGTCTACGATGGAACGCAGCACCTTCTTTTTCCGTTCGGAAAGTTCCATGACGGACTCCTTTCTTAGCACTCTTTAGCTCTGAGTGCTAAGCATACTATACAACCGTTTTTCCCTCTTGTCAAGGGGTGGATTATAAACTTTTTATGTACAGAGCGCAAAGAGGAAAATCCTTCTGCCTGCCTTTTTATTTTGGTGCGCCCCACGCTGCGGGTGCTCCCCCTACCCCTGCCGGGGGAGCACTTACAGCGTGGCGCGCATAAGAATTAAAAAGGAAGTATCTCCTGCTAGCCCTCTTGGAACAGCCCCTGGATGCTCCCGAAGCGGTAGCCCATCTGCTCGTATTTCGTCAGCAGCTCATCCAAAATCTCCGCGTTGGTTTTGGACGTGGAGTGGAGCAGGATCACCGCCCCGTTGTGGACCCGGGGCAGCAGCTTGGCCAGGGCTGCCTCCCGGGTGGGCTGGTCGTCTTGCTTCCAGTCCACATAGGCCAAGCTCCAAAAAACCGTCTTGTACCCCAGTTCCTGCGCCATCTCCAGATTCTTCTGGCTGTAAATCCCCTGGGGCGGGCGGTAAAATTTGGCCATCTCCTTCCCCGTCACCGACTGGAACAGGGTCTCCAGGTCCGTCAGCTCTTTGGAAAAGGTCTCCATGGAATCCAGCTTGCTCATATTGTAGTGGTGCATGGTGTGGTTGCCCACGGTGTGCCCCTCCGCCACCATCCGCCGCACCAGGTCGGCGTTCTTCTCGATATAATTGCCCACCAGAAAGAAGGCCGCCGGGGCGTTGTGAGCCTTGAGCACGTCCAGGATCTGGGCGGTGCAGCCGTTTTCATACCCGGCGTCGAAGGTCAGATACAAAACCTTCTGCTCCGTGTCCCCCAGGTAGACGGCGTCGTATTTTTTCAGCGTGTCGGCGTTGGCCGGCCCCACGGGGGGCTGGCCCTCCTGGCGGAAGCTCAGGCCCCAGGAGCCGGTGGCCACCGTGGCCTGACTGCCCACCTGTACCAGCACCAGCGCCGCCAGGGCGCAAACCGCCGCCAAAATCAATAAAATATCCCGTCTTTGCATGATCATCCCTCCTAAGGACAATCTATGCGAAAACGGGATTTCTATTCTATCAGACGGCGACTTTCGGCGACGCCGGCCGAAGCCGTTTGGCCAGGATCAGGGCCAGAACCAGCTTGCAGCCGTCGGGGATCAGATAGGGAATCACGCACTTACTAAGCACGGTGGCCAGCGCCAGGGCCTCCCCCTGGACGGCGTAGAGCAGCAGGAACCAGGCGGAGCCAAAGGCGTAGCAGGCCAGCAGCCCCAGCGTCAGTCCCGTCACCCGGACCCACAGGCGGCTGCCTAGGGCGGCGGTCATGGCCCAGTACGTCAACCCGGTGGCCAAAAAGCCCCAGAGGTAACCGCCCGTCACCCCCAGCAGGGCCCCCAGGCCCCCCTGAAACCCGGCGAACACCGGCGCGCCTACCGCGCCCAAAAGCAGATAGACCAAAATCGTCAGACATCCCCGCCGGCCGCCCAAAACCTCCAGGGTCAGAAACACCCCAAAGGTCTGCATGGTAAAGGCAATGTCCAGCACCGGCAGGCTGATCCAGGCGCACACCGCCAGCACGGCGGCAAAGACCCCGCACAGGGCCAAATCCTTGAGTTTCACGGGATCATTCCCCCTTCGGCCGGTAGCATACCACAGCCGGAGGGAATTGTCAACTATTTTTAATCAATTTGGTTTACAATTCGCCCCAGGACGCCGTCTTCCCAGGGCCGGAGGATCTCCACCGCTCGGAGCTGGTTGCGCAGACCCTCCCCGGGGGCGTAGACCCGGACGAAATTCCCGGCGTGGCCGGTCTCAAACGCCCCGGACCGTTCCTCGAAAAGCACCTCCAGGGTTTTTCCTGCCAGACTTTCCCGGTAGGCCAGGGCCATTTCGGAGGCTACTTCTCCGGCCCGTTTGGCCCGGTCGGCCTTTTCCTGGGCGGTGAGCTGCCCGGGCATCCGGGCGGCGGGGGTGCCGGGGCGGCGGGAGTAGGGGAAAATGTGCATGGCGGAGAAGCGGCACCGCCGGATGAAGGCCAGGCTCTCTTCAAATTCCGCCTCCGTCTCTCCGGGGAAGCCCACGATCATGTCCGTGGTAATCCCGCAGCCGGGGAAATACGCCCGCAGCCGGGCCAGGCTTTCCGCGTATTCCTGGGCGGTGTATTTCCGGCCCATGCGCTTCAGAACGCTGTCGCAGCCGGACTGCATGGACACATGGAAGTGGGGACAGAGATTGGGAAGCCCTGCCAGGCGCCGGCAAAATTCCTCCGTGACGCACCGGGGCTCCAGGGAGCCCAGCCGGATCCGGCAGTCCGGCGCGGCCAGGGCCACGGCTGCGGTCAGGTCCGCCAGACCGGGTTTTCCTGGCAGGTCCACCCCCCAGGAGGCGATCTCGATGCCGGTGAGGACGATCTCCCGGTAGCCCCGCGCAACCAGGGCCCGGGCCTGCTCTGCCGCCCACGCCCGGGTGGCGGAACGGACCGGGCCCCGGGTATAGGGAATGACGCAGTAGGTGCAGAAGTTGCGGCAACCGTCCTGCACCTTGAGCATGGCCCGGGTGCGGGATTCCAGGCCCCCGGCGGGGAGAGGCTCAAAATCCCGGCGGGCCAGGGCGTTGTCCACCAGGACCGTCCGCTCCCCGGCGGCCTGGATCAAAGCATCCACAAAGGCCGCCCGGTCCCCGCTGCCACCCACCAGGTCCACCCCCAGGTCCCGGACCGCCGCCGGGTCCCGCTGGGAGTAGCACCCGCACACCGCCACCAGGGCGCCGGGATGGGCCCTACGGACCCTGCGGATCAGGGAGCGGTTCTTCCGGTCGGCCATGGCGGTGACGGAGCAGGTGTTGATCACATAGCCGTCGCAGTCACCGTCGAAGGCGCCCAGGGTGTGTCCTTTCTGGGTGAGCAGCTGTTCCATGGCCTGGGTCTCGTACTGATTGACCTTGCAGCCGAAGGTGTAAAAGGCAAACTTCATTGTTAATTCCACCAATTTCGGATGAATAAATTTGTTAGTTTCGTCCAAAGCGTCTATTGATAATTCAAAAAACCGTGCTATAATAGTCCTCGTTCCCGGAAGGAGGCGAGGCAATGCGGGAATTTACCATCCTGCTCCGCTCCGTTCAGGACGTGCAGAATTTTGTTTCTTTAGCGACTGTCCAGCCCTTTCCGGTCTTGGTAGGGACGGGGAATCAGCAGATCAACGGCAAGAGCTTCATGGGGATGTTCTGCCTGGACTGCACTGCCCCCCTCACCGTCACCGCCGACTGTGACGAACAGGCTTTCGACCGCTTCGTGGAAGCCGCCGGCCCGTTTTTGATTAAATAAGGCTCTTCGTAGCACCGTCCTGGGAATACCTGGGGCGGTTTTTTTCTGGACCGGCAAGGGTATTATAGGTTCTTTCGGGCCTTTTGTCAATCCTGGGGGAGCCCCCTTGCAATCGGCTGGCCGAGCCGCTATAATGGGCGTAAAAGGAGCGATCAGCCATGTTAACCGAAAAAAGATACTATATTGACTGCCATCAGACTGCCTTCACATCCCAGGTGGTCTCCTGCCAGACCGCCGAGGGCGGCTGGGAGGTGGTGCTTGCCGCCACCTGCTTCTATCCCGAGGGGGGCGGACAGGCCTGCGATTTGGGCGCCCTGGGCGGGGCTAGGGTCCTATCCGTCCGGGAGCGGGGAGAGGACGTGATCCACCTCTGCGACGCCCCCTTGGAGGTAGGTTCGGAGGTTTCCGGACGCGTCGACTGGGAACGCCGGTTCGATCTGATGCAGCAGCACACCGGCGAACACATCCTGTCCGGCATGATCCACCAAAAATACGGGTATTCTAATGTAGGCTTTCACATCGGGAAGGAGACCGTGACCGTGGATTTTGACGGCCCCATTCCTCAGGAAAAGCTGGAGGAGCTGGAAAAGCGGGCCAATCAGGCGGTCTGGGCCAATCTTCCCGTCAGGGGGTACTATCCATCCCCGGAGGAGCTGGAGGGGCTTGCCTACCGCTCCAAGAAACGCCTGGACTGGCCGGTGCGGATCGTGGAGATCCCCGGGGTGGACCGGTGCGCCTGCTGCGGGGTGCATACCGCCCGGACCGGGGAGGTGGGGCTTATCAAGCTGCTGAGCATGGTCAAATTCCACCAAGGCGTCCGGCTGGAGATGGTCTGCGGCGGTCGGGCCTGGGAATACACCCAGAGGATCTACGGCCAGAACCGCCAGATCTCCCAGGCCCTTTCCGCCAAGCCCCTGGAAACCGCCGGGGCGGTACAGGTCCTAAAAGAGCAGCTGGCCGCCGAAAAATTCCGGGCGGTGGGGCTGGAAAAGCGGGTGTTCCAGGCGCTGGCGGCGGAGCGGGCCGGGGAGGACCCGGCGCTGGTGTTCGAGCCGGGGCTGGTCCCCGGGTCGGTGCGGGCCTTGGCGGAGGCGCTGCTGGAGCGCTGCCCCCTGGCGGCGGCGTTCTCCCCCGCAGCCGGCGGGCACAGCTTTTGCCTGGCCGGGGAGCCGGACCGAGTCCGGGCCCTGGGCGGGGCCATGAGCCGGGCCTTGGGCGCTCGGGGCGGTGGCAAGGCCGGATTTTTCCAGGGCAATGTGCCGAAGACCGAGGGGGAGATTCGGGCCTTTTTTGCCGAATTGGAAAAGAATTGAAAGAATCCCCCTTTTTTTCCAAGAGAATACTTTACAAGGGGAATCCCCTGGTGTATAATGTATCTTGAATCCGTGTGAAAATATCGATTGCGGATCAAATTCGTATCCCGCTGCCGCGTGCAGTCAGTTTTGAAATGGAGGAAAAAAGTTATGTCTGTAAAAGTCGCAATCAACGGTTTCGGCCGGATCGGCCGTCTGGCCTTCCGCCAGATGTTCGGCGCCGAGGGCTATGAGGTGGTGGCCATCAACGATCTGACCTCCGCCAAGATGCTGGCCCATCTGCTGAAGTACGATTCCACCCAGGGCAACTACGTCGCTCAGGGCCATACCGTTGATTATCATGAGGGCGAGGGCGAGGACAACTATATCGTCGTGGATGGCACCAAGATCGTCATCTACAAGATGCCCAACGCCGCCGAGCTGCCCTGGGGCAAGCTGGGTGTGGACGTGGTGCTGGAGTGCACCGGCTTCTACACCTCCAAGGCCAAGGCGCAGGCCCACATTGACGCCGGCGCCAAGAAGGTCGTCATCTCCGCGCCTGCCGGCAACGACCTGCCCACCATCGTCTACAACGTCAACCACACCAGCCTGAAGCCCGAGGACACCGTGATCTCTGCCGCTTCCTGCACCACCAACTGCCTGGCCCCCATGGCCAAGGCTCTGAACGACCTGGCGCCCATCCAGTCCGGCATCATGTGCACCATCCACGCCTACACCGGCGACCAGATGCCTCTGGACGGTCCCCAGCGGAAGGGCGACCTGCGCCGCAGCCGCGCCTGCGCCGTGAACATCGTGCCCAACTCCACCGGCGCCGCCAAGGCCATCGGCCTGGTGATCCCCGAGCTGAAGGGCAAGCTCATCGGCGCCGCCCAGCGGGTGCCCACCCCCACCGGCTCCACCACCATCCTGAACGCCGTTGTGGAAGGCACCGTCACCGCCGAGCAGATCAACGCCCAGATGAAGGCCGAGTCCAACGAGTCCTTCGGCTACAACACCGATGAGATCGTCTCCTCCGACGTGATCGGCATGCGGTACGGCTCCCTGTTCGACGCCACCCAGACCATGGTCATCAACCTGCCCAACGGCACCAGCCAGGTCCAGGTCGTGTCCTGGTACGACAACGAGAACTCCTACACCAGCCAGATGGTCCGCACCATCAAGTACTTCGCCGAGCTGGGCTAATCCTTTGACGCAAGCCCCGCTCCTTTGACGAGCAACCGAAAAGGCTCCATGGCGTTCTGCCATGGAGCTTTTTTATCAGGGCCTTGGCATAGCGCCCAAAAATTCCCTGCCGGGGGAGACCCGGCAGGGAAAAAGACTTTTTCGGCTTACCCTTCCCAGGGGGTGAACAGATCCAGAACATCCTGGAGCTCCATATCCTCCTGTACCAGGGTGACGGTGATCACGACCATATAGCTGCCCACCTTGACGCAGGCGATCCCCTGCTGAATGGGGATCTCGTTGACGGAGCCGGTGGTATGGATGCCGGCGCAGGTCCTTCCCGCGAAGTCATAGGTGGTGGTCTCCACCGTCACGTCCTCCAGCCCCTGGCCGGCGAGCTGCTCCTCCAGCTTGCCGGAAACGATGGAGACATAGGAATTCTCGTTGATGATCAAGGTGTTGACGGCGCTGAGCTTTTCGTAGGCGATGTTGATGGAATCGCCCATGACGTCCGCGGCGCAGAAGACCACCATGGCGGCGCCGTCGGACTGAAGCTGCTCCGCCAAGCCCTCCTCGGTGATCAGCTCCTCCAATACGCCGTTCAGATCCGCCAGATCCTCCGGACCGAAAACCGTCCAGCCGCTGTCCAGGGAAAGCTGGGCGGAGAGCATCTCGCTGTAATAGATACGGGCCTCCTCGTCATAGCGGCCCAGCAGGGAGGCGCCGGATGGAGCTTCGGTGGCCTCCGAGGTAGGCTCCTCGGTGGGGGCTTCCGTCGGCGCTTCCGTAGGAGCTTCCGTAGGAGCTTCCGTCGGGGGATCAGTAGGCTCCTGAGTGGAGGGGGCGGCGGTCTGCGGGGGTTGACTGGAGGTGGTGCTGGTCCCGGAGCCCTTGAGGGTGGCGGGGGAACAGGCGGCCAGGGTCAGGATCATGGCCGCGGCCAGCAGCATGGACAGCAGGCGTTTCATGGTTTTCTCTCCTTTAAAATAATATGTTTAGGGGTCGCCGGGTGACCGATTTACCGCCGGGGGCGGTCCGTAGTAAAGCGGCGGCTGCCCTTCCGGTCGAAGAACACCAGCACCGTGATGTCGATGGCCAGGCAGCTCACCGCCACCAGGCCCAGCTCCCACAGCACCAGCCGCAGGGCGAACCAGACCATATCCATGGCCTCCATGCCCCGGAACCGGGCGCACAGCAGGGCCATGACCACCGTCAGCACCAGCCCCAGCACGGCCCACACCGCGCCGGCCAGCCGCTGGGTAAACTGCCAGGCCTCCACGCTGCTCATGCCCCAGTAGAACCGGTAGCCCAGGGCGTGGTTGGCCTCCTTGGGGGCCGCCAGGAAATAGAACAGGCCCATCCCCAGCAGCACCACCGGCCCCACCATGACGGCGATCCGGGTGAGCAGCTCCACCTTGCCCAGCAGGGTGTCCAGCTGGGGAAGCAGGGCGGCCAGGTCAAAACCTTCCAAAAGATCCTTTAGTGCGTCCATACGCGCTCCTTTCTGCCGCCGGCGGAGGTACGAGGGACGGCCCCCGGCGGGCGTCTGGAGAAAAGCTACTTTTCCTCCAGGAATTTGTTGATTTCGTGAATAAAGCTGTTCACATCCTGGAACCGGCGATACACCGAGGCGAAGCGGATGTAGGCCACCTCGTCCAGGGGCTTCAGCCGGGCCAGGACCATCTGGCCGATGGTGTCCGTGCTGACCTCCCGCTCCAGGGTGTTCTGAATGGTCTGCTCGATCTCGGTGGTGATCCGGTCCAGCTCCGCGATCTCCACCTTTCGTTTGTCGAAGGCCCGGATCATGGAGTTGAGGATCTTGTTCCGGTCGAAATTCTGCCGGGAGCCGTTGCGCTTCACCACGATGATGGGCAGGCTCTCCACGATCTCATAGGTGGTGAACCGCCGCTGGCAGGACAGGCACTCCCGCCGCCGGCGAATACTTACCCCGTCCTCTGAATGGCGGGAATCCACGACCTTACTCTCCTGATCGCCGCAAAATGGACATTTCATGGGAAATCAGCTCCCTTAACCTGTTTGATTGAACCATTATAGCAGGTTTTTGCTCCACTGTCCAGCCTTTTTTTGACAGGAAAGGGGAATTCCCACCTCTTGTATTTTTTTCCAGAAGGTGTATAATGAAGAAAACCAATGAAGGAGCGTTTCCATGACCAAAAAGACCAAGCGCGCCCTGCTGCTTGCCTGGGGCGGCCTGTTTATTCTCTGCGCCGGACTGGGATTTATGCGGGACCCCGGCGCGCCGGGGCTGCTAACGACCCTGGCGATTCTCTTTTTTGTCCCCGGGGCGGCCCTGTGCGCCCTAAGCTA
Organism: uncultured Oscillospiraceae bacterium; assembly: GCA_947627745.1. GTDB lineage: Bacteria > Bacillota > Clostridia > Oscillospirales > Oscillospiraceae > Faecousia. Next base: position 29,459 of record CANQXH010000003.1, read on the forward strand.
CCGGGGGGAGGACCGGAAGACCCTCCGGCTGGTGCGGCTTTTGTCCGCCATCTCCCTGGGAGCCACCCTGGCCGCCCTGATCCTCAATTTTCTCACCGCGCGGATGCCGACCTGGCTGGGGGACCTGCTCTACGGGGTGCTGATCGTCGTGTCATCCCCCATGGTCTGCGGCCAGATCTGGATCATCAGTCTGTTTTTGTGGGCGTGCCTGCTGCTGGGGAGCTGCTCCCTGCTCCGGAAACTGGATCGTAAGTGATTTCCAGCCGGTATTCCGGCAGCGCCTTTTCCAGCGCCGCCTCCACCGCCTGCTCCGGTACCCCGTCGGGCAGGGACACGTCGAAGCGCAGGGTCTCTCCGCTGGGCCGCAGATCGTGGAGGGTCAGCCGGGGATCGTAGCCTTCCAGCGCCTCCTTGGCCCGCTCCCGGAGACCGGCCAGGGCCGGATCGTCCCGCACGATGGGGTCGTAGTGGATCACCAGATGTACCCCCAGCTCCTCCAGGCACCGGCGCTCCAGCGTATCGATCACCTCATGGCACCGAAGGGGGTCCTCCCGCCGGTCCATCTCCACATGGAGGCTGGCAAACCGGCGGCCGGGGCCGTAGTCGTGGACCAGCAGATCGTGGCACCCCAGCACCAGGGGCTCCCCTTGGGCCAGATCGGCGATCCGCTGCCGCAGCTCCGGGTCGGCGGCCTCCCCCAGGAGGGGGCTGATGATCTTTTTGGCCATCCGGACCCCGCTCCACAGCACATACACCGCCGCCAGCAGCCCCACAAACCCGTCGATCCGCCAGTCCAGGGTGGTCTCCACCACGCCGGAGAGCAGCACCGCCCCGGTGGCGGCGGCGTCGGAGCGGCTGTCGGCGGCGGCGGTCTCCAGGACGGGGGACTGAATGAATTTCCCCCAGCGCCGGTATTTCCAGGCCATGAAGCACTTGACCAGGATGGACAGCCCCAGCGCCAACGCCATGGGCAGGGTAATGATCACCTGCGCCGGGTGAAGGAGCTTGCCCACGGAGGTGCGGCCCAGCTCAAAGCCAATGACCACCATCATGGCGGCCACCGCCAGCCCCGCCAGATACTCATACCGGGCGTGGCCGTAGGGATGGTCCCCGTCGGCGGGCTTTTCCGCCAGGCGGAACCCCAGCAGCGTCACCACGGAGCTGGCGGCGTCGGAAAAGTTGTTCAGAGCGTCGGCGGTGACGGCGATGGAGCCGGAGAGCAGCCCCACCGCGATTTTTCCGCAGGACAGCAGCAGATTGCAGACGATCCCGAAGATCCCGGCGAAGGCGCCCACTTTGGACCGGTCCTTGGGGTCGGTGAACAGGCGAAGAAAAAGATCAGGCATAAAGACTCCTTTTCTCGTTCGTCCGCCCTTGGCGGACAGAGGAAGGCGGCGGGGGCTTCTACCAGGAGTAGAGGCCCCGATTCTACTCTCCGGCGAGGAGAATTCCCCGATTCTACCAATCAAAGGGTGACATTCGCCGGAAAAAGAAGTATGATTTTCATAGCGCCGCCGGGTATTACCTTCTATTATACGCGGCCCCGGGGCGAATGTAAAGTATTATTTGGAGGCGATCGAATATGACGAATTTCGACATTCTCACCGATTCGGCCAGCGACCTGCCGGAGGAGCTTCACGGGGAGCTGAATATTCAGGTGCTGCCCCTGACGGTGCGGTTCCGGGGGCAGGAATTTGAGGATTATAATAATGATCAGCTCAAGACCTTCTTCGACGCCCTGCGGGCGGGGGAGGAGGCCAGCACCGCCGCCGTCAATCCCCAGCGATGGGCCGCGGCCATGGAGCCGTCCCTGGCGGCGGGCCGGGACCTGCTGGTGATCGCCTTTTCCTCGGGCCTGAGCACCACCTACCAGGCGGCGGAGCTGGCGAAAAACGAGCTGGCCGAAAAGTACCCCGACCGGAAGATCCGGGTGGTGGACAGCCTGTGCGCCTCCTTAGGCGAGGGGCTGCTGGTGTGGTACGCCTGCAAGAAGCGGGACGAGGGCCTTTCCCTGGACGAGCTGGCGGACTGGGTGGAGCGGGAAAAATTCCACCTGTGCCACTGGTTCACCGTGGACGATCTGATGTACCTAAAGCGGGGCGGCCGGGTCAGCGCCGCCACGGCCTTGCTTGGCACCATGCTGCAAATCAAGCCGGTGCTCCATGTGGACAACGAGGGGCATCTCATCAATATGTCCAAGGCCCGGGGCCGGAAGGCCTCCATCCAGGCCCTGGCGGCCAAGGCCAAGGAGCTGGCCCTGCCCGGGGAGAACGAGACGGTGTTCATCTGCCACGGGGACTGCCGGGAGGACGCGGAGTACCTGGCCAGCCTCGCCCGGGAGCAGCTGGGGGCCAAAAACGTGGTGATCGGCTATGTGGGGGCGGTGATCGGCTCCCATTCCGGCCCCGGCACCCTGGCGCTGTTCTTCCTGGGGAAAAACAGATAAAGCCGGGAAAAGGACATCTTTTCCCCCGGCAAAAACTGGGTCCAACGGAATATTTTGCCGCCGCCAAGGGAGAAAACGGCTTTTCCCCTGGCGGCGGGATTTTAATGTGTCCACGCTCCGTGGACACATTAAAAAAAGTGTGTTTTGCCCCTCGGTATATTTCACAACAAGGAAAAAGGGATTGGGGGTTATTTTGGCCAATTAGCGGTTTTTTTCAAAACTTCTTAATAAACTCTTGAAAAATGGAAAACAGTTGTGTTAAAATAGGCGCACACCGAAGCCGTAATGTCTTCGGCCGGTGTCATTGCCAAGCTATGTTGCGGGCTTGCGTTCTCAAGCACGACAAGCATAGGAAATTTTAAGGAGGTAATCAAATGAAAAAGACACTCGCACTGCTTCTGGCTGTTGTGATGGTCCTGAGCGTTCTGGCGGGCTGCGGTCCTCAGGGCAACACTGAGACCACCAGCGGCACCCAGGGCACCAACCCGCCCGAAGGTACCGGTAGCTCCGAGTCTACCACTCCCGAGGATCCCGGCACCTACACCTACAACACTTCCATTTCCATTTTCCCCAGCAACTGGAACCCCCACACCTATACGACTACCGACGATGGGATGCCTCTGGACTACACCCGTAGTGCTCTGTATTCCTTCATCTTCAACGACGCGGATCACCCCGTTGAAGGCAAGGATCCCTACACCGGCTATGTGATCGTCCCCGAGATGGCCGCTGAGATGGCTGTGGACGTGACCGAGGAGGTCAAGGCTTCCCATCCCCAGTTCAACATCCCTGAGTCCGCCACCTCCGGCTACGCCTGGAAGGTCGTCCTCCGCGACGATCTGAAGTGGGAGGACGGCACCCCCATCACCGCTCAGACCTTTGTGGATTCCCTGGAGCGGGTGCTGCGCCCCGAGCTGCTGAACTACCGTGCCTACGATAATTACAGCGGCCAGTACGCGGTAGTCAACGCCATGAATTACGCCCTCTCCGGCCAAGGCGTGTTCACCTCCTTTGCCTCCATGGGCACTACTTATGAGGACTACATCGCCGAGGGTCACACCGACGACGAGGTCTATGTGGACATGAACGGCTTCTGGGGCGTCACCGCCGCCGACAAGCACACCTACGCCAAGATTACCGATGACAACATGGTCCGTGACCCGGCTGTCCCCGAGGGCGAGAATGAGGACTATGTGTCCGCCAAGTACCTGTTTGACAACTACCTGGGACCCAACGGCGACTATGCCGGCAGCGGCTATGACACTAAGTACCTCGGCATTCTGGAGTTCCCCTATGAGGCTGGATACAGCTTCGACAACGTAGGCCTCTACGCCGAGAGCGACACCGAGCTGGTCTATGTCTACGGCGCCGCCCTGGATGGCTTCTATCTGTACTACGGCGGCCTGTCCAACAACTTCCTGGTCAAGCCCGACCTGTATGACTCCTGCCTGCAGGAGGTCGAGACGCCCGCCGGTACGGTGTGGTCCAGCACCTACGGCACCAGCATCGACACCTATTCTTCCTACGGTCCTTATAAGATCAGCGCCTTCCAGACCGACAAGAACATGCACTTCGTCAAGAACGAGAACTGGTACGGCTGGACCGACGGCAACCACGTCTTCGTAGACCCCGAGGACGGCCAGACCTACAATATGTACCAGACCACGGACATTGACTTCCAGTACGTCAAGGAGCCCGCTACTGCCAAGCAGATGTTCCTGGCCGGCCAGCTGATGACCTACGGCCTCCAGGCTGAGGACTACGACCAGTACCGGAACAGCGAGTACTACTATGTCACGCCTTCCGAGACCGTCTTTGGTATGATCTTCAACGGCTATGAAAGCGTCATTTCCAGCCGTGAGAATTCCGCCGACTTCGACAAGACTACCACCGACCTGCAGACCCAGATGCTGCAGAGCTTCCGTAGAGCCTGCGCCGTCTCCATTGACCGCGACCTGTTCTGCGCCACGGTCCGTCCCGCCTACTCCGCCGGCTACGGCTTCCTGGGCCAGACCTTCATCGTGGATCCTGACACCTGCGAATACTATCGTGACACCGACGCGGCCAAGATGGCCCTGATCGACTTCTACTCCGTCAATTTGGACGACTACAACGGCGATCTGGATGCCGCTGTGGGCTCCATCACCGGTTATGACCCGGAGACCGCCGCCGAGCTGTTCCAGCAGGCCTATGAAGAGGCTCTGGCTGCCGGCTACGTCACCGATGAGGACGGCGACGGCAAGTCCGATCAGACCGTCACCATGATCTACGCCATGGGCTCTGATATGAGCACCTTCATGGAGAAGACCCTGAAGTTCCTGAACGACTCTCTGAACGCTGGCGCCGCCGGCACCGGCTTCGAGGGCAAGATCCTCATCGATCCTTCCGCCAATGTGGGCAACGACTGGGAGAAGAATATTAAGAACGGCACCATGGACACCGAGCTGTGCGGTTGGTCCGGCTCCCCGTTGGATCCCTATTCCGTTCCCCAGAGCTGCTGGACCAGCGACACCCTGTCCTACTGGAACAAGTGGTGGGATCCCAAGACCAATGAGCTGACCATCAATGTGGACGGCGCCGATATCACCATGAGCTACACCGACTGGGCCGAGTGCCTGAACGGCGTCATGAAGACGGTGGACGGCGTGGAATACAACTTTGGCTTCAATCAGGCGGAGAAGGACACCCGGATCGAGATCCTGGCCGCTCTGGAGCATGGCATCATGACCCAGTATCACCTGGTGCCTCTGATGCAGGAGTCCTCCGGCTTCCTGCTGACTCAGAAGGCCTACTATGTGGTCGAGGAGTACAACCCCATTATGAGCCGCGGCGGTATCAGCTACATGCGCTACAACTACACCGACGCCGAGTGGGATGAGTATGTTGCCTCTCAGGGCGGCACGCTCCAGTACTGATCCTCACGCCAGCATCTAAAAACTAGCTTCCCTTAAGTGAAAGGAGCGACGGGGGGCGCACGCCCCCCGCCGTTTCTTATTTTTAATCGTTGGTTTTCATCTGCCTCGCGGACACCGTGTGGGGCTCCGCACGGAAGATGAGAGCCAAATAAAAGAAATGGAGGGATCTCGCAGTGTTAAAATACACCATTCAGAGGATCCTGTACATGTTCATGGTGTTTATGATCATCACGTTCATGTGCTTTATCCTGATCCGCATGCTGCCCCCGGCGGTTCTTCCTCCCGGAGACCCGCACACCGAAGTGGTCATGATGCGCCGGGAGGCGCTGGGCTATAACGAGCCCTATTTGGTGCAGTTCTGGCTGTTCCTGAAGAACATCGTGACGAAGTGGGACTGGGGCCTGTCTGAAAAGCTCTACTACGGCCAGGATGTTTGGACGGTCTTTATCCGCAAGCTTCCCCCCACCATCATCGTCAACCTGTACTCCATCATCTGGAGCATCCCCGTGGGCGTTGGACTGGGCATCTTTGCGGCTCTGAAGAAAAACACCTGGGTGGACTACTTCCTGTCCACCGCCACCATGGTGGTCATCTCGGTACCCAGCTTCGTATACGCCTTTTTGATCCAGTACATCTTCTGCTTCAAGCTGCAGTGGTTCCCCTTCCTGATGAAGGGCGGCACGGACTACTTCAGTTTGGCGATGCTGAGGAGCCTTGTGCCGCCGGTGTTGAGCCTGAGCTTCGGCGTCATCGCGGGATTCACCCGCACCACCCGTGCCGAGCTGACGGAGGTCCTAACCAGTGAGTTTATGCTTCTGGCCCGGACCAAGGGCCTGACCAAGGCCCAGGCCACCGTCCGCCACGCCCTGCGCAACTGCTTCGTGGTCATTGTCCCGGCCATCTTTGGCGAGTTTATCGGCATCCTGGGCGGCTCCCTGATCATCGAGGGCATTTTCGCCATTCCCGGCGTGGGCGGCCTGACCCTGAACGCCATCACCGGCCTGGACTACAATATCTTCATGCTGTCCACCTGCTTCTACACGGCCATCGGCCTGGCGGCCAGCCTGGTGGTGGACATCAGCTACGGCTTCATCGATCCGCGTATCCGCATGGGCTCTAAGAAGTAAGGAGGGAGAAAAAATGACATACGAGCATATCCCTGCTGAAAAATTCGCGTTTGTCCAGGAGGATAAGAAGCTGCGGGACAAAGCCCTGGAGACCAAGGCCCGGGGGTTCTTTGCCGACGCCATGATCCGCTTCCGGAAGAACAAAAGCTCCGTGATCGCCAGCTACATTCTGCTGTTCCTGGTTCTGTACGCGATCTTTGTCCCCATGTTCTCCCAGTATAAGATTACCGACACGGACTCCATGTATGTGAATTTCCCGGCCTTTGTGCCCTCCGTGGCGGATAAGGGCTGGGGGATCCTGGACGGCGCCCGCGTTATGGACAGCCAGAACGAGAGCGCCATGCTGTTCTGGAAGGGCATCGCCACCGAGACCGGCAAGGACCCGGTGATCGCCAAGGTCAACACCTATGCCACGGAGGTCAAGTACCGGGGCAAGATGGTGACCCGCTACACCTACGATTTGGCGGTCAACATGTACTATGCCATGGGCATCCTCTACCGCAACTTCAACTACGCGGAGTTCCAGCGGATCCAGGATTGGCAGAACGAGACCGGTATTCAGGTCATCTACCCCTATGTAGAGCCCGACGACATCTCCGGCATCGCCGACAGACCCAACATCTGGTATAAGTGCGACGCCAGCGGCGCGGCGATCCTGGACGAGAACGGCGATTTTATTCCCGCCTACTCCACCTATCAGGAGAAAGCCGGCGCGGAGTACAATTCCATCCGGCTCCCCAACGATCCGGGCAACTGGGTGTACTCTACCGCCAAGGCCGGCTCCGTGCAGTGCCGCGTGTCCTACTACAACTATTATATCTACCGCAACGGCCATGAGCCCAGCTACCTCATGGGCACCAACGCCATGGGCATGGATCTGTTCAGCGCCATCGGCGTGGGCGCGCGGTTCTCCATCCTCTTCGCCATCTTTGTCTCCGCCATCAACCTGACCATCGGCGCGTTCTACGGCGCTGTTCAGGGCTACTACGGCGGCATGGTGGATATGACCCTGGACCGGATTTCCGATATTCTGTCCGGCGTGCCCTTCGTGGTGGTCACCACCCTGTTCCAGCTGCACTTGGCCCAGAAGGTGGGCGTGGTCGGATCCTTCCTGTTCGCCTTCGTGCTGACAGGCTGGATCGGCATGGCGGCGCTGACCCGGAAGCAGTTCTACCGGTTCAAGGGCCAGGAGTTCGTCATGGCGGCCCGGACCCTGGGCGCCTCCGACTTCCGGCTGATGTTCAAGCACATCTTCCCCAACGCCATCGGCACCATTATCACCAGCTGCGCCCTGGTGATCCCCGGCGTCATCAGCTCCGAGACCTCCATGACCTACCTGGGCATCGTGAACCTCAGCTCCTTCGCCGGCACCACCATCGGCACCCTGCTGAGCCAGGGCAACGCCGCCGCTACCACCGCCCCTCATGCCATGCTGTGGCCCAGCGTGTTCCTGGGTCTGCTGATGATCTGCTTCAACCTCTTCGGCAACGGCCTGCGGGACGCCTTTAACCCGACTACGAGAGGAGTGGACGACTGATGGAAGAAGCGAAACTGCAAGTAAAGGACCTGCGGATCTCCTTCCACACCAGCAACGGTAAGGTCCAGGCCGTCCGCGGCGTGAATTTTGACCTGGCCAAGGGCGAGACCCTGGCCATCGTGGGCGAGTCCGGCTCCGGCAAGTCCGTCACCAGCCGTGCCATCCTGGGCATCCTGGCGGGCAACGCCATCGTGGAGTCCGGCGAGATCATCTACGACGGCAAGGACCTGCTGAAAATCTCCGAGGAGGATTTCCACAAGATCCGCGGCGACAAGATCGCCATGATCTTCCAGGACCCCATGTCCAGCCTGAACCCCATCGTGCGGATCGGCAAGCAGCTCACCGAGGCCATGATCCTCAAGGGCAAGACCCGCCAGCGGGAGAGCCGGAAGGCCTTCAACGAGTACCTGAAGCACCTCAACCAGGCCATGGTGGACGCCGTGGCCAAGGGCGACAGCGCGAAGGCCGCTCAAATCACCCAGAATTGTAAGAATTTCGACAAATTCGAGTTTAAGCACACCGAATTGGAGGCCGCCTACAATACCGCCCACGAGGCGGCGGTGGAGGCCCTGGAGGATCTGGAGGACATCTCCTTCCAGATGGAAAAGAACGCGGTGAAGGACGTGGCCAGCATCATCCAGGACATCTCCAAGCGCGCCCAGGCCTCTGTCCATGAGTATGTGGTCAAGGAGAAGGGGGACCGGATCAAGTCCCTGGCCTCCGCCCTGCCCGGGCAGTACCGGAAGGCCAAGCGGAAGGGCGACTACTCCCAGGTCCTGCCCGCCATGTATGAGATTCGGGACATCCTGAAGGAGGCCCTGGCGAAAGAAGCGCCCGATTACTTCCGGATGGGCTACTATGTGACCTTCTCCGGCAAGCCGCTTCCCGATATGCCCATCCATGAGCTCAACGAGTACATGCTGGACTACCTGAACAAGGAGTTCATGCTGGGCTTCATCGCCGACGCGGAGAAGGCCATGGAGCATTCCGCCGAGGTGGCCTATGCCAACATGGAGAGCACCATCCCTGTGCTGGAAGCCAGCCTGCCGGTCTTTTCCAAGGAGAAGCTGGACAAGAAGGAATGCAACGACACCTGCAAGAAGCTCAGCGCCGCGGTCAAGACCTGCATCGATCCCCTGGCCATCGTGAAGGACAGCCTGACCTATACCTTCGCCTCCAGCCTGAAATCCGAGATCGATACCTACTTTGCCGCAATCCCCAAGAACGCCAAGGCCATGCGGGTCCACCAGCGGGATCAGCGGAAGCATGACCGCCTGGTCGCCAGGGGCAAGAAGCCGGATTGGGAAGTGGCCGACGCAGCCGTCACCGATCTGGAGCTGGTGAAGCACAACATCGCCCACCTGATCCAGCGGCTTGCCGACCACTACAAGGCCAGCCTGGAGAAGCGGAGCACCCGGAATTATGAGGCCGAGACCGTTGATGCCATCGACTACCTGAAGGCCAACGCCTCCGGCGTGGTGGCCAAGGTCACCCGGCGGGTCGCCAAGGACCGGGCCATCAAGCTGATGACCGAAGTGGGCATCGCGGAGCCCCACCGGCGGTACAATCAGTACCCCTTCGAGTTCTCCGGCGGTATGCGGCAGCGGATCGTGATCGCCATCGCCCTGGCGGCGAACCCGGACATCCTGATCTGCGACGAGCCCACCACCGCTCTGGACGTAACCATTCAGTCCCAGATTCTGGAGCTGATCAACAAGCTGAAGCAGCAGCGGCAGCTGTCCGTCATCTTCATCACCCACGACCTGGGCGTTGTGGCCAACATGGCCGACCGGGTGGCGGTGATGTATGCGGGCAAGATCGTGGAATACGGCACCGCCGAGGACGTGTTCTACCACTCCGCCCATCCCTACACCTGGGCGCTGCTGTCCTCCATGCCGGATCTGGACACCAACGAGAAGCTGGAGGCCATTCCCGGCACGCCGCCCAATATGATCTATCCCCCGAAGGGCGACGCCTTTGCCCCCCGGAACAAGTACGCCATGCAGATCGACTTTGAGCGGCAGCCGCCCATGTTCCAGATCTCCGATACCCATTTTGCCGCCACCTGGCTGCTCCATCCCGATGCGCCCAAGGTGGATCCTCCCAAGGCCGTTGTGGATCGGATCAACAGAATGAAGCTGAAAAATCAAAAGGGAGGGGTAGAGGATGGAAAATAATCAAGAGGTCCTGCTGCGGGTGGATCACCTCTGCCAATACTTCAAGATGGGCCCCAACGCCGTCACCAAGGCGGTGGACGACGTAAGCTTTGACATCAAGAAGGGCGAGGTCTTCGGCCTGGTGGGCGAGTCCGGCTGCGGAAAAACCACCACCGGCCGGTCCATTATCAAGCTGTACGACATTACCTCCGGCAGCGTCTATTTCAAGGGCATTCGGATCGCCGCCGGTACCCAGTCCTACAAGGACGCCATCAAAAAGGCCCAGGAAGAGCTGAAGGAGAAGTCCAAAACCGCCTCCCCCGAGGAGGCCGCCAAGCTGAAGGCCGAGACCGACGCCTTCATTGCCGAGCAGCGCAAGCAGATCAAGCTGGCCCGGAACGACCAGAAGAACTGCGACAAGGCCTACGCCGCCCAGCAGGTGAAGAAGGTCGAGGAGAAGTACGCCCCCCTGCTCTCCGCCGCCACCGGCGATGAGAAGGAAAAGCTGACCAAGGAGTACAAAGACGAGCTGCGCAAGGCCAAGAACACCCGTCTGGTCACTCAGATCCAGATGATTTTCCAGGACCCCATCGCCTCCCTGGACCCCCGTATGACCGTCCGCGAGATCATCTCCGAGGGCCTGGTCATTCAGGGTGAGCGGGACAAGAAGGTCATTGACGAGAAGGTCTATGAGATGCTGGAGCTGGTCGGTCTGGTGCGGGAGCACGCCAGCCGGTATCCCCACGAGTTCTCCGGCGGCCAGCGGCAGCGGATCGGCGTGGCCCGGTCCATCATCATGAACCCGGACCTGATCATCGCCGACGAGCCCGTGTCCGCTCTGGACGTGTCCGTCCAGGCCCAGGTCATCAACCTGCTCAACGAGCTGCGGGAAAAGTTTGGCCTGACCCTGCTGTTCATCGCCCACGACCTGTCCGTGGTCAAGTACTTCTCCGACCGGATCGGCGTCATGTACTACGGCAAGATGGTGGAGCTGGCGGATTCCGACGAGCTGTTCCTGAACCCCATGCACCCCTACACCCGGAGCCTGCTGTCCGCCATCCCGCTGCCCGACCCCATTTACGAGAAGCAGCGGAAGCGGATCGTGTACAACCCCCTGGCGGAGCACGACTATTCCAAGGATCCGCCTACCTTCCGGGAGCTGAAGCCCGGCCACTTTGTCCAGTGCAACGAGGCCGAGTACCAGAAGTATATGGAGCAGCTTAAGTGAAAAAACTGGATCTGTGGACGTTTTTGAAGGACCTGCTGATCGGCGCCGTCGTGACGGCACTGGTATTTGGGCTGGGCCTTTACCGGGAGTACGGCCTGATGCGCTGCTTCTGCGACGGATTTTTCGTGACGGCGGTGTTTCAGATGGGCGTGGGCCTCATCGTCCTGGCCCGGAACAAGGGCTCCTTCGATGCCGTGGGCTTTGGGCTGCGGTCGGTCCTCCAGACCCACATCCCCTCCTTTGGCAATGGAGAAAAGGAGGACATCATGGCCTACCGGGAGCGCAAATCTCTGACCCGGAAGCCAGCCGCGCCCCTGATCCTCTCCGGATCGGTGTATCTGGCGCTCTCCCTGATTTTCCTGGCGCTGTATTATTGGCTTGCGTAAGGCAAAAGCCCGCCCCCCAAAGGGGCGGGCTCTGTGCGTGAAGGGCATTTATGAAATTTACCCCTCCACATAGGCGGCGAAGAAAGGAAGAGCCCAGCGCTTGTGATCTCCATCTTCCCATCAATGAAATATTGGGGCCAGGCGATCAGCCTGGCCCCATTGATGTTTCTTAAAAGCCCTTTTTACCAAATCGCGAAGATCAGGCGGTAGAAAACCTGGGAAACCGGCGATTTTTTCTGGAATACCGCCACATTTTCAGCCAAAACCCGGTCAAATTCCGCCAATTCCTCCGGGGAGAGGGTGTGATTGCTGTATTTTGCCTTCTGAGCCAGGGCCCGGAGGCTCTTATCCGGCTTTTGCCGCAGCAGACGGCACAGATATACATGATACCGCCACCGGCACAGGGCCTGCCGGTTGGCGCCACCCACGGCAAACCGCCGGACCCGGAGCAGAAGCCGCAGCTTCCACTGGCCCCAAACCGCTCCCGCTGTCAGACCGATCCCCAGTACCCAGGACAGTACCGCGGCCCATGGGAAGGGGGGCCTCGCCGGGACATTCCCGCCGGGCCGGGAGGCCTCATTGGGAGATTGGGTATTTTGGGGTTCAGAGGGATCGGAAGGTTTGGAGGAATTAAATGGATCCGAAGGCTCCGAAGACTCCGAAGGATCGGAGGACCGGTCCGTGGACTGCGTGGTGCTGCCCTCTGTGGGCTGGGTCTCCGGCTCCGTGGGCAGGGGAACGCCTTCAATGGCGGCGGTACATTCCAGCACCGCCCAGCACGAGCCGTTGTAGTATTCCACCCAGGCGTGGGCATCCCGGCCACGGACCACAGTTTCCCGCCCCCCCTGGACCGGCACCATGAAGCCCGTGACAAATCGGGCGGGGACTCCGGCGGCCCGGAGCAGCACGGTGGCGGCGGTGGCATAGTGGACGCAGTAGCCGGTGTCGCTTTCCATCAGGAACCACCGGGCAAAATCCGTCTCCTCCTTCGGCATGGCGGGGGTGCCCAGATCATAACGGGCGGAATTTCGCACATAGCTGGCGATTTTCCGCACCGTCTCCAGGGTGTAGCCGTCTGACAGCCGTTCCACCCCAATTTGATCCAGCAGGGCCTCCGCCCACTCCCGGGTCTCGTCCGGCAGAGAAAGCAGGGCGCTGCCCCGTCCCGGCGGGTTTCGGACCTGAGCCGACGCCTCCGGCCCCCGGAACACGGGGAAGGAATAGTTGGTCAGATTTTCCGTATTGGGTATTTTCCCCTGGGTGAGTTCCCGGGTCCAGCCCGCCCGGGCAATGTAGTAGGGGAAGTAAAGCAGGGGCTCGGCCTGGTAGCTTTGGACGGTCACATCCCCAAGGGGTTCCCCGCCGGTGGGCCAGAGGGACTCCCATTGTTCATCACCGGAGCAGCGCCAGCTGGTGCCGCTGTAAATGTCGAAGGAGGCGCCCCGCAGGTACACAGGTCCGCTCTGGGGGGCGGTCACCGTGAGGATCAATCCGGACCGATTCCCCGCCAGCATGGGCAGGGACAGATCCATTTCCTCCAGATCCTCCAATCCCGGTGAAACGGGAACGGTCACATTCCCCAAATCCGGCCGGAGCTCCTTGATCAGGTTTTTTGCCAGCTGCTTGATCTGGGAGAAGACCTGAACGCTGAAATCCTGGCGCTGATATCCCTCCTGGGGGACAGCCAGCAGCAGGATCCCCAGAGCCAGGGCCAGGGGCAGGGCCAGCATGGCCGTCAGGCGGCTCCCCTGAACCGGATTCCCCCGGCGCACCGCCTGGGGCAGGATCAGCAGCAGAAAGCCCAGCAGCAGCAGAAACAGCGCCCAAACGGCGGGAACGGTGTCCGTCACCACCAGGCAGGCGCCCAGGGGCAGCAGGCACAATGTGGCCGCCCAGCTGGCGCCCTTCCCTTTGCAGGCCGCCAGCACACCGGCCACGGTCAAAGCGGCGCAGAGCAGATACAGCGCCAGACCGTAGGGCGTATTCGGGGCGGGGGGCTGGGACCCAAAGTAGAAGGGGCCTAGCCCATAGGCCATGTGGTAGAAGTCGGTGACGGTGTAGAGCAGCATCTCGGTCTGGGCCAGGAGATTTCCATAGAACCAGGCCGCCGTTCCGGCAACGGCAAAGCCCGCCAGCAGCAGGGGCGTCAGGCGCCAGACGACGAGCCCCGCCCCTACCAATGCCCAGGCGGCGCACCAGAGGGCCAGGACGCCCAGGGACAGATCCAGAGACATGCCGGTGATCAGGCAGGCCGTTCCGCCGAAGGCCAGACAGAAGGCGGTCACGGCGCCCGTTCCGGCGGTAAGCAGCCGGTCACGCATATGTAACCCCTCCGATCTCATAGAGCCAGGAGGCCTGGATGGGAGGAAGCGTGCTTCCCTCTTGGGCCATAGGGGACTGAAGCAGGCTGTCCACGGCGGGCAGGATGTCCGTCTCCGCGTCCACGGCGAAGCTCTCCATCCCCCGCCCGGTGAGGCAGCGGATCTGATGGGGCACCTGCCGCTGGATCAGATAGTCGGACAGCCACAGGAGCTGCCCCAGCTTTTCGTCCAGCTTCTCCCGCTCTCCGGAGAGGACCAGTGCCACCACCGCCAGGCCCCGGACCGGCTCCTGAGGCTCCCGGAGGACCAGCTCCCCTGTTTTGGCGGAGAGCTTCCAATGGATCTGCCGCAGATCGTCTCCGGGGCGGTAGAGCCGCAGCTCGTGATTTTCGGCGAATCCCCCGCCGGGCTTGGGCCGGAAGGCCAGCTCCAAATACTTGTCCAGAGAGGGCGGGGTTTCCATGGGAATGGGCAGGGGCCGCACCAGCAGCCGGGCGCCTTCCTTTTTCCCCAGGGGCAGGCGAAACAGCAATAAATAGTCAAACCGCCGCACCTTCACCGGCTGAACCTGCCAGGCCCCGCAGTGCTCCGTGGGCAGGGGCTGCTCCGGCTTCTGCCGGGTGTGGCTGCCGGTGAGGCAGTCCGTCAGCTCCAGCCGCAGCTTGATGGGGGCCTGGGGCAGAGGCCCCGACTCGAAGAGCTGGGGAAGGGCCTCGTCGCCCACATTGACCACGGAGGGGCAGCGTACTTGTAGCCGGGCGGTCAGCAGAGCCGGCAGGCTCAAAACCAGACTGACCCAGGGCAGGGCCAGCATCCCAACCAGGAGCAGCCAGCCCAGCCACTCCTGGTAGGCGGCATAAAACACCAGGCAGCCGGAGAGGGCTGCCAGGTATGTCAGTCTACGCCCCCACATATCAACGCAGCCGGGGGGCGGGCACGGCGGAGAGGATCTCCCGCAGCACCTGCTGGGCGGATTTCTGACTGCCCTCCGCCCGGGCGGAGAGAAGCAGCCGGTGGGCAACGGTGAGGGAAAAGACCTCCCGCACGTCCTCCGGGATCACATAGTCCCTCCCCCGGAGCCGGGCGACGGCCCGGGCCATGGCGGTGACGCTGAGAGCCGCCCGGGGACTGGCGCCCCGGGCAATATCCTCGGAGGACCGGGTGGCGTTCACCAGATCCACGATGTAGCCCACCACCTCCCCGGCCACATAGGTCTGGGCCACATCCTCCTGGAGGACGGTCAGATCCCGGGGGGTCATCAGGGGGTTCACATCCTCCAGGGGATTGCGGCCCTGGCGGCTCATAATCATGGCCATCTCGTCCTTGGGGCTGGGGTAGCCCAGGCTCAGCCGGATGGTGAACCGGTCCAGCTGGCTGTCCGGCAGAAGCTGAGTCCCGGCGGCCCCGGTGGGGTTTTGGGTGGCGATGACGGTGAAGGGCTTGGGCAGGGGATGGCTGACGCCGTCCACCGTCACTTGGCCCTCCTCCATGGCCTCCAGCAGGGCGGACTGGGTCCGGGAGGTGGCCCGGTTCAGCTCATCCGCCAGGAACAGGTTGCACAGCACCGCCCCGGCCTGGTAGGTCATGGCGCCGGTGGCTTGGTTCAGCACGGAATAGCCCGTCACGTCCGAGGGCAGCACATCGGGGGTGAACTGCACCCGGTTATAGCTCAGACCCAGGGTCCGGGAGAAGGCCAGGGCCAGGGTGGTCTTGCCCACCCCGGGGATGTCCTCCAAAAGAATATGCCCCTTGGCCAAAATGGCGGCAAGCACCCAGAGCAGCACCTGGTCCTTGCCAACCACAACCTTGCGCACCTGGCCCAGCACCCGCTGGGCATAGGAAACCACGTCTCCGTCTTTGGTCTGCACGGAAAACCCTCCCAAAAAATTTCATTTTGTAAATTATAGCACACAGAAGCAAAAAAAGCAAGACTTGCCGGTTTGCAGAATCTTCCGGCGGTGATTTGTCAAAACGTCTGGTGTTTTTGCGCGTTTCCAATGAATTTTCCCCAATATATTGACAAAATTTTGTTGACTTAGTATAATGGAGGCCGTATATGTTTCGGTTTTGTTTCAATGAAAAGGAGGACCATGATGGAAGAGAACAAACGGGAATACAAAACACGGAAGCGGGCCTACAACAAGGCCCGGCGGCGGGCGATCCGGCCCTTTAAGGGCTTGACGATTCTCCTGCTGGTGCTGGCTCTGATCCTGGGGCCGGCGATGATGGTAATGAAGATGTTCGACAACACGGTGGCGGTGTTCTTCGGCGGCACCTTCTGGGAGCTGGAAAACGAGGATCCCAGCGCCATTTACTATGGCAAGGACTTCGCCACACAGAAGGAGCTGGCCCAGTATGGCGTCCAGCTGGCCCAGCAGGTGGAGGCCGAGGGCGCGGCCCTGCTGATGAATGAAGGTGGCGCCCTGCCCCTGAAATCCGGGGCGAAGGTCAGCTGCTTCTCCAATTCCTCGGTGGACCCGGTCTTCGGCGGCACCGGCTCCGGCAACATTGACGCCTCCAAGGCCGATACCCTCCGGACCGCCCTGTCCAAGGCCGGCCTAGAAGTGAACGAGACCCTCTGGCAGT
Organism: uncultured Oscillospiraceae bacterium; assembly: GCA_947627745.1. Lineage (GTDB taxonomy): Bacteria > Bacillota > Clostridia > Oscillospirales > Oscillospiraceae > Faecousia. Next base: position 46,161 of record CANQXH010000003.1, read on the forward strand.
TCTATGCCCAGGGAGAGGGCAGCGAGTATGGCCGTGGCGGCAGCGGCGGCGTCTCTTTGGCCGCCGCCGTGGTCTCCGAGGTGCCCATGAGCGCCTACACCCAGGAGGTGAAGGACTCCGTCAAGTCCTATGGCGACGCCGCCATTGTTATGATCTCCCGGGTCGGCGGCGAGGGGGCGGACCTGTCCTACGGTGAAGTCAATTATCTGGCGCTGGATCAGAATGAACAGGACCTGCTGGGCTATCTGGCGGAGGAAAAGCGGGCGGGGAACCTGGAAAAGATCGTCCTGCTCATCAATTCCGCCAACGCTTTGCAGGTGGATTTCCTAAAGGACAACACATACGATTTAGACGCGGTCCTCTGGATCGGAGATGTGGGCATTTCCGGCCTGAATGCCGTGGCGGACATCCTGGCGGGCCACACCAACCCCTCCGGCAGCCTGGTGGACACCTACTGCTATGACAACTACTCCGCCCCCGCCATGGCCAACTTTACCCCCACCGTCTACGGTGGCTACAACGGCTCCAACATCCCCTCCGCCGCCAGTACCTACATGATCTATCAGGAGGGGATCTATGTGGGGTACAAGTACTACGAAACCCGGTATGAAGACTACGTCCTGGGCACCGGTAACCCCGGGGATTACCGTTACAGCGACCTGGTGGCCTTCCCCTTCGGCTACGGGCTGAGCTACTCGACCTTTACTTACAGCGATCTGAACGTCCAATACGACCAGCAGGCTGATCAATTTGCGATTTTAGTGACCGTGACCAACACCGGCTCCGTGGCCGGAAAGGAAACGGTCCAGATCTACGCCCAGTCCCCCTACACCGACTATGACCGGGAAAACGGAGTGGAAAAGGCTTCGGCGGCCCTCTGCGGCTTCGGCAAGACCGGCGTCCTTCAGCCCGGGGAGACAGAGAAGCTGACCATTTTGGTGGACCGGTCCGAGCTGGCGTCCTTTGACGCCTATGGCGCCGGGACCTATATCCTGGACGCGGGGGACTACTACCTCACCGCCGCCACCGATGCCCATGCCGCTGTGAACAACATTCTCGCCGCCAAGGGCCATACCCCCGAAAGCACCGGCGGCCGGATGGACGCGCCGGGAGATAAGAAGCTGGTCTACACCTGGTCCAACCCGGCCCTGGACGTGACCACCTATTCCGTCGCCCCCAACGGCCAGCCCATCACTGCTCGTTTGGGCGACGCGGATCTGAACCGGTATGCCGGCAGTCCCACGAAGATCACCTACCTGTCCCGCGCCGACTGGACGGGGACCTTCCCCAAAGAGACGGTTCAGCTGACGCTGAATGACACCATGATCGCCCATCTGCAAAACGTCCAGCATCAGCCGGAGTCCGGCGGGACCCTGCCCACCATGGGGGCCAAGAACGGCCGCAAGCTGGTGGAGCTGGTGGGAAAGTCCTATGACGATCCTGCCTGGGAGGAGCTGCTGGACCAGCTGACCTTTGACGAAATGGTGACCCTGATCGGCGATTCCTTCCACTGGACCATGCCTGTGGCCTCGGTCCAGGCCCCCGGCAGCCGGGACGAGAACGGCCCCCAGGGCCTGACCGCCTCCCTCTTCTCCGGCGGTCTGGCGGATGTGGAGGCCACCGCCTTCACCTCCGAGGACGTGATGGCCGCCACCTTTAATACGGAGCTGATGTATGAGATCGGCCGGGTCATTGCGGGGGACTGCATCGAGGCCGGGGTGGACATCCTCTACGGTCCGGGCAACAACATCCACCGGACTCCCTACGGCGGCCGGAACTTTGAATACTACTCCGAGGACGGCTTCCTGTCCGGCGAGATGTGCCGCTACGAGGTCCAGGCCATGGAGGAGCGGGGCGTCCATGTGGTGATGAAGCACTTCGCCCTCAACGACTGCGAGCAGGATCGGATCGGTCTGGGCGTTTGGCTCCACGAGCAGGCGGCCCGGGAGCTGTACCTGAAGGCCTTCCAGGCTCCCATCCAGGACGCGGGGGGCAACGGCGTCATGACCGCCTACACTCGCTGGGGCTGCATCTGGTCCGGCGCCAACGGCCAGCTGATCAACGGCATCCTCCGGGACGAGTGGGGCTGCCAGGGTCTGATCATCACGGATAACGTCCTGTCCGATTATATCAGCGGCGTAGACGGGGTCCTGGCGGGCGTCTCCACCTATGACTCCATGATGACCTTTATCATCACGAACCAGCTGCCCAAGTACAGCCAGGACGCCGCCGTGGTCGCCGCCATGCGGGAGGCCTGCCATCACGACCTTTACGCCCTGGCCAACTCCACCGCCATGAACGGCGTGGGGAAGGACACCACCATCAAGATCCTGACGCCGGGAAGCATTACCGTGGTGACGGTGCTGTTCTACCTGGTATTGGCGGGATGCCTGGTTTGCGGCTGCTTCTGGACCCTCCGGAGCATGAAATTCCGCCGCGGCGACGCCTGCAAGGACTTCCGGGCCTACCGGAAGCAGTACCGCGCCGCTCAGAAAACGAAGGAACCGAAAGCCTGATTCAAAAAGCTCCGGCGGGATCTTGCCCGCCGGAGCTTTAAAAGTCCGGAAAAAATTTGCCTGGCCGGTTGCGAATCGTCCCCGGCGGCGTTATAATAAGGTGTATTTTGGAGCGGGCTGCGCCCGAAAAGGAGGATTCGCGCCATGTCTCAGTTTTCTCAGGATTACCGGGAGAGAATGCTTCCCGGCTATGTCTCGGAATTTGCCCAGACCGACCCGGAATTTACCCGGCTGTTTGATGATTTTGTATTTGATCAGGTGATCAATCAGGATGAGCTTCCCGTCCGGACCCGGTTCCTGGCCATCCTGGCGGCGCTGCTGGGCTGCCAGGGGGAGGAGGAGTTCCGACGGATGCTGCCCGCCGCCCTGAACGTCGGCGTCACGCCGGTAGAGGTGAAGGAGACGGTCTACCAGGCCGCCGCCTATCTGGGCATCGGGCGGGTGTACCCCTTCCTGCGGATCACCAATCAGGTCTTTGCCGCCCGGGGCATCTCCCTGCCCCTGCCCAACCAGTCCACCACCACCCCCGCCACCCGCCGGGAGGCGGGCACCCAGGCCCAGGTGGACATCTTCGGGGAGCAGATGCGGGACTTTTACCGCTCCGGCCCGGAGGAGAGCCGCCACATCCGGTATTTTCTGGCGGCCAACTGCTTCGGGGACTACTACACCCGCCGGGGCATGGACTACCGGCAGCGGGAGATGATCACCTTCTGCTTCCTGGCGGCTCTGGGGGGCTGCGAGCCCCAGCTGGTGAGCCACGCCAAGGCCAATCTGCGGATCGGCAACGACAAACGGTTCCTTATTCAGGTGCTGACCCAGTGCCTGCCCTATATCGGCTACCCCAGGACCCTGAACGCCCTGCGGTGCGTGGAGGAAGCGGCGGAATAAGGATTTTTAGCACTCTAGTTAATAGAGTGCTAAAATTTACAGTTCAGACATGATTTGTCCACACATTATTCATATTTCGGGGGTAGAGTATTCTCAGAACAAAGAAAGAAGGTGGTTCCCAATGGGCTCTGTTTCCGGCAGAAGCAGGACGCGGCGTCCGGTGGGACGCTGAAAACCGATTTCCAATCTACCCCATCGGTATCAAAAGGGCGGACATAATAGCTACATTCTTAGGAGGTATGTATTATGTTTGAACTGAGACCTTATCGCAAGAGCAAAGCTGAGATCGCTTACAACCCCTTCCGGGAGATGGAGGAAATGGAGCGCCGCTTTTTTGAGGAGCCCTTCGGTTCCTTCTTCGGCAGTGCGGACATTGCTGAGTTTAAGACGGACATCTCCGACGAGGGCGACCACTATCTGCTGGAGGCGGACCTGCCCGGCTTCGACAAGAAGGACATCCACCTGGAAATTTCCGACAACACCCTGACGGTCAGCGCCGAGCGCCACTCGGAGCATGAGCAGAAGGACAAGAAGCAGAAATATATCCGTGTGGAGCGGTCCTACGGCAAGTACAGCCGCCAGTTTGACGTTTCCGCCATTGATACGGATCACATCAAGGCGAAATACGACAACGGCGTGCTGCGGCTGACCCTGCCCAAGAAGCAGGAGATCCTTCCCCAGGCCCGGCACCTGGAGATCGAGTGATTTTCAGTAAAACGTAGTTTCAAACCAAATCGGGCGGTATGGCCGAAGCCATGCCGCCCGATTTTTACATGGGACCTTGTTAATCCACTTGGACCTCTCCCAGCATGACCTTCAGGATCTCCACATCCGTCCCTGCCATGCCTTTCCTGCCGATGTAGCCCATGCTCTTGATGGTGCGCTCCACGTCCTCCTGAACGATGCCCTCCTCGCTGCCGAAGACGATCCCCGCCATGCTCATGGTGTGGCCCAGGATGGCGGCGTTGAGAGAGGAGGCGATTTTGGCGGCGCAGGAGGCCTTGGCCCCGTCGCAGAGGATGCCCCCCACGTTGGCCAGGGTGTTGATCACCGTGTTGGAGATCTGCTCCAGACTGCCCCCGTATAGGAAGGTGATCGCCGCCCCGGCGCCGCAGGCGGCGGACACCGCCCCGCAGAAGGCGGACAGGTCCCCGATATTCCGCTTGATGTGGATGGACACCAGGTTGCTGATCACCAGGGCCCGGTAGGCCTGCTCCTGGCTGGCCCCCAGCTCTTTGGCGTATTCCAGCACCGGCAGGGAGACGGTCATGCCCTGGTTTCCGCTGCCGGAGTTGATGACCACCGGCAGGGCGCAGCCGTTCATCCGGGCGTCGGACCCGGCGGCGGCAGCGGCGATGGCCCGAATTTTAATGTCGTCGCCGTAGGCGCTGCGGAGCAGGTAGCCGATCCGGGCACCGTACTTGCCGGTGAGGCCCTCCTGAGAGATGGCCTGGTTCAGCTCTGCCTGCCGCCCGATCACCTCCCGGATGTCTTCAAAGTCCACGGTGCGGGCGAATTCCACGATTTCCGCCATGGTCATGTCCAGCCCCTTCACCCGGGCCTCCCGGTTCATGGGCTCGTGGGCGAAGAGCACTTCCCCGTCCTTGACGACCTTGGTGATCAGGGTGTGCCGGTTCATGACGATCACCTGGGCGGTGTGCTCCGGGGACTCCACGGTGACGTCCACATAGAGATTGTCCACCCCGGTGGCCAGACGGCATTGGCAGAAATGCCGCTTCAGCAGTTCCCGGGCCTGGGCCCGGTGGGCCTCCGTGATGCTGGAGAGGACCTCCAGCTTGGCGTCGGCGTCGCCCCCCACGATCCCCAGAATGGCGGCGATCTCAATGCCCACCATGCCCCCGGAGTTGGGCACCGTGACGCTTTTCACGTTTTTCACGATGTTGCCGCTGCACAGCACCGTGGCCCGCTCCGGGAATTCCCCCAGGACCTGCCGGGCCCTGGCCGCGGCGTAAGCGATGGCGATGGGCTCGGTGCAGCCCAGTGCGGTAATCAGCTCGGAACGGAGCACGGATAGATATTTCTCCTGAACGGCGGGTTCCATTGGCCTCATCCTTTCTATTTGGGTCCGGTGGCGGGCGGCTTTCCCCATCATCATACAAAAATCGAGGGAATTTGTCAATGGATGATTTTGGGCCGGATGCCCCGCGGAAAGTGGGGCTGGATTTTTAGCCGCCGGTGTGATACAATGAAAAAAACGGCCCCGCCGGTTTGGCGCGGGAAAATCCGGCGGGAAACGAACATACGCCGCCGGAATTTTGGAGGAACGGACATGGATCAGACACGCTTGGAGGAAAAGCTGGCGGAGCTGCCGCTATATACTTACTTTTTCATCGATCCCCGGGAGCTGACCTTCTCTGCCCGGGTGCGGACGGTGTGCCAGCAGGAGTGCCCCATGTACGGCAAGACCTGGGCCTGCCCGCCGGGGGTGGGCAGCGTGGAGGAATGCCGGGAAAAATGCCTGGCTTACCGCCGGTGCCTGGTCATCGGCACCGCCGCCGAGGGCGTGGACGTGACGGACCTGGAGGCCACCCTGGCCACCCGGGAGCCCCACGAGAGAATCACCAACCGGGTGCGGGACCTGCTCCGGGAGGAGGGGGAGGCGCCCTATGTGCTCTCCAGCGAGGCCTGCGCCATCTGTACCCGGTGCGCCTACCTGGACGGGCTGCCCTGCCGGATGCCGGGGAAGATGCACCCCTGCGTGGAGAGTCACGGCATCGTGCTGACGGACACCCTGGAAAAGGCGGGGCTGCCCTTCCAGTACGGGGGAGACGTGGTCACCTGGTACTCCCTGCTGTTCTATTAAAAAATGGCCGCCCGTGGGCGGCCATTTTTTAGGCTTCGTAGCGCTTTTTCACGTTGTAATAGAGGACCAGGAGGACGATATGCACCACCAGGTTCCCCAGCAGGGCAAAGGCGCCCACCACCGGGATCCAGTTCAAAACCAGCGTAGCGCTCTCCAGCACCACCAGCACCAGCCAGAGGGGCCGGAGCTGCTCGGCGCCTAGGTCTTTGCCGGTCTTTACCTGAAGCTGGCCGATCCCCCGGTTCAGAAGGTACAAAATAGAGAAGTACACCACCAGCCGCACCGCGTCCAGGATCCAGCCCAGCAGCCCCAGCTGGAGCTGGAGGCCCAGCAGGTTTACAATGTACAGTACCAGGGTGTAGACCGTCATGACCAGGGAAAGGGTCCGGGCCTTGGCAAAATCGGGGTCCTCCGGTAGCGTTTGGAGCCCCCGGGCCAGGAGAAAATAACCGACAAAGGTCGGCAGCAGGCCGATGGTGATTTGGCCCAAATTGATGTTCAGGTCCAAAAAGAGAAAAATCAAGCCCACAAAAATATACGTCATCGCGCAGCCTCCTGTTTGGAAATTTGCCGCTCCAGCAGCCGGACCAGCCGGGGCCGGTTGTACCGCTGGATCAGCACGAAGGGGAGATTCCCCCAGAGGGACAGAAAATAGATGACCCCGCCCCCGATTCCGGGCCAGATCCCTGCCACCCCCAGGGACAGCGGGACCAGAGCCCAGTGGACCGCCTCCGCCACCATGTTCTCCTCCAGCTGGGCTTGCAGCTGCTCGGCGGTGGGACGGGCCTGTACGGCCTTGGGCACCATGTCCCGGCAGAGCTTGCTCATATCCGGCACATGGTCCTTCCAGCGGTGGATGCCGATTTTGCGGTAGATCCGGCCGTCTCGCTCCCAGGGAAAGCTCCGCCAGGGAAAGCGGTCATGGTGAAACCAGGCCCTGGGCAGAGCGTTGCCGATAAAGTGGGCGGCGATGCCCAGGGCGGCAAGGTAGGCGGCGCACAGCAGCAGCTTCATGTCCCGTCACACTCCCAGCAGGACCTTGGCGCAGCCGAAATACACCAGTAACGACAGGGCGTCCACAATGGTGGTGATGAAGGGGCTGGCCATCACCGCCGGGTCAAAGCCCAGCTGCTTGGCGGCCAGGGGCAGGGTACAGCCCACGGCCTTCGCCAGTACCACGGTGATCCACAGCGTCAGGCACACCACCGCCGCCACAATGACGGTCACGCCGGTGTTGCCCATCAAGAGCCGGTCGATGAGCATGACCTTTCCGAAGCACACCGCCGCCAGTACCCCACCGCAGAGCAGGGCGGTGCGGACCTCCTTCCAAATCACCCGGCCAATGTCGGAAAACCGCAGCTCGCCCAGGCTCAGGGCCCGGATCACGGTGACGGAGGACTGGGAGCCGGAGTTGCCGCCGGTGTCCATCAGCATGGGGATGAACACCGTCAGGGCCACCTGGGCCGCCAGGGCCCCCTCAAAATAAGTCAGGATCATGCCCGTAAAGGTGGCGCTGACCATTAAAAGCAGCAGCCAGGGGATCCGGTGGCGAAACAGGTCGAAAACGGTGCTTTTTAAGTATGTCTTTTCCGAGGGCAGCATGCCGCCCATGATCTCCATGTCCTCGGTGGCCTCGTCCTCCAGGACGTCCATGGCGTCGTCAAAGGTGACGATCCCCACCATCCGGTTCTCCCCGTCCACCACGGGCAGGGCCAGGAAATTGTACCGGGACAGCATGTTGGCCACTTCCTCCTGGTCCGTCTGGGTGGTGACGGAGATCAGATTGGTCACCATGATGTCCGCGATCTTGGTGTCGTCATCCTCGGCCAGGAGCAGGTCCTTCACCGTCACCAGGCCCACCAGGGTCCGGTCCTGGGTGACATAGCAGGTGTAGATGGTCTCCTTGTCGATGCCCTGGCGGCGAATGCGGAGAATGCTCTCCTCCACCGTCATGGTGGGCCGGAGGGAGACGTACTCCGTGGTCATGATGGACCCGGCGGAGTTTTCCGGGTAGCGGAGGATCTGATTGATGGTGTTGCGCATCTCCGGATCCGCCTGGCGCAGGATCCGCTTGACCACGTTGGCGGGCATCTCCTCCACCAGGTCGGCGGCGTCGTCCACATACAGCTCGTCCACGACCTCCTTCAGCTCGCTGTCCGAAAATCCCCGAATCAGCAGCTCCTGGGCGTCGTTTTCCATTTCCACAAAGGTCTCCGCCGCCAGCTCCTTGGGCAGCAGGCGGAACAGCAGGGGTATTTTGGCATCCTCCAGACCGGTAAAAACGGCGGCGATGTCGCTGGGCTCCATGGTGATCAGAATGTCCCGGAGGGTGGCGTATTTCCGCTCCTCCAGCATCTTGACCAGCGCCCGTTCCACGATTTCAAAGCGTTCTGTCAAAGGTCCAGCCTCCTTTTTTTAAAAGATCGGTAATGGGCCCAAGCAGCGCGCCCCACGACGGGGCAAGCGGCTACTTCGCCCCGGCACTATACTTCCCCCGTCCATGGTATTCCCCCCTTTTTAAAATCGAATCGCCCTTATTTTACCCGTTTTTTTGAAGAATGTCAATGAAAATAACCGACTCCCTGCGGAAACGGACTCCCGCCCGCCCGGAGGCGCCCATCTGTCAAATTTCCGTGAAAGCGGCGCCGCTGGAACCGGAAGCGCGCCGGTCCCGGCAGGTTTTAAGAAGAACCGGCGAAGCGCCCGCCCTTGACTTTCCACCGGTTTCCTTTTATAATGCAGTTGACAGGAAAACAATCGGCTGCTTTCCGCCGGAGAAGGCGGCCATCATATCGGAAAGGAGCAAAACAATGGCAGAGGAAATGCGTTCAGCGGACATCCAGCAGGCGGTGGAGCTTGCCGCCAAGACCTACGGCGCGGTGGGCGTGCAGGCCACGGTGATCCGGGGCGGCGTTACTGGAGAGACTTATGTCTACGGATGGGCCACCAAGGATACCGACCCCATGACTCCGAACCACAAGTTCCGAACCGCGTCCATCACCAAGATTGCCACCGGTATCGCGGCCATGCTCCTGCGGGAGCAGGGCATCCTGCGTTTGGAGGACCCGGTGGCGAATTACTGGGGGGATCAGGTGCAGAATCCCAACCATCCCGGTATTCCCATCACGATCCAGAGCTGTCTGACCCACACCTCCTCGATCAGTACCTTCCTGCCCGGTGTTTCCCTCTCCTATGTGAATATGGCGGAGCAGCTCCGCAGGCCGGAATCCTACACCATGGCGGTACCTGGGGAGCCCGCGGCCTGGGACTACAATAACTATGTCTTCGCCCTTTTGGGCCTGGCCTTTGAGCGGGCGGCCCATCTGCATTTGGACGTCATCCTGAACCAGGGGATCTGGAACAAGCTGGGCGTGGATGTGGCGCTGGAAGCCGGCGAGCTGCGGGACACCCGAAACATTGTCACGCTCTACCGCGCGGATGGCAGGGTGGGACTCTCTGTGGCCGCCCAGATCGCCGGCCGCCGTTCCAAATTCCCGGGGGTGGACGGCTCCCACTATATGGGCGGATTGACCGCTTCCTCGGAGGACATGGCCCGGATGGCCGCTATGCTGATTAACCGGGGCACCTTTGGAAGCCAGCGGATCCTGAGCCCGGAGTCGGTGGACATGATGCAGCAGATCCAGTTCCAGGTCAACAACATGTTCTGGCAGGCCCAGCCTCTGGACTACCAGGAGGGGATGTTCAGCCGCCCGGAGATCTACTATCATACTGGTAACGCCTACGGGGCGTTCAATCTGCTGTCCTACGACCCTGCCAGCGGCGATGGGATGGTGGTGCTGACCTCCGGCGCGAAGGGTACGCAGGATCTTTTTGGGATTTACAGGGTCTGTTCCGATATCTGCCAGGTCGCCTATGACGTCATGCGCCGGTAAGGCGCTCCCGCCGCTGGAAGCCGCGGGGAGAAGATAAAACGCAACGCATCCGTTCGCCCGACAAATGGCGAACGGATGCGTGTTTTTTCTTTTATGAAGAGCAGGCAAAGAGGCAGACACCTTTCGCCGCTGACGTCACGATACCGTCCCGGCAAACTCCCGGGCATCCGGGGTGCCGTTGAGCCGGGCCACCACCTCCGCCTGCTTTTCAGGGGTCATCTCCGGAACCGTGGTGAACAGCAGCAGAAGATCCGGCTGGATCTCCCGGAAAAACAGCAGCGCCTGGACGCAGTCCTCCGCAAGACTTTCCGGCTGCTTTTCCGGCAGCAGGCCGGTCAGATCCCGGCTCAGACCCCATTGCCAGGTTTCCGGGCGGTACTTGTTTTGCAGGGCCTCCTCCGGATCGGTCTCCGCCATGGCGCTTAAATGGGCGGAGGTCTCGCCATAAAGGCTCAGCCGCCGGTGGCCTCGGGTGGCGTCCAGGTCCAGGCACAGGGCACACAGGTCTTTCCAGTTCTCCGCCGCCTGGACCAGCTTGCCATAGACTGCCTGCTGAAAGACGATTCGATCAGGCTCCATGCTCCGTCCTCCCGGCTCAGCCCACCTCGGACATTTCGATGGTCAGCTCTTTCTTGGGGATCAGGAACCGGCGGACGGCGAACAGGCCCGCGATACACAAAACGCTGGTGATGTTGGTAAACGGATCCTCATGGTTGAGAATGACCTGCCGGGCCAGGGCGATGGTGAGCACCTCGATGGTATTGGCGGGGGTCATATCGATGAGCATCCGGACAAATTCCAGGCCCACCACGATGGTGAGGATATTGTGCAGATATTCGTTCAGCGTGGAAAAGTACTCCGGCTCGGTAAACATTCTCCAGATCTCCAGGCCCACCATCCCCACCAGCACCAGCAGGGTCATCAGGGCGATGAGCAGCTCCAAAACGTGGAGCGCGGCGTGAATGAATTTTTCGACTTTTGCCCGCATGGGAAGACCTCCCTTATTCTTGATAGGGAAATTATACACCATTTCCCCGGAAAAGGGAAGGGAAACTTTCCACTTTCCCCGGAAAAACCGGTCATTTTTTGAAATGCTTCTCCATTTCCCGGTGAGCCTCCTCCACCTCCGCCTCCAGCTCCCGGGCGGATGTTCGCAGCACCCCCGCCCGGAGGGAGGACAGCTGCACCAGGGCGTCGGAGGTGGCGACGGAAACCGCGTAGCTGCCCCCCAGCTGGGCCGCAAGGGCCTCGATATAGGCGTCCGCCGTCTCGTTTTCCTTGGTGTAGACCACCTGGATGTTGTGATACCGTTCCTTTTCACCGGGATTGCCCTTGACCTTGTAGCCGTCGAAAACCAGGACCAGCCGCAGCTTTCGGAAACCGGCGTAGCTGCTCAGCGCGTCCATCAGCCGCCGCCGGGCGGTTTCCAGATCCTCCTGGGCGGTTTCCCGCAGGCTCTCCCACTGGAAGAGGACGTTGTACCCGTCTACGATCAGGCACCGGTCCCGGGGCGCGCGGATCACCACCTCCTCGGTGGCGGGGCGGGTGTCGGGCGCCCGGTAGGCCGGGCGCTTGATGGGACCAAATTCCCGCTCCATGATGGCCTCCAGCGCCTTGTCGTCGGCGGCTAGGTTCCGGGAGAGAATGCCGGGGCCCCGGCTTTTGCCGTAGCCGCTGTCCAGGTGCATGTATTCGGGCACCTGGTCCCACTTTACCACGAAGCCCGCCCCATGGGCGCAGAAAACGGAGTCGGGGGAGCTGTCCAGATCCGCCTGGGGATCGTAGGCCGCCGCTTCGATCACCGCCTGGGCGTTGTGGCACAGATCGTAGCCTCCGGGGGTGAGCTGGAGCCGGCCCTGGCCCTGGGTGTAGGCCGCCAGCCGGTCGGGGAAATCCCCCACCTCCCCGGCGGGGACCCGGCCCCGCAGCAGGGCCTCCTGACCGATGGCCTCGGGGGGCTCGATGGTCCCGCCCATGGCCCGGAGGTCGGTGATGGCTCGGCCCAGCTGGGGGGCCGGCAGGGTGAGAACGAAATCGTACCAGGGCTCTAAAAGCACCGACTCCGCCTTCATCAGCCCCTGGCGCACCGCCCGGTAGGTGGCCTGGCGAAAATCGCCCCCCTCGGTGTGCTTGAGATGGGCCTTGCCGATCAAAAGGGTCAGCTTCATGTCGGTGATGGGCCCCCCGGTGAGGACGCCTAAGTGGATCTTTTCCCGCAGATGGGTCAGGATCAGCCGCTGATAATTGCCGTCCAGCACGTCGGCGGAGCAGGCGGTGTCGAAAACAAGCCCCGAACCCCGGGGCAGAGGCTCCAGCAGCAGATGGACCTCGGCATAGTGGCGCAGAGGCTCATAGTGGCCCACCCCCTCCACCGGGGCGGCGATGGTCTC
>CANQXH010000004.1 GCA_947627745.1 uncultured Oscillospiraceae bacterium
CAACGAGGACCTGACCGAGGCCATCGCCATGGGCCATGACCTGGGACACACCCCCTTCGGCCACGCCGGGGAGGCGGCCCTTTCCGAGGTGCTGGGGGCCCCCTTCCGCCACAATGAGCAGAGCCTCCGGGTGGTGGACACCCTGGAAAACGGGGGAAAGGGCTTAAATCTGACCTACGAGGTGCGAATGGGCATTCTGGGGCACACAGGGGACCGGATCCCCGAGACCTGGGAGGGTCAGGTGGTCCGCCGGTCGGACCAGATCGCCTATGTGAATCATGATATCGACGACGCCATCCGGGCGGGGATCCTGACCGACGGGGACATCCCCAAGGAGATCTCTGCCGTGCTGGGCGGCAGCCACCGGGAACGGATCAACACCCTGGTCTGCGACGCCATTGCCTTCACCCAGGAGAGCGGACGGGTGGGCCTATCGCCGTCGGTGGACCAGGCCCTCAAGGAGCTGCGGGCATTCATGTTCCAGCGGGTCTACCGCAACCCCGTAGCCAAGGGGGAGGAGAGCAAGGCCAAGCTCATGCTCCAGCGGCTCTACCAGTTCTATTGCGACCATCCGGAGCGGCTGCCCGGGGACCTCACACCCCAGCTGAGATTGGAGGGCATCCCCCGGACAGTGTGCGATTACATCGCCGGCATGACGGACAAGTACGCGGTGGACAAATATACGGAGATTTTTATTCCCTCGGGGTGGCAAGTCCGGGGATAGTGTGATATAATAGCCGCGAGGCGGCTATTATACGATTTTTAAGTCCTTTATCAGACTTTTCCCAAGGGAGGTGGTCGGCTGTGGCGTTTCCGCCGGCATTTTTGGACGAGCTGGTGGCTCGAAATCCCATTGAAGAAGTGGTGAGTCAGTATGTGAATCTTCGCCGCAGCGGGGCCAACCTCTTTGGCCTGTGCCCCTTCCACGGGGAGAAGACCGCCTCTTTCTCCGTTTCTCCGGACAAGGGCATGTACTACTGCTTCGGCTGCCACAAGGGCGGCGGGGTGATCAACTTCCTGATGGAGATCGAGAACCTGAGCTACCCCGATGCCGTCCGGGCCCTGGCCCAGCGGGCGGGGATGACCGTGCCGGAGGACGAGCAGTATCAGAGCCGCTACCAGCAGCAGGAGCGGCTCTGGGCGCTGTGCAAGGAGGCGGCCCGGTATTACCATGCCCAGCTCTACGCCCCCGCCGGGGCGGCGGGCCTGGCCTATGCCCAGAAGCGGGGCATGACCCAGTCCATCTTGACCCGATTTGGGGTGGGCTTCGCCCCGGATTCCTGGTCCGGCCTGGTGGACGCCATGCGGGCCAAAGGCTATACCGATCAGGAATTGCGGGACGCCGGGCTGGTGTCCGAGAAGAACGGCCGGGTTTACGACCGGTTCCGCAACCGGCTGATGTTTCCCATTATCGACGTCCGGGGCAATCTTATCGGCTTCGGCGGTCGGGTGATGGACGACTCCACGCCGAAGTACCTAAACTCTCCCGAAACCTTGATTTTCAATAAACGGAAGAACCTTTTCGGTCTGAATCTGGCGAAAAAGAGCAAGCTGGGGTATCTGATCCTGGTGGAGGGGTACATGGACGCGGTGAGCCTGCACCAGTACGGCTTCGACTGCGCCGTGGCCTCCCTAGGCACCGCCCTGACGGAGGACCACGCCACCCTGCTCACCAGGTATACCGAGGAAGTGGTCCTCATCTACGACGCCGACCAGGCCGGGCAGGACGCCACCCGGCGGGCCATCCCCATTTTGGAGCGGGCGGGCCTGCGGGTGAAGGTGCTGAAGGTGAAGGACGCCAAGGACCCCGACGAGTTTTTGAAGAAATTCGGCGCGGACCGCTTCCAGGTTCTGCTGGAGGGGGCCTCCAACCGGATCGAGTATCAGCTTTCCGCCATCGTCAAAAAATACGACCTGCGGGAGGACGACCAGCGGATCCGCTTTGTCCAAGAGGCGGCGGAGCTGATCAGCACCTTGGGCAGCGCCGTCCAGCGGGAGATCTACGGAGGACGGGCGGCGGAGGCCGCCGGCATCACGGCTGACGCCATGAAGCTGGAGGTGGAGAAGGCCTGGCGCCGCCGCCGGGCTCGGGAGAAAAAACGCCAGGAGCGGATCGACCTGGCCCCTGCCCAGACCCTCCGGCCCAAGGACCGGAGCATCCGCTATGACAATATGAAATCCGCCATGGCGGAGGAGCTGCTGATCTGCCTGCTGATGAAGGATCCCGCCCTGGCGGACCTGACCGGGAACTTGACGGAAGCGGATTTCTCCGTCCCGCTGCTGGGCCGGGTGTTTGGCCAGTTGAAAAGCCGGCATGAACAGGGCTTGGAGCTGTCCCTGGGGGTGCTGGAGGGCCTGACCCCGGAGGAGACTTCCCATTTGGCCGGGGCGCTCCAGCGGAACCAGGGCCCGGCCCGGGAGGAAGCGGCGCGGGACTGCGTCACCGTGATTATGGATGAAAACCGGGGGACAAAGGACGGCTCGGAGGAGTCCCTTTTGGCCCTTCGGGATCGGATGAAACAGAGAAAAGGGGTCAAGTCATGAGCCCATCGGTTTTACAGGAGGAGCGGACGCCCCGGAATTCCGGGGAGGACGGTCTGAGCCAGTATCTTCAGGAAATTCGCAGCTATCCTCAGCTGACGGCTGAGCAGGAGCGGGCTCTGGCCATGCGCTGCGCCCAGGGAGACGAGGAGGCGGTGCGGCAGATGGTGAGCGCCAATCTGCGGCTGGTGGTGTCCGTGGCCCGGGAGTACGCCGGGCGGGGGATGCCGCTGCTGGATCTGATCCAGGAGGGCAGTATTGGCCTGATCGTGGCCGCCCGGAAATTTGACTATACCCTGGACTATCGCTTTTCCACCTACGCCACCAAGTGGATCCGCCAGGGCATTACCCGGTGCCTGATGAACCACAGCGGGATGATCCGGGTGCCCCTCCATACGGCGGAGCGGATGCGCCGGGTCAGCGCCGCTCGGGCGGCGCTGTTGCAGCAGACTGGGGAGGAACCGACCCCCGCCCAGATCGCCTTGGCCTGTGATTTGCCTGAGGACCGGGTCAAGAAGCTCTTGGAGCTTACGCCCCAGACCTGCTCTCTGGACGCCCCGGCGGGGGAGGAGGACATCGCTCTGGGCGCGATGCTGGCGGATCAGGAGGCCAGCGAGCCCCAGGAGGAGCTGGTGCGCCAGGAGCTGCGGCAGATTCTGGGCCAGCTGCTGTCCCAGCTGACGCCACGTCAGCGGCAGGTGCTGGAGCTGCACTTTGGCATGACCGGGCAGACCAGCTATTCCCTGGAAGCCATCAGCAAGCAATTGGGCATTTCCAAGGAGCGGGTGCGGCAGATCGAGCGGCAGGCCATGGACAAGCTGCAAAAGCTGGGCGTGAGCCTGGGACTGGAGGATTTTTTGGAGTGAACGAGGATTTTTGCTTTGAGATTCCCCCCTACGAGGCGGCGCTGACGGCGCTGGGGCCGGGGGAATCCATTTCGGCGGCCCGGCTGCTGGCGCTGATCGACGGTCTCAGCCAGACCGAGGCGGAGGATGCTTTTCAGTTGGCGGAGGATCTGGAGCTGCGCCTTCTGATGGATCTGCCCCGGGAGACGGAGCCCGCCACGCCCAGGCTTGCCTGGGAGGACAGCCAGGTTCGGGCCGGCACCCTGCGCCGGGAGCTGCGGGAAAACGACCCCCTTGCTCTATATCTGCGGGAGATCGAGGGACCTGCCCTCTCCGCCGGAGCCATCCAGGCATTGGCGGAGCGCTGCCTAGAAGGGGACCAGCGGGCCATGGAGGCCCTGGCCCGAGGCTACCTTCCCCGGGCGGCGGAGCTGGCCATGTCCATGACTGGCCGGGGCGTGCTGCTGCTGGACCTGATCCAGGAGGGCAGTCTGGGCTTGTGGCAGAGCGTCATGCGCTATGCCGGCGGTGATTTTTCAGCCTTTGCCGACCGTTGGATCCGGTTTGCGCTGGCAAAGGCCGTGATTCTTCAAGCCCATGCCCAGGGCGTGGGCAGGGAATTGAGAAAGGCCATGGAGTCCTACCAGGCCGCGGACCGTGCGCTGCTGGCCCGGCTGGGCCGAAACCCATTGCCAGAGGAGCTTGCAAAGGCGCTGGGCTGGGACTTAGAGGAGATCCGGCGACTTGAAAAGTTGATTTCTGACGCCCAAAGCGCTCAAAGGTCCGCCCCGGAGCCGGAGGAACCGGCCCAGAATGTGGAGCACACCGCCTATTTCCAGAGCCGCCGCCGGGTGGAGGAGCTGCTGGAGGGCGCGGACCCCGAAGACGTCCGGCTCCTCTCTCTGCGCTTCGGCCTGGAGACCGGGAAACCCGCCACGGCGGAGGAGACTGCCCAAATGCTGGGCATTTCCCCGGAAGAGGTGCTGCGCCGGGAGGCGGAGGCTCTAAAGCGGCTGCGGGAAGACTGAAAACGGAGGAGATACCATGGAAAAGACCTACGCCGTCGCCATCGACGGCCCCGCCGGCGCGGGAAAAAGCACCCTGGCCCGGCTTTTGGCCCAGGAGCTGGGGTGGTATTATGTGGACACGGGGGCGATCTACCGCACCGTTGCCTATTTTCTGGATCTGCTGGGGATCAGCCCCAAGGACGCCGACGGGGTGGCCCGTTACATCGACGAGGTGAACGTGGAGATCCGCTATGACGAGCAAGGTGTCCAGCACATGTGGATGAACGGCATGGACGTGACGGAGGAGATCCGCACCCCGGACATCTCCCAGAAGGCGTCTCTGGTCTCCGCCCATCCGCCCGTGCGGCAGGCTCTGCTGGAAATGCAGCGGGACCTGGCGCAGCGGCACAACGTGGTGATGGACGGCCGAGACATTGGCACGGTGGTGCTGCCCCAGGCGGCGGTGAAGCTGTTCCTCACCGCCTCCCCGGAGGTCCGGGCGCAACGCCGCTACGCGGAGCTGCGGGCTAAGGGTAAGAAAGACACCTATGAGCAGGTTCTGGAGGATCTGCGCCGCCGGGACCGGCAGGACACCACTCGCTCCGTCGCCCCCCTGCGTCAGGCCCCCGACGCGGTGCTGCTGGACACCACCGAGCTGGACATTCCCCAGACCCTGGACGCCATGCGGGCCATCGTCCGGGAAAAGACCGGCCTATGAGCGTCCGCCTTGCCGAGAGCGCCGGCTTCTGCTTCGGCGTGGACCGGGCCATGGGCCTGGCGGAGCAGGCGGCCAAAGAGGGGAGACAGGTGGTCACCCTGGGCCCCATCATCCACAATCGTCACGCGGTGGCCCACCTGGAGGAGCTGGGAGTCCGGGTTATTGACCGGCCCCAGGACGCCCCGGCGGGCGCGGCGGTGGTCATCCGCTCCCACGGGGTGGGCCGGGAGGTTTACCGGGCCTTGGAGGAGACCGGGGTGGCGGTGATCGACGCCACCTGCCCCTTCGTCAAGCGGATCCACCGGATCGTGGCCCAGGCGGAGCGGGAAGGGCGACTCAGTCTGATCATCGGCCAGCGGGCCCACCCGGAGGTGGCCGGGATCGCCGGTTGGTGCGGAAACTGTGTGGTGTGCGAAAGTCCGCAGGAGCTGGAAAATTGGTCAAAATCGCCCGAAATCCCGTCGGATTTGCCAATTTGCATGGTTTGTCAGACAACTTCCCCCGAATCTTTGTGGGAAATGTGCGAAAAAATTGCGAAAAAACAGTTTACTAACTTGAAATTTTTTGATACAATATGTAAAGCAACAGAGTATCGGCAGAATGAGGCAGCTTTACTCAGCGAAGGCTGCCAGGCCATGGTGATCGTGGGGGACCGCACCAGTTCCAACACGAAACGCCTGGCGATGATCTGCCGGGAGCATTGCGAAAAAGTCGTACTGGTGGACAGTGCCTCGGAGCTGGAGCCGGCCTTTTTCCGCGGTGTGACGGATGTTGGAGTCACGGCGGGCGCATCTACGCCGGCGTGGATTATAAAGGAGGTCAACAAGAAAATGAGCGAAATCATCAATGCCGAGGCAGGCCAGGAGGAGAGCTTTGAGGCCCTGCTGGAGCAGTCCATCAAAACTTTGAATACTGGAGATAAGGTCACTGGCGTCGTGACAGGCTTCGGAGCTACCGAGGTGCAGATCGACCTTGGCACCAAGCACGCCGGCTATATCCCCAACGACGAGGTCAGTTCCGATCCTTCCATAAAGCCCGAGGATGTACTCCATGTGGGCGACGAGGTCGAGGTTTTCGTGGTGCGCGTAAACGACCAGGAGGGCACCTGCCAGCTGTCCAAGAAGAAGCTGGACGGAATGCGGGTCTGGGACGAGATGGCGGCCTATGCCGAGGAAAAGACCACCGTCGAAGGGACCATTACCGAGGACAATAAGGGCGGCCTGGTCGCCAATGTGAAGGGCGTTCGGGTGTTCATTCCCGCCTCTCAGTCCGGGATCGCCAAGGGCGGCGATATGAAGGCCATGGTGGGCAAGACCGTCAAGCTGAAGATTACCGAGGTCAACCGGGCCCGCCGCCGGGTCATCGGCTCCATCCGGGCCGTTGCCGCCGAGGAGCGGAAGGCCGCCCAGGAGAAGATCTGGAGCGAGATCGAGAACGGCAAGAAGTACCACGGCGTGGTGAAGTCCCTGACTTCCTACGGCGCCTTTGTGGATATCGGCGGCGTGGACGGCATGGTCCATGTTTCCGAGCTGAGCTGGAACCGGATCAAGACCCCCGCCGACGTGGTGAAGGTGGGCGATGAGATCGACGTGTTCGTCATCTCCTTCGATCCTGTGAAGCACAAGATCTCCCTGGGCTACAAGACCCCGGAGATGAACCCCTGGAATCAGTTTATGACCAAGTTCCAGACCGGCGACGTGGTGGACGCCAAGATTGTCAAGCTGATGACCTTCGGCGCCTTTGCCGAGATCATTCCCGGTGTGGACGGCCTGATCCACATCTCCCAGATTGCGGACCGCCGCATCGGCAAGCCCGAGGACGTGCTGAAGGAGGGCCAGGAGGTCAAGGTGAAGATCACCGACATCGACGCGGAGAACAAGCGGATCTCCCTGTCCATCCGGGCGCTGCTGGAAGCCGCCGAATAAACCAATTCAAATTCAAAAGGACCGGCCTTCCGCCGGTCCTTTTCCAAATTAGGAGGTAAAAATATGGTCAAGCACATCGTCATCTACACCTTGAAGGAGGGCCCCGATAAGGACGCCTCCGTGGCCTTCATCGCTTCGCTTCTGGAGCCTCTGGCGGGGCAGATCCCGGGGCTCAAGACGCTGGAGGTCCGCCGGACCTACCAGGGGGGCATGGACTACTGCCTCTACTCCGAGTTTGACAGCCGGGAGGCCCTGGCGGCCTACCAGCAGGATCCTCGGCACCTGGCGGCCAAGGAGCGGTTCCATCATCTGCTGGCCAGCCGGGTCTGCGCGGACTACGATGCCTGAACGCGTTCTGATTGTGGGCTGCCCCGGGGCGGGGAAGAGCATCCTGGCCCGCCGCCTGGGGGCGCTGACGGGCCTGCCGGTGTACCATCTGGACCTGCTGTGGCACCGGCCAGACCGGACCACCGTGGACATCGAGACCTTTGACCGGAGCCTGGACCAAATTCTGGCCCAGGACCGGTGGATCATCGACGGCAATTACAGCCGCACCCTGCCCCAGCGTATGGCCCGGTGCGACGAGGTCTTTTTCCTGGATTATCCCTTGGAGATCTGCCTGGAGGGGGCCCGTGCCCGGGTGGGGCGGCAGCGGGCGGACCTGCCCTGGCTGGAAGAGACGTTGGACCCGGAATTTTACCAGTGGATCCTGGACTATCCCAAGGAGCGCCTGCCCCGCCTGCGGGCCCGCCTGGCGTCCTATGAGGGCGCCATTCTGATCCACACCTTCCACGCCCGCTCCGAGGCGGACGCCTACCTGGCAGCCCTCGCCCGGTCCGTGAGCGAATAGAGGATTCAAAAATCCCGGCATGACCATCACCATGCCGGAATTTTTAATGGGGCAAATTATTCCTGGATACTGTTCTTGGCGGCCAGCCGGGCTCGGCGCAGCTGCTCCCGGACGGTGACAACTTCGGCCACATACCCCCGCTGGGTGAGCCAGTCCTCCACCCGCTCCCAGGCCTCGGCTTCCCGGTCGTAGCGCCCCTGCGCCTGCCAGCAGTAGGCCATGGAGTACAGCGCGTCCAGGCACTCCGGGTCCAGCTCCAATGCCCGCTGCCAATGCGGGAACGCCTCCTCGTACCGGCAGAGCGCCTTGCAGGAATCCCCAGCGTAGATGTGGATCAGGCTCTCCGGCGCGCCGGCATCCTCCGCCGCAGGGACGGCCTCCAGCACGGCTTCATACGCCCCGGCGTTGTACAGGGCGGCCAGCAGCGCCAGATGGTTCTCCGGGTCCTGGGGATTCGCTTCCAGGGCCGCCCGGGCCTCCTCCAGGTCCTGGCCGCTCCGGCCGATCTGGGAGCGCAGGTAGCTGCGCTGGAGCCGGGTCCGCTGGGTCACAATGTCCCGCTCCGGGCTGGACAGGATTTTGTCGTACTGCGCCAGTGCCCGGTCCCGGCAGTAGTACATGTGGTACTCGTACAGCACCCCGTAGGACCGCTCATCGTCCCGGGTGAAGCTGCCGCTGGCGAAGAGCTTCCGAAATTCCGCGTCGGCGCGGATAAAATCGTCCTGGTCCCGGCTGGCCTCATACACCGCCAGGAGCCGCTGAGCGTCATTGTCGTACACCGCCCGCTCCGGGGAAAACAGCTCGTCGATGGTGACGCCAAAGAAGGCCGCGATTTTGGGCAGCATCATGGTGTCAGGCAGGGTGACGCCCGTTTCCCATTTGCTCACCGCCTGGAAGGTGACATTCAACGCCTGGGCGATTTGCTCCTGGGTGAGGCCCTTCGCGTCCCGGAGCCGCTTGATGTTGCGTCCGATATTGGTTTGTTCCATTTTTGATCCATCCTTTCGATTTTTGATGGCTTTATTGTAGCGCATTTTTAAGAATAAGCAATCACTTCTCCAGCGAAGCGGATTCGCCTGCCGGTTGAATCCGTTTTTGCTGCCGCCGCTGTTTCGGCGCGAAGAACGGGCGAAAAGCAGACGCTTTTCGCCCGGTTTCTTCCAAAAGGAACCTTTATTTTGCCGACAGGTCCACGCACCGGCGGAGGATGGTGTATTCCGGCACCTGCCGGGGCAGCCGGATGTAAAATTTGCTCTGGGGATTGCGGGGCGTGTCCAGGGGAGCGCCCTCCTCGTCGGTCATGCCCTCCGCCGTCAGGGGGAAGGGCCGCAGGTCCGGGCCCACCGCCTCCAGGGCGTCGCCCCGGGTGAACTTGTTCCGCAGGCTGCACAGGGCCAAGCCTGTTTCGTCGCACCGCTCCACGATGGCCGCTACCTGCCACTCCCGAAGATACCGGGCGCTCTGGGTGTACTGCCCCGGGGGGCCGAAGTAGAACCCGGTGGAGTAGACCCGGTGGGAAATATGCTCCACTTCGTCCCGCCACACCGGATCCAGAGGCTGTCCCGCCGCCGCCGCGTCGATGCCGTGGCGGTAGGCCCCGGTGACTACGGCGGTGTAGTAGGCAGATTTTGCCCGGCCCTCCAGCTTGACGCAGTCCACCCCGGCCGCCATCAGCTCCGGCAGATGGTCGATCATGCACATATCCCGAGAGTTTAAGATGTAGGCCCCCTGCGCGTCCTCATAGACCGGAAAATATTCCCCTGGCCGTTTCTCTTCCATCAGGGCGTATTGGTAGCGGCAGGGCTGGGCGCACTGGCCCCGGTTGGCGTCCCGGCCGGTCATGTAGTTGCTCAGCACGCACCGGCCTGAATAGCTCACGCACATAGCTCCATGGGCGAAGGTCTCGATCTCCAATTCCTTTGGGGTTTTGGCCCGAATTTCGGCGATCTCCGCCAGACTCAGCTCCCGGGCCAGTACCACCCGGGCCGCGCCCAGGTCAAGCCAGGCCCGGGCGGTCTGGAAATTCGCCACCGACTGCTGGGTGGAGACGTGGCGGGCGCACCGGGGGGCGTATTTTTTCGCCAAGGCAAAGGTCCCCAGATCCGCCAGGATCAGAGCGTCCGCTCCGGCGTCCTGCAAGAACGCCAGATATTCGGGAAGCCCTTCCGCCTCGCTGTTTCGGGGCATGGTGTTGACGGTGACGTGGACCTTCACCCCCCGGCTGTGGGCGAAGGCGATGGCCCGGGGCAGCTCCTCCGCCGGGAAATTCCCGGCGAAAGCCCGCATCCCGAATTGGGTCCCCGCCAGATACACCGCGTCCGCCCCATAGCGCACCGCCATGTTCAGCCGCTCGGCGTCCCCGGCGGGGCTTAATAGCTCCAGCTTTCCCATCAGTCTTCCTGCTCGCTCAGGGAATCCAGGAACGCCTGGTGTTCCGAGGCGGTCTCGGAGAAGTGGTGCCGCTGGGCGTCGGGATCGAAGGCGTAGAAATAGTAATCCGTTTCCAGAGGCGTCATGGCGGCGTTCAGGCTGGACTGACCCGGGTTGCAGATGGGCCCGGGGGTTAGACCCGCATGGGTGTAGGTGTTGTAGGGGGAATCCACAGCCAGCTCCACCTCGGTGAGCTGTTCCACCACATCCTGACCCTGAAGCATCAGGGCATAGTAGATGCTGGCGTCGATGTCCAGATAGGGGTAGGATTCCGGGTGGGTCAGACGGTTGTAGATCACAGAGGAGATGGTGTAGCTCTCGTCCACCCCGGCGGTCTCCCGCTCGATCAGGGAGGCGATGATGGTGATCTCCCGGATGGTCAGCCTGTGGGCCTCCACATATTCCTCGCTCATTCCCGCGTCCAGCAGCCGCTGGGCGTAGGATTCCTGGATCTCCGTCAGGCGCTCCTTCATCAGATCGGTAAACCGGGCGTCATAGTCGTCCAGCATTTTTTTCAGCACCCGGCCAGGGTCGTCGTCGGTGTAGAATTGGTAGGTGTCCGGGTATAGATAGCCCTCCAGGCAGTATTTGTCGCCCCGTTCCACCCCTTCCAGGAACCAGTAGCCCTCCATGCCGCCGGAGCCGGCGTAGTCGCCCAGGTCGCCGGTGGCTGCGTACTGCTCCAGCTGCTGTACGGTGCAGACATTCTCCGATTCCAGCAGGGCAAAGATCTGATGGCAGTTGTAACCCTCGGGGATGACGACCTCTACCACCTGGCGGGTCTCCGCCTCCTCGGCCATGAAGTCAATGAGGGCGTTGTAGTCATACTGGGTGTTTAGGGTGAAGGTGCCGGCGGCAATGTCCTGCCGGGCGTCGGTAAACTCGGCGTAGAACTGAAACAGCTGGGGATAGCGGATCAGCCCCGCCTTTTGGAGCTTTTCCGCGATGGCGGGGATGTCGTCGGTGTCCAGAATGGTGACCTGCACCTGCCGGTCTCCCCGGCCAAAGGCCAGCACGTCGGCGGCGCAGACCCAGATGGTCCGGCCCAGGGCGATGCCGATGGCCAGAGCAATGGCCAGCCATACCGCCGTGGCCAGGATGTGGGGAATGCCCAGCAGACCGTACCCCGGCTTGTGGCCGGGACGGCGCTTGGCGGGCGGGGATTTCCGCCGGCGGGACGGCTCTCTGGAGGACTCCCGAGCAGGCTCGGGCTCGTCGCCGTCAAACACCGCGGCCAGACCGCCGCCGTCGCCGAAGGTATCCCGGTACTCCTCGTCCCGGAAGGGTTCCTCGGTTTCCGGGTATTCCGGCTCCGCGGGCTCCTCCGGGACCTCCTGCTGGGCTTCCTCTTCGGCTTTCATTTCCTCGGACACTTCCCGGATGATCTGCTCCAGCTCCATGTCCTCCGGATTCGTCAGCCCGGCGGCGAAAATCGCCTGCTCATCCGGGCCGATCTCCTCCCCCATCTCCGAGGGATCAAGAAAATCGTCCAGCCAGTGGTTTTCCTGGTTGGGGTCATTGGGTCTTTCCATGGTGATTCCTCCTTCAGCGCAGGACAATCTGCCGCGCCACGGCCTGGGCCGCCGCTTCGCCCTTCAGCGCCGCTACCAGCGCCAGCCCAAAGGGCACGGCGCACCCGGCGGAGGCGGCGGTGATCAGCCTCCCGTCCCGGACGCAGGCGGCGCCGGGGTCGATTTGAGCGGAGCCCATCCGGTCTTCAAAGCCGGGATAGCACACGGCCCGCTTTCCCTCCGTGATGCCGAGGCTTGCCAGCACGGTCGGACCGGCGCAGAGGGCCGCCAGGAAGCAGCCCCGTTCCCAGCCCGCCTTCAACAGCGCTAGGGCCTCTGGACAGCCCAGCAGAGAAGCAACCCCGCCCCGGCCTCCCGGGACGATCAGCATTTCCGCTTGTTCCAGATCCACTTCCTCCAATGTCAGGTCCGCGGTCACCGGAATCTTGTGGCTTCCCACCACCTGCCGCCCCAGGATGCCCACGGTGGCGGCTTCCACGCCCCCTCTGCGCAGCAGATCCAGGGGGGTGACGGCCTCGATCTCCTCAAAGCCCGGGCCCAGAAACAGATAAACCATCCTTATTCCTCCAAGCAGGTCAGCACATGACCGTAAATCTCCCGGTGAATATCCTCCACAGAACGCATGGCCCCGTTTTTCACGCACTCCACCACCGTCCAGCCGTAGTATCCGGCCGCCTCCCGGCCGCATTCCCGGCAAGCGGCGAGATAGGTCCCGTCCTGTTCGTGAATGTCGGCGTGGGTGTGGGTGTCCGCCTCCCGGCGGCGAAGGAGCTGTTCCGTAAACGCCGTGGGCACGTCCAGATACAGCGTCAGATCCGGCCTGGGCAGCTCCAAACGGCGGTATTCAAAGTCGTAGAGCCACTCCAAAAACGTCTGCCGCTCCTGTCCTGTGACCTTCACCGCCTGGTGGACGGCGTTGGAGGTGGTGTACCGGTCGGACAGCACCACGCCGCCGCCCTGGTAGTATTCCCCCCAGTCTAAGCGGAAGGAGCAGAACCGGTCCACGGCGTAAAACGCCGAGGCGGCATAGGGATTGACGGAAGCGGGATCGGAGCCGAAGTCTCCATTCAGGTACATTTTCAGCAGGGCGGAGCTGGGCTGATCGTATCTGGGGAACACGATGTGCCGGAAATCCCGTCCCTCCCGTTCCATGCGCTGAGAAAGCAGCCGGAATTGGGTGGATTTTCCCGAACCGTCGGTGCCCTCGATCACAATTAGCTTGCCCATTTTTTGACCTCCCTGCCAGAACATTTTATCCATCATACCACATTTTCCGCCCTTTGTCCACCGCCTGCGCGGGGGGATTTTCTTAAATTTCTATAAACGCAAGTTGCAAAACAAGGAAAAACCTGCTAGAATAAAGAAAAACCATCAAAGGAACGAGCGTATGGAGCAAATGACCTTTTCCGACCTGGGTATTTCCCAGGAAATTTTACAGGCCCTGGAGAAAAAGGGCTACGGCTATCCAACCACCGTGCAGCGGGAGGCGATTCCGCCGTTTCTGGCTTGGAAGGACGTCATTGCCAAGGCCCCTACGGGCACCGGCAAGACCTTCGCCTTCGGAATTCCCATGATTGAGCATATCGACCCGGAAAACCGGCAGGTCCAGGGACTGATTCTGGCCCCTACCCGGGAGCTGGCCCTCCAGATCGGGGAGGAGCTGCGGGATCTGCTGATCCTCCGGCCCGAGATCCGAGTGGCGGTGTACTACGGCGGCACCCGGATCCGTGGGGAGATCCGGCAGATGGAGAAAAAGACGCCCCATATCCTGGTGGCCACCCCCGGCAGGCTTTTGGACCACTGCAAGCGGGGCAGCGTCAGCCTGGACAGCGTGAAGACCCTGGTGCTGGACGAGGCGGACCGGATGCTGGACATGGGCTTTTTCAAGGACGTGACCCGGATCGTGGAACGGTGCCGGAACCGGACCAACATGGGCCTGTTCTCCGCCACCATCTCCCAGGAGGTAATGACGGTGTCCTGGATGTACCAGCGGGACGAGGTGGAGATCACCGTGGAGCCGGAGCTGGAGGACCGGCCGGATATCGACCAGTATTATATCACCGCGCCCTCCTTCCTGGAGAAGGCCGACGCCACCCTCCGGCTGATTCGGGGCCAGGGCTTTGAGCGGGTGCTGATTTTCTGCAACACCAAGCACGTCTGCCAGCGGCTGTGCGACGAATTCCAGCGGGAGGGACTGGATTGCCAGTGCCTCCACGGGGATATCCGCCAGGACAAGCGGGAGAAGACCATGCAGCAGTTCCGGGACGGTAAGCTCCCGGTGCTGATTGCCACCGATGTGGCCTCCCGGGGCATCGACGTAGACGACGTGGAGTGCGTCATCAATTACGACGTGCCCAAGGAAAACGAATACTATATCCACCGCATCGGCCGGACGGGCCGGGCCAAGAAGAAGGGCGCCGCCTACTCCATTGTGGGCAACTTCCCGGAGAAGGCCAAGCTGGACGAGATCGCGAAGTACTCCAACTATCAGATCCGCCCCATGATCCTGGAGGCCGACGGTACCCTGACCCCCGGGCCGGAGGAGACCCCGGCCCCGGTCCGCAGAAGAAGATGACGAACCGGGAACGGGGCTTTCTCCTGCTGGGGAGCTCCCTGGGGATGGAGGACCGGCGGCCCCTGTCCGACCGGGAGCTGACACTTTTGGCACAGCGAGCCCGGGGGCTTCCTCGGGACGATGAGGACCGGGAGCTGACGGAGAAGGACCTGACCGCCCTGGGTTATTCCCCGGGAGAGGCGGACCGGATCCTGAGGCTGCTGTCAGACGGGGCCCTTTTGGAATACTATATACATAGGGGGCTGCGGGCCGGCTGTCGGCCCCTGACCCGGGTCAGCCCCGGCTATCCCATGGTACTCCGCCGCCGGCTGGGCCTGGCCGCGCCGGGGTGCCTGTGGTATCGAGGGGACCGGCAGGCGCTGGAAATGCCCCGAGTCGCCCTGGTGGGCAGCCGGGACTTGGGGGACGCCAACCGGGCCTTCGCCCAGGCGGTGGGCCGGGCGGCAGCGGAGCAGGGCTTCGCTCTGGTCTCCGGCAACGCCCGGGGAGCGGACCGGGCGGCCCAGGAGGCGTGCCTGGCGGCGGGCGGCTGGGTGATCAGCGTGGTGGCGGACCGGCTGGACCGGCAGTGGATAGGGAAGCGGCTATTGTACCTGTCGGAGGACGGGTACGACCGGGAATTTTCCGCCCAGCGGGCCATCCACCGAAACCGGGTGATCCACGCCCTGGGCCTGGGCGTCTTCGTTGCCCAGGCGACCTGGAACCGGGGCGGCACCTGGAGCGGCGCCGCGGCCAACCTCCGGGGGAGGTGGAGCCCGGTGTTCTGCTGTTCCGACGGCTCTCGGGCGGCGGAGGCCCTCATCAGCATGGGGGCGAAGGCCGTTTCCCCGGAAAATCTGAATGATTTTCAGCATTTACTACAAATGGACCTTCGCTTTTTTGACCAATGATGTGCAAGACCATCATTGGTCAATTTTTATAAAATAATTGTTGAAATCTATACACGAATATGGTACAATAAAAATCGTTCGGGCCACCTGCCCGTGGAAAGGAAAGGCTTATGTGCGGAATCGTTGGGTACGCGGGAAAAAATCAGGCCGCTCCGGTGCTGCTGGAGGGTTTGAGCAAGCTGGAATACCGGGGCTATGATTCGGCGGGGATCTGTGTCTACACCCCGGAGGGCCTCCGGGTGGAGAAGGCCAAGGGCCGATTGTCCATCCTCCGGGAGAAGCTGGACGACGGGAAGGCCATCACCGGCCAGGTGGGCATCGGCCATACCCGGTGGGCCACCCACGGGGCCCCCTCGGACCTGAACAGCCATCCCCATCTTTCGGATTCGGGGAAAATCGCCGTGGTACACAACGGAATTATCGAGAATCAGGCCCGGCTCCGGGCCCGGCTGGAGAGCCAGGGGATCCGCTTCCGCTCGGAGACGGATACGGAGGTTATCTCCAATCTGATCGGCTATTTCTACGACCAGACCCCGGACTTTATCTCCGCCGTCCGGCAGGCCATGGCCCGGTTGGAGGGGAGCTTTGCCCTGGCCATTCTCTGCGCCGACCGGCCGGGGACGGTGATCGCCGTGAAGAAGGATTCCCCCCTGATCTTCGGTTTTGGGGAGGGAGAGAATTTTGTGGCCTCCGACGTGCCCGCCATTTTGAAGCACACTCAGACGGTTGCCTACCTGGATGATGGGGACATGGCGATTTTCGACGCGAACCACGCCGTATTTTTGGATGCCGCCGGGGACCCCCTGGAAAAAAAGCGGGAGCACGTCACCTGGGACGTGTCCGACGCGGAGCGGGGCGGCTACGACCACTTCATGCTCAAGGAGATCTTTGAGCAGCCCAAGGCCCTTCGGGACGCCATTTTTCCCCGTCTGAAGGACGGCAAGGCGGTGCTGGAGGGGCTGGAGCTGGACCGGGACTACCTGAAAAGCCTGCGGAAGATCTATCTGGTGGCCTGTGGATCGGCCTACTACGTGTCGGTGGTGGCGAAGTATACCATTGAAAAGGCCTGCCGGATCCCCACGGAGGCGGTGATGGCCTCGGAGTTCCGCTATTCCGACCCGGTGGTGGATGAAAGCAATCTGGTGATCATCATCAGCCAGTCCGGCGAGACGGCGGATACCCTGGCCGCCCTCCGGGAGGCCAAGCGCCGGGGAGCGAAGACCCTGGCCATCGTCAATGTAGTCGGCTCCGCCATTGCCAAGGCGGCGGATCAGGTGATGTACACCTGGGCCGGGCCGGAGATTGCCGTGGCCACCACCAAGGCCTTTTCCAACCAGCTGGCGGCGGTGTACCTGCTGACGCTCCACATGGCCGGCGCCCTGGGTACCATCACCCAGGAGGAGTACGCTTCCCTGGCCGCCGCTCTGGCGGCGCTGCCCGACGCGGTGGAGCGGGTGCTGAGCCCGGAGAATCTGAAAAAGTGCCAGTATTTGGCCAGCCGGTACTGCGGGCGGCACGACGCCTTTTACATCGGCCGGAATATCGACAGCGCCGTGTGCCTGGAGGGCAGCCTAAAGCTCAAAGAGGTTGCCTACCTCCACAGCGAGGCCTATCCCGCCGGCGAGCTGAAGCACGGCCCCATCTCCCTGATCGAGGAGGGCACCCTGGTGGTGGCTCTGGCCACGGTGAAGAGCCTGTTCGACAAGACGGTTGCCAACATCCGGGAGGTGAAGGCCCGGGGGGCGGATGTGGTCTGTATCACCCTGGAGGAGATGGAGGAAGAGGCCGCCCGGACGGCGGACAGCGTCCTTACCGTCCCGGCTACCCACCCGGTCCTGCAGCCCAGCCTGACCCTGATCCCGTTGCAGCTGTTTGCCTATTATGTGGCGGTGAACCGGGGCTGTGATGTGGATAAACCCCGAAATTTGGCCAAATCCGTAACGGTGGAATAAAAACCGGCCCATACCGCAAAGGTATGGGCCAGTCTTTTACGCTTCTTCCAGGGCTAAGGTCAGCAGCTGCAATGTGTCCGCGAACCGATCCTCCTCCTCGGGGCATCCGAAGACCCCGATGACCAGGCTTCGCCCGTGATAGTCGAAGGCGGAGAGCAGGCAGCTTCCGGCGGCGTAGGTCTGCCCGGTCTTTAGGCCAATGGCGTAGGGGCAGTAGTAGTCGGACTCCGGATCGATGAGGCGGTTGGTGTTTTTCCACTCCACCTCCTCGCCATGACTGTCCAGATACATGGTTTTCCGGCTCATGCCGGCGCAGCGCATGATCAGGTCGTTTTGCAGGACAAGGTGGGCGATGACCGTCAGATCCGCCGGGCAGGTGTAGTGATTGTCGTCCTGGATGCCGTCGGGGTTGACGAAGTGGGTGCCGCTAAGGCCCAACTCCTGGGCCTGGCGGTTCATTTCATCCAGGAAGGTCATTACCGCGGTCCAGGCGTATTCCTCCGGATCCCCGTCGATGACCCGTCCCGCGGCGGCAGCCATCACATAGGCGGCGTCGTTGCCGCTGGGCAGGAGCATCCCCTCCAGCAGCTGCCCCACGGTCAGGGTGTCTCCATAGCCCAGGCCCGCGATGGAGGAGGTGGGGTCCACCAGATCCAGCGCCTCCCCCACGGTGACCGTCTCCTGGGGATCCAGGTATTGCAGGGCCACATAGGCGGTAAAGAGCTTGGTGACGCTGGCGGGATAGACCGCCTCCTCCGGGTCCCCGGAGAGCAGGAGAAAATTCTCCGCGTCGTTGTCGTAGACAAACCAGCACTGGGCGGTCAGCTCCCGGTCCGGAGCCAGGACCATCCATTCCGGGCCGGGCGCGGTGGTTTCCGTAGGCTCTGTGGTCTCCGGCGGCGCCGTGGTAGGCGGCGCGGTGGTCTCCGGCGGCGCGGTGGTGGGCGATGCGGTGGTCTGCGGGGGCTGGGAAGCGGTGGAGGA
Source organism: uncultured Oscillospiraceae bacterium (assembly GCA_947627745.1). Classification (GTDB taxonomy): domain Bacteria; phylum Bacillota; class Clostridia; order Oscillospirales; family Oscillospiraceae; genus Faecousia. The sequence goes on from CANQXH010000004.1 coordinate 18,250, forward strand.
GGGGGTGGAGAATTGGGAGACCTGAGCGGTCAGACCGCCAAACCAGCCCTGGATCTGCTCCTGATTCCGGAAAATCGCCAGCCCCAGCAGCACCACTACAAGGACGATTTCAATATACAGCAGTTTTTTCATTCGGCGGCAACCTCCACGCCTCCGGCCTCCCGGATGGACAGCACATGGCAGGCGCCGCTTCCCAGGACCCGGTCCACCTCCCGGCGGAAATCGGGCAGCAGGTCCTCCGGCACGAAGGCCTGGACCGTCCCAGCAAAGCCGCCGCCGTGGACCCGGAAAGCGCCCCGGTACTCCAGCAGCCGGTGGCACAGCGCCAGGCTCAGCGCCATTTCCTGGTGGACCGTGGCGCCGGCGGGAATCACATTTTGCAGATACATGAAGGAGGATTCCCCGCTCTCCCGCACCAGAGCCAGGAAGGCGTCAAAATTGCCTTGGCGGAGGGCCTCGGCCTCCCGGGCCACCAGCCGGTTTTCCCGGTAGAAGTGGATGGCCCGGAGGACCGCCCGGTCCCCGCAGCGCCGCCGCAGGGCGGGGAGCTCCGCTTCAAAGGCTTCCTGGGGCACCTGCCGGAGGACAGACTTCCCAAAGTAAGCGGCCACAGACCTCATCTCCGCCGGAATGGCGGCGTATTCCGCCGTCAGATCGGCGTGGCTGGCCTGAGAGTCCAAAATGCACAGAGCGTGCTGGGCGGAGGCAAAGGAAAAGTCGATTTTCTCTACCGTGGGCGCCTCGGGCTGGACAAAGTCCATAGCGACCAACCCGCCCACGGCGGAGGCCATCTGATCCATCAACCCGCAGGGCTTGCCGAAGAAGGTGTTCTCCGCCTGCTGGCCGATCTGGGCCACCTGGATGGGGGTGGCCCTGCCGCCAAAGAACAGCCCGTTAATCACGGTGCCCAGCAGCACCTCCAGGGCCGCGGAGGAGCTAAGCCCCGAGCCGGGAAGCACCGTGGAGGTCACATAGGCGTCGAAGCCCGCTACCGGGCAGCCCAGGGCCGCGAAGCCCGCCGCCACCCCCCGGATGAGGGCGGCGGTGGAGTTGTACTCCTCCTGCCGGGGGGTGAGGTCGGTGATGTCGATCTCTACCGGGGCATAGCCCTGGGAAAGCACCCGGATCCGGTTTTCCCCGTTGGGCCGGGCAGCCGCCAGGGTGTCCAGATTCACGGCGGCAGCCAGGACCCGGCCATGCTGATGGTCCGTGTGGTTGCCGCCGATCTCCGTCCGCCCGGGAGCGGAAAAGTAGCGGGCAGGGGAGCCGCCAAAGGCGGCGGAAAAACCGGCGTCCAGGGCCTTTTTGGCCCCGCCGGAAAGCGTCAGCTGGGACATGCGCGAATGTCTCCTTCCTTAAATTCCGTAGACCAGCCAGATATAGATGTAGGCTGGGATAATGGCCGCCAGGGTGAAGGGAATGCCGATCTTGAAGAAGTCGGAATTCTTCACCTCCAGCCCCTCCTTCCGGAGAATGCCGATGCCGGTGATGTTGGCGGAAGCGCCAATGGGGGTCAGGTTGCCTCCCAGGGTGGCTCCGGACAGCAGACCAAAATAAAGCGGCGTGGGGTCGATACCCAGCCCCAGGGCCAGACTCTGCACCACCGGCAGCATGGTGGCCACATAGGGAATGTTGTCCACAAAGGCGGAGATGGCCACGCTGGCCCAGACGATGACGGTGTAGATCAGGAACACGTTTCCCCCGCCGGCCTTGGCCAGCAGATCCGCCGCCGCGTCGATGACGCCCTTGGCGGTGATGCCGCCGATCATCAGAAACAGCCCCACCAGCAGCCCGATGGTCTCAAAGTCGATCTGCTTCAGCGGCTCGACCACGGCGGAGAGGTCCTTCTTCTTCCAGAAATTGTATACCAGGCCGATGACCAGCAGCCCGCAGCAGATCAGCCCGTTGGTGGTCTCCGGCTTTTCCGGCAGGAAGGAGGCCAGGATCAGCAGCACCACGGTGCCGCACAGCAGCACGGTGGGGACGTAGTCCTTCACCTCGGTGCGGCCGCCCTTGGGGATGGGGGCCCGCTCCTTTCGGAAGAGCCAGGCCAGAATCAGGGCGGCGATCACCGCGCCCAGCTCCACGGCGAAGAAGATGCTGGGCCGTCCCTGATACCAGAAGAAATCCAAAAAGCTCATTTGGGCGTAGGAACCCAGCATGATGGCGGTGGTGTCTCCCACCAACGTGGCGGCGCCCTGGAGATTGGAGGATACGGCGATGGCGATGATGAAGGGCACGGGGTTGGTTTTCAGCTTTTTGCAGATCTCCAGAGCCACCGGGGCGATCATCAGCACCGTGGCCACGTTGTCCACAAAGGCGGAGATCAGTCCCGCGAACAGGGACAGTGACACCGCCGCCCATAGGACATTGGGCACCCGCTCCATGATCAGGTCCGCCAGCAGCTCCGGCATCCGGCTCTCAATGAACAGTGCCACCAGGCCCATGGTGCCGGCAATCATCAGCAGCACGTTGAAGTCGATGCTTCCCCAGATCTGATCCAGGGGCAGCATTCCGGTGACGATGAAAATGGCGGCGGAGCCCAGGGCCACATAGGGCCGGAACTTCGGCAGGGCCAGCATGAGAATATAGGTCAGGGCGAACAGAACCAAAGCAGCCAGCATAACAGCACCTCATTGGTAAGAATCGTTATCCAATAGTATAGCAAAAAACCCGGGCGGTGTAAATATTCCAATTGTAAAAAATCATCTTCATGACCTGGGTTTTTGGGAAGCGGGTTGCATTTTTCCCGGTTTTGGGATATAATGGGGGCAGTTTTGGAAGGGGGCCCGGCGATGGGGAAGCGGGATCTGTGGCTGATTGGGGGATTATTGCTCCTGACGGCGGCGCTGTTTCTAAGCTCGTGGCTTCTGGGCAGGCCCGGGGCCTACGCGGTGGTGCGGGTGGACGGCCGGGAGGTGGCCCGCTATGCGCTGACCCAGAACGGGACCTATGAATTAAACGGCGGCACCAATTTTCTGGTCATCCAGGACGGCGCCGCCCGGATTGTGGAGGCGGACTGCCCCGACCGGCTGTGCGTCCGCCAGGGATGGATCTCCAAAGCCGGCCAGGTGATTACCTGCCTACCCAACCGGCTCACCGTCACGGTCTACGGGCCGGACGACGGGGTAGACGTTTATATGTAGGAGGAGCCAAGGTGAAAAAAAGCCGAAAGGTGACGGTCCTGGCCCTCTGCGCCAGTCTGGCCATGGTGCTGTCCTATGTGGAGAGCCTGTTTCCCGCCTTTGTGGCGGTGCCGGGGGTAAAGCTGGGCCTTGCCAACATTGCCGTGGTGTTCGCCTTGTATTCCCTGGGCTTTTGGGAGGCGGGGGTGGTGTCCCTGGTGCGGACGGTGTCCCTGGCCCTGCTCTTTGGCAACGGTGCCAGCTTCCTTTACAGCTTGGCGGGAGCCTGTCTGAGCCTGGCGGGGATGGCGGCGCTGAAAAAAACCGGACTCTTTGCCCCGGTGTCTGTCAGCGTGGCGGGAGGCGTTCTCCACAACCTGGGCCAGATCGCCATGGCCTGCCTGCTGCTGGAAACCAACGTGATTTTATATTACTTGCCCTACCTGATCCTCAGCGGCACCCTGGCGGGAATCGCCATCGGCCTGCTGGCGGGGTATCTGGTCCGGCGGATCCGCATTGACTCCTAGCGTCGGGCTTCCCGGCGCTTATCTTTTATCCAAATTGGCAAAATTCCTCTTGCCTCTTGGGATCTTTTTGATTATAATGTAGCAAAAAGGAGGGCGGTTATGCGAGAACTGGATGTGGCGGAAATCACCGCCTGCTTGGAGCGGCTGTGCGTCCGGGCCAATACCCAGCTGCCGGAGGATGTGCGTGGGGCGCTGGACCGCTGCGTGGCAGCGGAGCCCTGGCCCCTGGCCCGGGAGATCTTGTCGGATATCCGGGAGAACTACCGGACGGCGGAGGCGGAAGGCTGTCCCATCTGCCAGGACACCGGCATGGCCTGCGTTTTCCTGGAAATCGGCCAGGACGTCCACCTGACCGGCGGCGAACTGGAGGAAGCGGTGAATCTGGGCGTCCGCCGGGGCTATGTGGGGGGCTACCTCCGGGCCTCGGTGGTGGCGGACCCCATCCGCCGGGGCAACACCGGGGACAATACCCCCGCCATGCTCTATACCCGGATCGTCCCCGGGGAGCGGGTGAAAATCACCCTCTGCCCCAAGGGCTTCGGCAGCGAGAACATGAGCGCCATCCGAATGCTCAAGCCCTCGGCGGGACGGCAGGGGATCGAGGATTTTATTTTGGAGACGGTGGAGGCGGCGGGGCCCAATCCCTGCCCACCTATGGTCATCGGGGTGGGCCTGGGCGGCACCTTTGACAAGGCGGCGTATCTGGCCAAGGTGGCCTTGCTCCGCCCCCTGGACCAGCCCAATCCCGACCCCTACTACGCGGAAATGGAGGCGGCGCTTTTGAAGAAGGTGAACGCCCTGGGCATCGGCCCTCAGGGCTTCGGCGGCCGCGCCACGGCCCTGGGCCTGAATATCGAGGTGCTGCCCACCCACATCGCGGGGATGCCTTGCGCGGTGAACATCAGCTGCCACGTCACCCGCCATGCCTGGGAGGTGCTTTGATGGAACGACACATCACGCTGCCTCTGACGGAGGAGCTGGCCCGCTCCCTGCGGGCGGGAGACCGGGTCTATCTCACCGGGCCGGTGTATACCTCCCGGGACGCCGGGCACAAGCGGCTTTGCGAGGCCCTGGCCCGGGGGGAGAAGCTGCCCTTTGACCCGAAGGATGCCACCATCTATTATGTAGGCCCCACCCCCGCCCCGCCGGGGAAGGTGATCGGTGCCGCCGGGCCCACCACCAGCGGCCGGATGGACGCCTACGCCCCCACATTGCTTTCCCAGGGCGTGCGGGGCATGATCGGCAAGGGCGCCCGGTCCTGTGAGGTGGTGGAGGCCATGATCCGCTACGGTGGGGTCTACTTCGGCGCCATCGGCGGAGCCGGGGCGCTGCTGGCAAAGTGTGTCAAGCATAGCCGCCTGATCGCTTATGAGGACCTGGGGGCGGAGGCCCTCCGCCGATTGGAGGTGGAAGACATGCCCCTCTATGTGGTCATTGACAGTCTGGGGCAGAATCTGTACGAATTGGGCCGGGCGGCCTATCTGGAATCGATATAAGGAGGGCTATCTATGCGGATCATCACCATCAGCCGGGAATTTGGCAGCGGCGGGCACGAGCTGGGCAGACGCCTGGCGGAAATTCTGGACATCGATTTTTACGACAAGGAGATCATCTCCGCCCTGGCCGCCAACAAGGATCTGGATCAGGACTACATGGCCCGGACCCTGGCCCAGGGGAATTTGCCGGGGCTGGGGGTCCGCCGTTCCGCCACGGGGCAGAGCGTGGTGCGGGTGACCAGCCTGCAGGAGCAGAAGCGGGTAATCCAGATGCTGCCCACCCTGGGCCGGGACTTTGTGATCGTGGGCCGGAACGCGGATATTCTGCTGGAAGAATACGAGCCCCTAAATCTGTTCGTCTGCGCCGGGATGGAGGCCAAGCTCCGCCGCTGCAAGGAGCGGGTGGCGGAGGGGGAGAACCTTTCCGACGGGGAGCTGGAGCGGAAGATCCGGAGCATTGACAAGGCCCGCTATCACACCCGGGAGCTGCTCACCGGGGCCCCCTGGGGGGTGGCTAGCGCCTACCACCTGACGGTGAACACCAGTTCCTGGCAGATCCAAGAGCTGGCGCCGGCGGTGGCGGAGTTTGTCCTGCGGTGGTTCGGCCGTTCCCGCCCCCGGCTGGGATGAGCCCGGAAGAAAGATTGTTGTTGAAACAGACGAAAAGCTGTGTTATGATAGTGCTACATTAACCAGGAAAGAAGGCATCCAAATGCAAGGACAGGAAAAGCTGCGCAAGCTGGAGCAGCGGGTGGACGGCGGCTTTATCGCGCTGATTGCCGTGCTGATCTTCACCGTCGTCAATCTGGGAATCATGCTGGCCAACTCCACGTTCTATTTTCTCTTCTCCGCCGCAGTGCCCTATTACTTGACCTGGCTCGGCCGGATCATGGACAACGGCACCGTGGACGGTACCGGGGAGATCATCGGGACCTATACCAATACGGCGCTGGTGATGGCCGGGATCATCCTGGCGGTGTACCTGCTGTGCGCCATTTTTTACAAAAAGAGCCGCTTTTGGATGGCGCTGGCGGCAATCCTGCTTCTGCTGGATACCCTGGGCCTGGCGGCGGTGGCGGTGTTCCTGCTGGAGGATGCCAGCGGCGTGATTTTGGACGCGGTGTTCCATCTCTGGGCGCTGTGGCAGCTGTTCTCCGCCCTGTTCGCGGCGGGTCCGCTGCGCCGTCTGCGCAACGCGCCCCCCGCGCCCGCACCTGGTCCCGCCCCGGCGCCTGCGTGGCAGCCGCCTCAGGAGGCTCAGCAGATGAGTTGGCAGGAGTACCTGAGCCAGCAGTCCGGCGCGCCCCAGCAGCCTCCGGTCCAGCCGAACCAACCCTGGGCCTATCCTCCGGCGCAGCCGAATCAGCCCTGGACTAATCCTCAGGCCCAGCCGAATCAGCCCTGGACTAATCCTCAGGCCCAGCCGAATCAGCCCTGGACCTACCCTCCGGCGCAGCCGAACCAGCCCTGGACCTACCCTCCGGCGCAGCCGAACCAGCCCTGGACCTACCCTCCGGCGCAGCCGAACCAACCCTGGACCAACCCTCCGGCACAGCCGGATCAGTCCCGGACCGATCCTCCCGCCCAGCCGGATCAGACGCCGCCCCAGCGGCGCTCTACCACCCCGGAGCTGGACGAGCAGAAGCCCTGGCAGCCCTGATCCTCCCTTGGAGCCGGCAGCGGAACCATGAAATACAAAGCCATGCCCTTTCCTAGGAAAGGACATGGCTTTTTGTGGCTACTCCCCAACCTGCCGGGCGCAGCACACCCGGCCCAGCACCCGGCAGAACAGCTCTGTCCAGGTCAGGCGGGGTACCGCCTTTTCCGCCACCAGCGGCACCTGAGCCAGGATCTGCTCCCCAGAGCGTACCGTCATGGTGCCCAGCCGCTGGCCCTGGCTGACCGGGGCCGTGACCGATTCATCCAGTGTGATCTGGGTGGTCACGCTGGAGCGCTGGGCCTTGTCGATCAGCAGGGCGGCCTCCTGACCCAGCTGGACCTTCACCGATCCTTCCGCCCCCAGCTTCACCGGCACCGGATCGGCCTCCTCCAGCGCCGGGGATATCAGGGCGTAGTTGGCGAAGCCGTAGTCCAGCATGGACTTGCAGGCGGCAAACCGCTCCTGGCTGGTTTTACAGCCCATTACCACGGCGATCAGCCCCAGCCCTTCCCGCTCCGCCGAAGCGGACAGGCAGTACCCCGCCCCGGAGGTGAAGCCGGTTTTTAAGCCCGTTGCCCCGGAGTAAAACCGGATGAGCTTGTTGGTGTTGGCCAGCCCGAAGGCCCCGGAGCGCACGGTATCCATCCAGATGGTGGTAAATTTGGTGATGCTCGGGTGATTTTTCAGCAGTTCCCGGCTCATCAGCGCGATATCGTAGGCCGAGGTGCGATGCTCCTTCGCCGAATCGTCGTCGTCCAGGCCGGTGCAGTTGACGAAATGGGTGTCCACCATGCCCAGCTCCTTGGCCCGGGCGTTCATCATTTCCACGAAGGCGGACTCGCTGCCGGCGATATGCTCAGCCATGGCGCAGGCGCAGTCGTTGGCGGAGGAGACGGCGATGGACTTGAGCATCTCCGAGACCTTCATGCTCTCGCCCACCTTGAGGTAGATCTGACTGCCGCCCTTGGCGGCGGCGGCCTCGGAGGCGATCACGGTATCGTCCCAACCGATCTTGCCGGAGTCAATGGCCTCCATGATCAGCAGCATGGTCATCACCTTGGTCACGCTGGCGGGGGCCAGGGGCTCATGGGAATTGGACTCATAGAGTACCGTCCCGGTGGCGATGTCCATGAGAACGGCACTTTTTCCCGCCACATTCAAATCCACCGCGTAGGCCCTGGCGGGCAGCAGCCCCGCCAAAAGCACGCAGATCATCAACATCCATACGGCCCGTTTCATACCGATCCCTCCAATGCCTTTGTGGTGACACTCTATGAACCCCCCGGCGGAATTATCACTTGGGAATTGACCTTTCGAGCCTTGTCTGGTATAATGGTCAAAAAAGAGGGAGGGCGCTTATGTTTCGGGATCGGGATCAGGAGCTTGACCGGCTGAACCGGGCGCTGCTGGAGGAAGAGGAAAAAGCGGGAAAGAGCTTTTATGACTTTGAGGACGACGAGCCTCAGCCGGAGCCGGATTGGGACGATTCCTTGGACCTGGACGCCCTCTTGACCCAGGGGGAGCCGGAGGACTACGGCGAAGACGAGGAGGACTACGATGAGGACTACGAAGAGGATTACGGGCCCGCGCCCCAGTCCGAGCCCACCAGCCCCCTTCTGATCGCGGCGGTGATTCTGCTGGCTTTCATTATCTGCCTGCTGGCCTGGTGGATCTTCGCGGGGGGCCTGCCGTGATGGTTCTGGGCCGCTTCGCCCCCACGCCCTCCGGGCGGATGCATTTGGGAAACGTGTTCGCCGCCCTGATCGCCTGGCTTTCCGCACGGTCCCAGGGGGGCGGCTTTGTGCTGCGGATGGAGGACCTGGACACTCTGCGTACCAGCGATGTATATGCCCAGGCCATCCGGGAGGACCTGCGCTGGCTGGGCCTGACCTGGGACGAGGAGACCCAGCCCCAAAGCCTCCGGGGCCCGGCCTACGACCGGTATTATGACGCCCTTTCGACTCGAGGGCTGCTCTACCCCTGCTACTGTACCCGGAGCCTGCTCCACAGCCCCAATGCCCCCCACCTGTCCGATGGCACCTACGTCTACCCCGGCACCTGCCGGGATCTGACGGAGGCACAGCGGGGATCGTACCGCCGAGCCCCCGCCTGGCGGGTGAAGGTACCGGACCGGGTATTCCGGTTCACAGACCTGGCCCAGGGGGAATACAGGCAGAACCTGGCCACAGACTGCGGGGACTTCGTGGTTCGCCGGGCCGATGGGGTTTATGTGTACCAGCTGGCGGTGACGGTGGACGATGGGGAAACCGGCGTCACCGAGGTGGTTCGAGGAGCGGACCTGCTCTCCTCCACGCCCAGGCAGATGTATTTGCAGGAGCTGTTCGGCTTTTCCCAGCCCCGGTACGGCCATGTGCCCATGCTCCTGGCCCCGGACGGACGCCGCCTGAGCAAGCGAGACCGGGATCTGGATCTGGGGGCGCTGCGGCAGCGGATGCCGGCGGAAACCCTGTTGGGAATCCTGGCCCATGCCGCCGGGATGATAGGCCGGCGGGAGCCGGTGTCTGCCCAAGAGCTGATGGGAGAATTTACCTGGGACCGGCTGCGCCGGGATGCGGTCACGCTGGACCCAGCATTGCTTGAATAGGAGGAATGCCATGTCGATCGGAGAAGTGCGGCTGCGCCGGGGCGAGGAGCGGGGCCTCATTGCCGGGGGGCGCTGGGTCTATGACAACCAGGCCGCCTGGGCGGACGAGGACTGCGCGGACGGCGGCGTGGTGGATGTGACCGGGGCAGACGGTGCCTTTCTGGGCCGGGGCTTTTTCAACAGTAAGTCCAAGATCCTGGTGCGGCTGCTGAGCCGGGAGCGCCAGGAGGTGGACGTTGCCCTTTTGCGGCAGCGGATCGCCGCCGCCTGGAGACTGCGGCAGGAGCTGGGCTTTTCCAACGCCTGCCGGGTGGTCTATGGGGACGCCGACGGCCTTCCGGGGCTGACGGTGGACAAATTCGGGGATTATCTGAGCTTTCAGATCACCTGCCTGGGCATGGCGGCCTATCAGGAGGCCATTGTGGTGATCCTGGTGGAGCTGTTCGCCCCCAAGGGCATTGTGGAGCGGAACGACCTGGCCATCCGGGAGCTGGAGGGCCTGCCTCAGCGCTCCGGCGTGGTCTATGGGACCCTGCCGGAGCGGGTGGAATTTTGGGAGCACGATGCCCGAATGGCTGCCGACCTGCTCCACGGGCAGAAAACCGGTCACTTCCTGGACCAGCAGGAGAACCGGGGCCGGATCAAGCCCTATTGCCCCGGAAGGAATGTGCTGGATCTATGCTGCCACACCGGCGGCTTCGCCGTCCACGCCGCGATCTACGGCGCTAAATCCGTCAAGGCGGTGGATATCAGCGGCGAGGTGCTGCCCCTGGTGATGGAGAACGCCCGGCGGAACGGCGTGGCGGAGCGGATTAGCGTCCGGGAGGACAATGCCTTCGACTTGGTACGCCGGGAGAGCGGCGAGGGAAAGCGGTATGGCCTGATCGTCTGCGACCCCCCGGCCTTTGCCAAAAACCGGAAGGCCCTGGACGGTGCCTACCGGGGGTACAAGGAGCTGAATCTGCGGTGCATGAAGCTGCTGGAGCCCGGCGGGGTGCTGGCGACCTTCTCCTGCAGCCAGTACATGACCGCTCCATTGTTTCTGAAAATGCTCCGGGAGGCGGCGGCGGATGCCGGCCGGGAGACCATGCTGCTGGAAAGCCTGACACAGAGCCGGGATCACCCGGCCATTCTATCCAGTGAGACAAGCAGCTACCTGAAGGGGTATATTCTCCGGCTTTTGTGAAAAATTACCTGTTTCCATCTTGCGCTTTTTCACCGGCTGACATATAATAAAAGGAACAACAATAAAGGAGGTAATTCCATGAACCAAGAACCGGTCCTGGTGGTCCTGGCGGCGGGCATGGGCAGCCGGTACGGCGGCCTAAAGCAAATCGATGCGGTGGGATGTCAGGGCGAGGCGATTCTGGATTTTTCCTTGTACGACGCATGGAGGGCCGGTTTCCGGACCGCCGTGATTATCATTAAAAAGGCCATTGAAGCGGATTTTATGCGCTATGTGGGCTCCAGGCTGGAAAAGTGCCCTCTGGAGATTCGCTACGCCTATCAGGAGCTTGACAGCCTGGTTCCCGCGGGATTCCGGATCCCTCCGGAGCGGACGAAGCCCTGGGGCACCACCCATGCCGTGCTGTGCGCCCGGGAGCAGATCGGGGACGCCCCCTTTGCTGTGGTCAATGCGGACGATTACTATGGCCAGTCCGCTTTTGAGGTCATTTACCGGCAGCTAAAACAGGCGCGGGACGGCCCGCTCTACGACTACTGCATGGTGGGCTATCTGCTGGGCAACACGGTGACGGAGTATGGCTCCGTTGCCCGGGGCATCTGCCGGGTGGACGGCAGCTATCTGACGGAGGTCCAGGAGCGGACCCGGATCGAAAAATACCCCGGCGGGATCCACTTCACCGAGGATGGGGTCCACTGGACGGACGTTCCGGCGGACACCACCGTGTCCATGAATATGTGGGGCTTCACCCCCAGCTTTTTGGAGGAGGCGGCCCGGCGATTTCCCCAATTCCTGCTGTCGGCGGAGAACCCGGTAAAGGCCGAGTATTTTCTTCCCCTGGCGGTGGAGACCCTGCTCCAGGAGGGCAAGGCCCGGGTCAAAGTGCTTCGTTCCGAGGACCGGTGGTTCGGCGTGACCTACGCCGCAGACAAGCCCCAGGTCATCCAAGCCCTTGCCGAGCTGACGGCTCAGGGCAGGTATCCCAGGGGCCTTTGGACGTGTTGACATTCCCAGGCACGGCGACCCCGTGCCTGGTTTTCCTTATCAGGAGGGGATCCCATGGGTAAAAGGGCCTTGGCGGCAGCCCTAGCTGCGCTGTTGCTGACAGGATGCGCCTTCCGGCAGGCTCCGGCGGAAAAGACGGTGTTCTGCATGGACACGGTGATGGAGCTTCGTGTCTGGGGGAAGGACGGGCAGACTGCCTGTGACGCTCTGGAAAAAGCCCTGCTGGAGATGGACCGGACCTGGAACGCCTCTTCGGACGCCTCCGTGCTGGCGACCTTTCAGGCCGGGGAGCCGGTCTCTCAGGAGGCAGAGGACGTGCTGGCCCGGGCCCAGGCGCTCAAGGAGCGTACCGGCGGCGCCTTTGATCCCCAGCTCTACCGGCTGACGGAGGCCTGGGGCTTTTTCTCCGGGGATTACCGGGTGCCCGCTCCGGAGGAGATCCGGGCCGCTCTGGCGGATCCGGTCTACGATCTGGGCGGGGTGATCAAGGGCTACGCCGGGGAAAAGCTGGTCGCCCTCCTGTCTGAGATGGATGTGGACCGGGCCGTGCTGAATCTGGGGGGTAACGTCCAGACCTACGGGGAAAAGCCGGGGGGCGAGCCCTGGCAGATCGCCCTGCAGGACCCCAGGGGAGAGGGACAGAACTTGATGGTCAGCGTCACTGGGACCATGGCGGTGGTGACCTCCGGGGACTATCAGCGGTATTTTGAGCGAGATGGGGTGCGGTATCACCACATCATGGACCCCTGGACCGGATATCCGGCGGACGCCGGCCTGGCGTCGGTGACGGTGATCTGCGCCGATGGCATGACCGCCGACGCTCTCTCCACTGCCCTGTTTGTGCTGGGCCTGGAGAAGGGGACAGAGCTGTGGCGGACCAGCGGGGACTTTGAGGCCGTTTTTATTCTGACGGACGGCCAGGTCTACGCCACCCAGGGGGTAGCCCTTTCCGGCGGAGAATATCAGGTGATTTCCCGTTAACGGCAGAAAAAGTCCTTGACAAAACGCAAACCGTGCCGTATAATAGCAACTGCTCCCGGACGATTAGCTCAGCTGGTAGAGCATTCGCTTGACGTGCGAAGGGTCAGCGGTTCGAGTCCGTTATCGTCCACCAAAAATCGGCAATCCTCGTTAGAGGGTTGCCGATTTTTACTGAAACTTGTCAAGTATGGTGTCCCCTTTGGGGACGATTGATCTTGAGGACGGGAAGGCTTGGATCAGCCCATTAAAACGTAAATCTATCTTTTCGTACCCTTTTGACACCCGCGAGGACACGAACACCCGGTGTTTGTATACCTCGCGTTTTTGCCCACCATTGCAAACACACCCCCCCGGACCATGTGGGCAAGAGATGCGTTCGCGGTAAAAGCAGAGATGCCGGAGAGAGCCAAGCCCTCCCCGGTACTTTTTTGCCGCAGGACCGCCTTTCGCTGGGCCATATGCGGATGCGGTTTAGCGGTGCCCGGCGGGACGTAACCGCTACGTCTAAAGATGGGCAAAAGACCCTGGCGCGCGCTTTCTGCGGTGGGCGAAATAAACTATTGACGGTTAGGGGAAAAAGTGGCATAATGATACCATAAAGCGACAGATTATTCTGGCAGGAGGGCAGGAATGTGAGTGCTTCAAAGAAAAAGTATGATATATTTATATCCTACCGCCGGGATGGCGGGGAATACACGGCGAAGATCCTTCGGGATAAGCTGGAGGACCTGGGCTACACGGTGTTTTTCGATGTGGAGTCCCTGCGCTCCGGCAATTTCAACAAGGAACTGTACTCCGTCATTGAGAATTGCCGGGACTTTCTGCTGATCCTGTCTCCCAATGCGCTGGACAGGTGTAAGGATGAGAACGACTGGGTGCGTTGTGAGATCGAGAAGGCCCTGCAGTGCGAAAAAAACGTGGTCCCCGTGCTTCTCCGGGGCTTCACTTACCCGGAGGATCTGCCGGCGTCCATATGCGACGTGCGCTATAAAAACGGTTTGGAGGCGAATTCTCAGTTTTTTGACGCCTTTATCGAAAAGCTCCAGGATTTCCTGGTAACGAAGCCCCCCTTTTTCCAAAGATTGCGCAAGAACCCGGTTTTCAAGCGGGTGATCCCGACGATCATCACGCTGCTTCTGGTCTTTGCCCTGGGCTTGGGGACATATGTCATTTGGGACCACTCTCGGGCCGTTTTTCCCCGAACCTCCGTCGAAAAGAGCGTCACCTCCGAGGTGGTGTATTATGTTGAGAACCACTTGACGGACCTGGATGTGATGGCCGCCGGGGTGGAAGAGGCGTTTGACGCCGCGCAGCGTTACATCAGCGCCGGTGTGGAGGACAGGACCGAATTTGAGCTGGCCCTGGAGATCGGTTTTGCCGCCCTGGATGACAGCGATATCGACTCCCTTGCCCCAGCCGACGGCTTGCTGGAGCGGGTCGGGGCGCTGAAGGGGACGCCCTTTGATACAGCGGATTTGTCGGCAATGCATGATGTGGTCCGCATGTCCCGGGAGCAATGGGCCGAGGATCTGGTGTATCTGGATTGGCTGACAGGATCCGACGTCATCCTCCGGAAGGATGTGCGGCTGAACCTCATAGACCTCTACCGGACGACCTTTGAGGAGGACCTGCGGGGCCACGCCATCAACGCCAACGAGCTCCTGCTGCCGATCACAGACAGCTCCTTGCTTTCACAGATTAAAAATGACTTTCTGCCCATGCTGCTGCGTGTGCCGCTTTCCGCCGGCACCTGGGAGAGCGACTTGGATACCCTGGAGGCGGAGGCAAAGTCCTGCTATGCCAGGTCCAGGGAGGCGGTGAAGGATATTTCCGCCCTTGTGGGGAACACCAATGTGGCAAATATGAACACCCGGGAGAGTCTGATCCGGGAGTACATGATCCAGGGCATGACCCGGGAGGAGGCGGAGACCTTGTTCCTCCAGATGAGCAAGCTTATGGAAACCTACCAGAAGCTCCTGCCCGAGACGGGCGACAGCGCGGACGTGCTGTGGATCAAGATGGAAAGCGCCATTGAGAATCGGGATTTTGACCGGGCTAAGATCTGCCTCAACGCCTACGAGGCTGCCTCTGAGGGCGAGGAAGCGCTTATTTCCGCCGTCAGGGCCTTCCTGAGCTACGCGCCCGATGCCGGGCTCAATTATGGGGTGCTGATCAGCGCTTGTACCGATTCCGAGGAAGCAAACAGCGTTTATGAAATCGGGGATATTGTCATTGCCCTGAACGGCCAGCCCTGCCGGACGGTAGACGATTTCTTAGCCTTCGTGAATTCCCTTACAGAGGAGACGGGCTACGTCTACACCGCAACCGTCCTCCGGAATGACGGGCAGGGCGGCATGAATGTTCTGGAGCTGGATGCGAACCTCGAGGTTTCGATCAATATACGTTCCCTCTCCCTGAACGGGAGTGAGGCAGAAGATTGATGGTGGTGGCATATGGCCTATCACCCCGCGCCCATTGACCTCTCCGGTGTGACGGTAGAGCGGGAGCTTTTGGAGGATGTGGAACGCATCGCGCGGAACGTCCATGAGACTTGGACCGCGGCGCGCGTGGAGCAGGGCTGGGTATTCGGCCAGACCGACGATCCGGGGCGGAAGACGCACCGGTGTCTGGTGGACTACGAGGACCTGACGGAGACGGAACGGGACGTGGACCGGGCGACGGTCCTGGCGACCATCAAAATGCTCAGATACCTGGGCTACGAAACAAAAAAGGAGTGAAAAAACACATGAACGACACGCATTTTCAGCTAGCGCTGGGCGGCGACCTGCCGGAGGCGGCTGATCAGGCGGCGCTGGTCCTGGAACAGGCCGGCGCCGTATTGGAGACACTGGGGGAAGCCGGAAACGGTCTGCAACTGCTGATAAGTCCCTCCTACACGGGAGAAGGCTGGGCCTCCTGGGCCGGAACCAGAGGACTGAAGGCCTTCGGTGTTCTCAAAGACGGGGATGCGCCATGGCCCGGGGAATCTGTCGGGACCCTGGTGATCGATACCGCCATTCGATCCGCTGCCGGGGAGGCCCTGTGCAATGCGGCGGATTTGGTGCTGGCAGTGTGGGATGAGGATGTGGCCCAGCGCTTCGGCGCGGTGTGGGAGCTGATCGAGCTCTGCCGCCGTCACGGCACGCCCTGCGTGTGGATCTCCTCCCGGACGGGGACCCTTTACTGGGTGGGCAGCTCCTGCTTTGAGGAACTGGAACCGGAAAAGCTCCGGAGCGTCATCACTGCCTACGGCAGCGGACCCCTGGAGCCGGCGCCGGATACTCAGACGCGCATTCCGCTCCTAAAGCTTGGACAGACGCTCCGCCGGGCTTTTTTGAATAAGTACCGGGCGGAAAAGGCCGAGACTACTCCGGAGAAGGATAGTCTCCTGCTGGACAGCTTTTCCATGGAATCCGAGGGCGCGGGCTGCGAGCCCGCGCGCAGAAAGCTTCTGGATAAATTCCGGGCCTTTGACAAGGCCGCCGTGGGGCTGAACAGCCAGTATCAGGCCGTTACATATTGGCGGGCGGTGCTGCCCTTCCTGGCGACAGTGTTTCTGGCTGTCGGCTTTTATGCCGAGACGATCCTCAGCGTCACAAGTATGTCCTCCGGACTCCGGGCGGCAGTGGCTGGGACGGGCTTTCTGATCCATGGGCTTTTAAATCTCTATGTCTTCTTCCTTTCCCGCAACCGGGGCGTCAAGGAAAAGCAGCGAGCCTTTATCGAGAATCGCTACAAAGCGGAGATTCTCCGTGTCCTCATCCATCTGGCGCCTTACGGCATTGGCGTGGACCTGCGCACCATGTGCGGCGAAAGCGACGCCGCGGCCTTCCGGCGGCTGGCCGCCGAGGACCGCCCCTCGGAGCAGAAGCTTGACGCCGCTTCCAGCCGCACGGCTCTGGGCCATATTGACGAGATGCTTCAAGACCAGATCTCCTACCACCGCGCCTCTGCGGAGCGATACAGCCGCGTTGTCACAAGTCTGGACCGGTGGAACAAGGTCATATTCACGGTAGGTTTTGTCACCGTGATCCTCCGGGCGCTTTTGCAGTTTTATGTGTCTTTGTTCCCTCTGGTAGGCTCCATCAACGGGGCGGACCTGAACGGATATGTGCGCTCCTTTGCCAATATGGCCGCGCTGCTGCTGCCCGGCTGGGCCTCCTATTTTGCCACGAAGATGAACCTGTGTAATTTCCGCTACAATCTGGATAACCACACTCGCATGGGCACGAGGCTTACCGCCGTTCTGAACCGGGTGCGGGGTCTGGAAGAACGGGAGTCGGTCCCTGTTGACGTGATGGGATTCGTGGCGGAGGATGTGTCCCGGAGCATGATCCAGGAGGATACGATGGCTTGGGAACACAAGCTCGGCGACTTCTCGGTGACGGCGCTGTGAGGATGGGTGAGAGCGCCCGGTATGCCGCCTTCTGAACGGAGAACTGCCCTACCACGGACAGGGCCCCGAACCTGGCAATCCCGCCGGCAGGCTTTGAGGGCCTGAAGATCCTTCGGATGGGCGTTCTCATGAACCCGTTTTTCCCAGAGCAGAAAGTAACCTACCATTTCTTCCCCGGCGCTTCCGCCTCCGGGGAGGGAAGATTTGCGCTGCGCCTTTTCCCAGAGGGACTGGATGCGGCGCTCACGTCCCCCGGCCACCGGCCGGGGGACCATTATGAAACGAATCCCTTCAAGTCTACTTCAATCACGAATGAATCCTTGAAATAGCGGGCTTTTTCCGGGGTCGCACGGTTGCTTATAATATGGGCGAAACCGTGGGAAACGATGAAAGAGGAACCGATATTTCTGGCGCCGAAAATGCGCAACAGGAGAAAAAATGCTGATACCACTTAAAAGAGAGGAATTTGATCAGTACATAGATTTTATATATGCGCTCGCTCTGGACCCGGCCAAGTCCGGCTATCCCACCTATGCGGATGGGATTAAGACCAAGGCGGATTTTGTGAATCGGTCTCTTCGCGCTTTTGAGCGGGAGAACGAGGGCATTCTGCTCTATGAGCGGGCGGGCAGAACCGCCGGGTGGATACACTATTATTACCTGTCCGAGGACAAATATCTTGACACCTGCTCCTTCTGCGTTGAGGATGGAATGGGCGACGCGATCGAAGAATTTGTCGCCTTCGCGCATGAGCGTTTTCCCGGAAGCGAGCTCTATCTGGGCTTCCCCGGAGAGAATACACAGGCGAAAGCGGTGCTGGAGGCCGAAGGCTTTACCTGTATTGAACGAGCTTTTAACGATGTGTTTGACCTTGGCCGTTACGAGCCCCGGCAGCCGAACACGGATGTGATACCGGTGACGAGGGAGAATTTTGAACTGTTCCGCGCTCTCCATGCCGGGCATGAGGAAATGTATTGGAACTCGGACAGGCTGCTTGCGAACATGGACGACTGGCGGCTGCTGCTGTATATGCCCGGCGGTGTGCCGATGGGAGCCCTCCAAGCCCGGAAGGACAGCGAGATGGGGGAGATATTCGGCATGTTTTTCCCAGCCGCCTATGACGCCGAGGCATACTGGGCGTTGGTGACGGCGGCCTTGAACGGAGCAAAGGCCGACGGGGCTGGGTCCATGGTATTTTTCAATGACCGTGAGAGTCAGGCGGACGCGCTGGCCTTGGGCTTTCGGTGCGTGGGGGAGTACATGTGTTATCAAGGGGCGGTGTGACTGGCGGAGTACGATGTATCCGCGCCTGTGCGGCCTTGACGGCCCCGCGCCCCTGCCTGTTACAAAAAACGCTCCCGCCTTTTAGGCGGGAGCGAAAAATTTTTACGCCGGGTACATATTGGTCAGCAGCAGTAACAGCGGCAGCACCAGGGAGAATACGCTGATGATCCATGGATACATGGTCCTGCGGGAGCAGAACATCAGCACCAGACACAGCACCGTCAGCACCAGGGGACCCATCACCGCGGCGTTCCGGGAGATCATCAGGGCAAATTCCCCGGTGGTCTGCAAGTCGATCCCCACCTGCTCCGGCAGATGCTCCGTGTTGTACTGGGCCAGCTGAACGGCCAAAACCAGCACCGGGATGGACAGCAGGACCTTGCGCATCCGCACCAGGTATGTAAATACCAGCTTGAAGGCGTGGCCCACGCCCCCCAGAAACGTCCCCGTCGCGTCCAGACCCGGCTGGAGCCGCTCCCGGAAGGAGAGATATTTTTCCGTCATCGTGTTGCCGTCACGCATAAGCCACCTCCGCGCCCAAACCGGGCTTCCCGCGTTTTCTCTAGTATAGCATATTTTCCGGCAGGATGCAAGAGAGAGAAATTGGAAGAAACGGTGAATTAGTCCATTTTAACGGACTAAATCTGTGATATCCTTGTGTCAGAAATACACAAGGAGGTTTTATTGATGAGACAGTCCGCAGCCCTTCGTTTAGAGCCCATGCCTGCCCCGCCCGTGCGGGAGCCCATTCCCTTTCCCAACGCCGCGCCCAAGGTGAAGTGGAGCCACCGGCTCCTGGACGCCCTGCTGATGCTGGCCATTGCCGGCAGTGTGGCGGCGATCGTCGCCATGCTGCTGGTGCTCTAGCTCCGCCGGTTTTCCCGGTAAAGAATCGCCAGGCCCTTCAGCACCAGATCCTGATCGTAGATCATGGGGGTAGCGCACAGAGGCGTCAGGAAGGGGGCGATGCCCCCGGTGGCGATGACCGTAGTCTTTTGGCCCAGTTCCGCTTCGATCCGGGCAACCATGCCGTCCAGCATGGAGGCGGCGCCCAGCAGGACGCCGCTGCGCATGGCGTCGATGGTATTCCGACCGATGACCCGCTTGGGCTTGTCCAGCTGGATGCCGGGCAGCAGGGCGGTGCTGCTCATGAGCGCGTCCAGGGAGATCTGGACTCCCGGGCAGATGCAGCCGCCGATGTGGGCCCCGTTTTTGTCCAGCACCGAGAAGGTGGTGGCGGTGCCCATGTCGATGAGGATCAGGGGCGGCTGGTGGCTTCTGAGAGCCGCCACATCCGCCGCCACCAGGTCCGCGCCGGTCTGGGCGGGGTTTTCCAGAAGGATGTTTAACCCGGTTTTCAGTCCCGGGCCCACCACCAGTGGGTGCTTGCCGGTGAGCTTCTCAATGGCGGCGCGGAAGTCGTTGAGCACCTGGGGTACCACGCTGGCGATGATGGCGCCTTCAATTTGGCCGGGGGCGAGACCGTTTACATCCAGCAGGATCTTCAGATCCACGCTGTACTGATCCGCGGTTTTCCCCGGCTCCGTCCTTATGCGGGCCTGGAACCGGAGGGCGTCCCCTTCAAAGCCGCCCAGAACAATATGAGAGTTGCCGATATCCACCGTCAGGATCATGGCTTTTCCTCCAAATCTTCCCGGGTCAGGATGGCGCAGCGGATGATGGAGCCATCTTTTGTTTCGATCAGTCCGGCGGTTCCGGCAAAGCCGCAGCTGCCCGGATTCAGCACCCAAAGCCCGTCGGGCTCCTGACGGCACAGGGGCTCATGGGTGTGCCCGAACAGCACCGCCTGGGCGTGGGCCTCCTGGGCGTCCTTTAGAAGCCGGCCCAGGCCCAGCTTTACATGCTGCATATGCCCGTGGGTCATGTACAGCTTCACACCGCCCACGGGGTAGCACAGGGTCATGGCTGTGGACCCCGGCACCCGGTACAGGTCGCAGTTTCCCGGCACCTGATGGACCACCAGATGGGGATTCTCCTCCGCCAGGACCTGCCCGTCGGCGTAATAGTCTCCCAAATGAATGATGGCCTCGGGCTGGACCTTGGCCACATAGGCCCGCATGGTGCGGAGCACCGAGTGGGAGTCGGACAGAACCAATATTCGCATGGGAAGCGCCCCCTTTCTCCCGCCGTGTACAGATTTTTCCCGCCCTTCAGGCGGAAAAACGACTTGCATTCCTTTGCGGTGCCTTTTCCTCCCGCCCGCAGGGCGGGAGAATAAGGACAAAATCAAAGTATAATAGCCGCCTTGCGGCTATTATACCATGAAATGGCCCTCCGCGCAATCCCAAAATCAATGAGAAAACCGGCGCCGTTCCGGCGCCGGTTTGTATTTGTCAGATGGCACGCTGGACCTTGTTGGAACGAAGGCATCTGGTACAAGCGTACACATGGCACGGCGTTCCATTGACGATGGCCTTGACGCGTTTGACATTGGGCTTCCATGCCCGGTTGGAGCGTCTGTGGGAGTGAGAAACCTTGATTCCGAAGGTCACACCCTTGCCGCAATAATCACACTTTGCCATTCCCGCACCTCCTATCCACACTGATTTGGCCGCGCTTTTCAAAGCGCCCTAGTATGATACCAAAGTTTCGGGAAAAAAGCAAGTCTTTTTTCGTAATTTTTTATCTTTTTTGAAAATTTGATTGCTATTTTGCTTTTCAGCAGGTATAATAGCCCAGTAAGGCAGGGGGCGGGGAAAGAATTCTCTCCGCCGGTAGGAATTTTGGGTGAAGGAAGGTCCGAATATGGTAGAGACCTACAGTGTTCCGCTGAAAACGCTGGTGCAGGCGTTTCATTTGGAGGTGGTTTACAGCGCCACCGACTATGGCTCCATCCGGCTGACGGTGGAGGATGTGGCCCGGCCCGGGCTCCAGCTGGCGGGGTACTTTGACCATTTTGAACCCATGCGCCTCCAGGTCATCGGCAATGTGGAGGCCAGCTATCTGCGCAAGCTCACCGCCACCGAGCGGGCACTGACGCTGGATCGGCTGTTTTCCTACAAATTCCCGGCGCTGCTCCTGTCCCGAAACCTGAAGCCCAGTCCGGAGCTGATGAATGTCGCCAAAAAGCACAACGTCACTGTTCTGCGCAGCCCGGAGGCTACCAGCACCATCGTTTCCGCCATCATCGCCTACTTGAAAGCTGCCCTGGCCCCCCGGATCACCCGCCATGGGGTACTGATGGAGGTCTACGGCGAGGGAGTCCTTCTGGTGGGGGACAGCGGCATCGGCAAAAGCGAGGCCGCCGTGGAGCTGGTGAAGCGGGGCCATCGCCTGATCGCCGACGACGCTGTGGAGATCCGGAAGATCTCCGAGACCTCCCTGGTGGGCACCGCCCCGGAGCTGATCCGCAATTACATCGAGCTCAGAGGCATCGGCATCATCAACGTGGCCACCCTGTTTGGCGTGGGCGCCATTAAGCTGGAAAACGAGATCAATCTGGTGGTGAACGTGGTGCCCTGGAACAGCCAGGATGTGTACGACCGGCTGGGGCTGGAGGATCAGTACATGGACATTCTGGGGGTGAAGGTCCCAATGAACACCATTCCCATCACCCCGGGCCGGAACCTGGCCATCATTTTGGAGGTGGCGGCCATGAACAACCGGCAGCGGAAAATGGGCTACAACGCCGCCCAGGAGTTCACGGAGCAGATCAACCGGCACTTTGATCAGGATATCGGAAAGACGCTGCTGTAATGAAGGAATTGACCATCGGTCCCAACGACGCGGGCCAGCGTCTGGACCGTTTTTTGAGTAAGGCGGTGCCCCTGCTGCCTGCCTCCCTGGCTCAGAAGTACATCCGCCTGAAGCGGATCAAGCGCAACGGCGCCCGGGCGGAGCGGGACACCCGGCTGGAAGCCGGGGACGTGTTGCAGCTTTATATCAACGACGAGTTCTTTGAGACCCCCCGGCAGGATAACGCCTACCTCACCGTGACGAGTCCCCGGCTGAATCTGGTGTACGAGGACGAAAACATCTTGCTTGCGGACAAGCGCCCGGGTTTAGCGGTCCATCCCCACGACGGGGCGGAGTACGGCCGGACCCTGATCGACCACATCCAGGCATACTTGTATCAGAAGGGGGAGTGGCGGCCGAGAGGGGAGAACGTCTTCGCCCCGGCGCTGTGCAACCGGATCGACCGGAACACCGGGGGCATCGTCATCGCCGCGAAAAACGCGGAGGCCCTGCGAATTCTCAACCAGAAGATCAAGGACAGGGAGCTGGAAAAGGTCTATCTCGCCATTGTGGAGGGGACCCCCAAGCCCCGGGAGGGATCGCTGACCGGATTTCTCTTCAAGGATTCGGTGAAAAACCGGGTCTTTATCACGGATCAGCCCCAGCCCGGCGCCAAGAGCTGCCGGACGGACTACCGGGTTTTGGAGAGCCGGAACGGACTGTCGTTGGTAGAGTGCCGCCTGATCACCGGCCGGACCCATCAGATCCGGGCCCAGTTCGCCCATGCCGGGCACCCCCTGCTGGGGGACGGGAAATATGGGAAGCTGGACAAGCGGTTTGACCGGAATTATCAGGCCCTGTACGCCTACCGGCTGGCCTTCCGCTTTTTGACCCCCGGCGGTGCGCTCCAGTATCTGGACGGACGGGAATTTCGGGTGGAAAAGGTAGATTTTGTGGAGGAATATTTCCCAGGATTTTCCCCGGAGCGGGTAAAAAAAGAAGAAAAATAGCGAAAACCAAAGGAAAGGCCGCCGGCTCAACCGGCGGCCTTTTAGGCTTCTTAAAACTGTCTGCTGCCCACGCTTTTCCGCACCAGCGCCCGTTTGAGCCGGGCCTCGGCCAGGCGCAGATCCGCGTCGGAGGCGGATTTGTTGGCCAGGACCGTTTTGGCCCGCTTTTCCGAGGCCTCCGCTCGAGGCACGTCGATCCGGTCCGCCCACTCGAAGGTGGTGGGTACCAGGGTCACGCCCTGACCTGTGACGGAGAGCATCCCGCCGATGCAGGCGGCGTAGCGGCGCTGGCCGTCGGTGACGATCACCGCCCGGCCCATGCCCAGGGGCGCCACGCAGGGCAGATGCCCCGCCAGGATGCCCATGTCCCCGCTGGTGGTGCGGACGATCAGCTCCTCCGCCTGGCCGTCGAACAGCAGCCCGTCAGGGGTAACGATTTTCAGGGGAAAGGAGGTCATGCCTGATCCCTCCGGTACTTTTCCACTACCTCGTCGATGGTGCCGGCGAAGAGGAAGTAGGACTCGGGGATCTGGTCGTGCTTGCCCTCGATGATCTCCCGGAAGCCCCGAATGGTCTCTTTCAGAGGCACATACTTGCCCTCGTAACCGGTGAACTGCTCCGCCACAGTGAAGGGCTGGGACAGAAACCGCTGAATTTTCCGGGCCCGGGCCACGGTCAGCTTGTCCTCCTCGCTGAGCTCGTCCATGCCCATGATGGCGATGATGTCCTGCAGCTCCTTGTACCGCTGTAAGATCCGCTGGACGCCCCGGGCGGTCTCATAGTGATCCCGGCCCAGAATCTCCGGGGTCAGGATCCGGGAGGTGGAGCTCAGGGGATCCACCGCCGGGTAGATGCCCAGGGAGGCGATGCCCCGGTCCAGGGCGGTGGTGGCGTCCAGATGGGCGAAGGTGGTGGCGGGCGCCGGGTCGGTGTAGTCGTCCGCCGGGACGTAGACCGCCTGGACGGAGGTGATGGAGCCGGCCTTGGTGGAGGTGATCCGCTCCTGGAGAGCGCCCATTTCCGTGGCCAGGGTGGGCTGGTAGCCCACGGCGGAGGGCATCCGGCCTAGGAGGGCCGAGACCTCGGAACCGGCCTGGGTAAAGCGGAAGATGTTGTCGATAAACAGCAGCACGTCTTGGTGCTTCACATCCCGGAAATACTCGGCCATGGTCAGGCCCGAAAGGCCCACCCGCATTCTGGCTCCGGGGGGCTCGTTCATCTGCCCGTAGACCATGGCGGTCTTGTGCAGAACGCCGGACTCGGTCATCTCCCGGTACAGGTCGTTGCCCTCCCGGGTCCGTTCCCCCACGCCGGTGAACACGGAAATGCCGCCGTGGGCCTTTGCTACGTTGTTGATCAGCTCCATGATCAGTACGGTCTTGCCCACACCGGCGCCGCCGAACAGGCCGATCTTGCCGCCCTTGGCGTAGGGGCAGATCAGGTCCACCACCTTAATACCGGTTTCCAGGATCTCTGTGGCGGGCTCCTGCTCCTCATAGCTGGGGGCGGGGCGGTGGATGGGCCAGCGCTCCTGAGCCGCTACCGGGCCCTGCTCGTCGATGGGCTGGCCCAGCAGATTGAACACCCGGCCCAGGCATTCCTCGCCCACGGGCACAGTGATAGAGCTGCCAGTATCGTAGGCCTTCGCACCCCGCTGCAAGCCGTCGGTGGAGCTCATGGCGACGCACCGGGCCACATTGTCCCCGATGTGCTGGGCCACCTCCGCCACGATGGTGCGTGCCCCATGGGGAATTTCAATGGCGCTGAGCAGCTGGGGCAGCTGCCCGTCTTCAAAGCGGATATCTAGAACCGGGCCCATCACCTGGGTCACGGCTCCCTCATGTTTCGCCATAGGCTACAACTCCTTGTTAAGTAATGGAACAGGGCGGTTTGGAAAATTTCCGAGGCCCTTTATGCCCCGGCCACAATCTCGGTGATCTCTTGGGTAATGGCGGCCTGGCGGGCCCGGTTGAATTTCAGGCTCAGGTCTGCGATCATATCCTCCGCGTTGGAGGTGGCGGAGTCCATGGCGGTGCGGCGGGCAGCCTGCTCGGCGGCCCGGCTCTCGCACAGGGCGCCATAAAGGATACCGCCCAGGTATTCCGGGATAATGGCGTCAAACACGGCCCCGCTGTCCGGCTCGTAGAGGATTTCCGGGCCGGAGGGCCTCTTTTCCGCCGATTCCTGCCGCAGCAGGGGCAGCAACCGCAATGTAGCGGGGGTCTGGGACAGGACGGAGACAAAATTGGTGTACCCCACCCGGATTTCGTCAAATTCTCCCGCCAGGTAGGCTTTGCACAGCGTCTTCGCCATGGTGAAGCAGTCCCCCACGGACACATCCTCGGCGACGCTGTAAGCCTCCGTCAGGATCGGCGTCTTTCGGGCGTGGAAAAAGTCCGTCGCCTTTTTCCCCAGGGGAAGGACGGAGGCGTTTTTTCCCTCCATCTCGGCGTAGCAGAGCTTTAGAATATTGCTGTTGTAGCCCCCTGCCAGACCCCGGTCCCCGGCGATGACCACATAGGCCACCCGGTTTCCCGTCCGGGGCAGCAGGTAGGGGGAGGAGAACTCCCGGTTGGAGTCCACAATGTCGTTGATGGTTTCGTACAGGATCTCAAAATAGGGCCGGGAACATAGCACCTGGGTCTGGGCCCGGCGGAGCTTGGAGGCGGCGACCATTTCCATGGCCTTGGTAATCTGCTTGGTACTCTCCATGCTCTTGATGCGGTTTTTGATCTCCTTGGTGGAAACGCCAGCCATGGGCGGCCTCCTTCCTTATACCGGGTTGAATTCCGCCAGCAGGGCGGTGAGGGCTTCCTTCAGCGCCTCCTCCGTGGCCGGTTCCAGCTTGCCGGTGGCGCGGATGGCCTCCAGGATCCCGCTATGCCGGTTTTCCAGGTATTCGGAGAGCCGTGCTTCAAATTCGGGGATCCGCTCCACCGCCACGTCCTTCAGGTAGCCGTTGGTCACGGCGTAGAGGATGCACACCTGGTGGGCCACCTCCACGGGGGCGTTGTTCTTCTGCTTCAACACCGCTACGATCCGCTCGCCCAGGGCCAGCCGGGCTTTGGTGTCCGCGTCCAGGTCGGAGCCGAACTGGGCGAAGCTCTGCAGCTCCCGGTACTGGGAATAGAGCAACTTTAGGGAACCCGCCACCTTTTTCATGGCCTTGATCTGGGCCGCGCCGCCTACCCGGGACACGGAAATGCCCGGGTTCACGGCGGGCATGATCCCGGAATTGAACAGCTCGGATTCCAGGAAGATCTGCCCGTCGGTGATGGAAATGACGTTGGTGGGGATGTAGGCGGACACGTCGCCGGCCTGAGTCTCGATGATGGGCAGGGCGGTCAGACTGCCGCCGCCCTTCTCCGGGGCCAGGTGGGCCGCCCGCTCCAGCAGCCGGGAGTGGAGGTAGAACACGTCGCCGGGATAGGCCTCCCGTCCGGGGGGACGGCGGATCAGCAGGGAAATGGCCCGGTAGGCCACGGCGTGCTTGCTCAGGTCGTCGTAAATGCACAGCACGTCCTTGCCCTGATGCATAAAGTATTCGCCCATGGTGCAGCCGGAGTAGGGAGCGATGTACTGCATGGGAGCCAGCTCCGAGGCGGTGGCGGAGACCACGATGGTGTAGTCCATAGCCCCGCCCAGGGTCAGGTTGTTCACGATCTGAGCCACGGTGGACCGCTTCTGACCAATGGCCACATACACGCAGATGACGTTTTTCCCCTTCTGATTCAAAATGGTATCGGTGGCGATGGTGGTCTTGCCGGTCTGCCGGTCGCCGATGATCAGCTCCCGCTGGCCCCGGCCGATGGGGATCATGGAGTCGATGGCCTTGATGCCGGTCTGTAAGGGCACGTTCACCGGCTCCCGGTCAATGATGCCCGGGGCGGGGGCTTCGATGGGGCGGTAGTCCGCCGCTTCGATGGGGCCTTTGCCGTCGATGGGCTGGCCCAGGGCGTCCACCACTCGGCCGATCAGCCCTTCCCCAACGGGAACGGACACCACCCGGCCGGTGCGTTTGACCGTGTCCCCCTCCTGGATGCCCTGATCGTTGCCCAGCACCACGATGGACACCGCATCCTCCTCCAGATTCTGGGCCATGCCGTAGGCGCCGTTGGGAAATTCCAACAGCTCGCCGGCCATGCAGTTGTCCAGCCCGGCGGCCCGGGCGATACCGTCGCCTACCAGGATGACCACGCCGGTCTCGCTCTGCTCCAGGCGGGCCTCGTAATTTTTGATTTGTTCACGGATGATCTTGGTGATCTGTTCGTGTCTTGCTTCCATAGCGTCCCTGCTTTCTTATTCCGTCGGAGGTCACAGGACCGTGGAGCGCAGCATGGCCCGAATGGCGTCCAGCCTGCCCGCCACGGTGTCCTCCACCCGTTTTCCGTCATAGTCCAGCCGCACGCCCCCCAGGGTCTTGGGGTCCACCCGGCACTGGAGCTTCACGGTCTTGCCGGTAATCTGCTCCAGCTTTTCTGTCAAACGGCGGCATTGCTCGTCCGTGAGGGCCACGGCGGTGACCGCCGTCACGCTCACGATGCCGTTGTCGGCGTAGTACTGCTCCCGAAAGACCTTCACACAGTCGGGAAACTGACGGGCATAGCCCTTTTCGGAGAGCAGCTTGATGAAATTCAGCACATAGGGCTCCACCCGGCCTCGCAGGGCCTGGTCGGCGATGGCGCGCCGCTCCTGCTTGGGCAGCGCCGGAGAATCCAGCAGCCGGAGATACCCGGGCTCCTGGGCAAAAATCTCAGACAGGGATTCCAGCTCCTCCAGCATCGAACCGGAGAGGCCTTCGTCCCGGGCCAGGTCGTAGAGCGCCTGGCCGTAGCGCTCGGCGGCGGGGCTCATGCTTCACCACCCAACTGCTCGATGAAGCGGTCCACCAGGGCGGCCTGCTCATCGCCGTCCAGGCTCTTGCCCACGACCTTTCCGGCAATGGCCAGGGCCAGGTCGGAGATTTCGTCCTTGGCGTCGTTGACCGCTTTTTTCCGCTCCTGGGCAATGTCCGCGGCAGCCTTCTGCCGGATGGCGTCGGCCTCCCGGTTGGCCTGGCGGAGGATCTCCTCCTCCCGGCTCTGGCCCCGGGCCACGGCCTCCTTCACCAGACGTTCTCCGGTGTCGGCGGCCACGGAGAGCTTCTGCTCATACTCCGCGCGCAGAGCCTCGGCCTCGGACCGGGCCTGACCGGCGGCGGCGTAGGTGTCGTCGATCTCCTTTTGGCGGGAATCGATCATCTTCATCACCGGGCCGAACAGGAATTTTTTCAGCACGAAAAAGAGGGCCAGAAAGTTGGCAAGGGCAAACAGGGCGTCCCACAGGTTCACGCCCATAAAATCTTCAAATCCCACGCTTTTTCGCTCCTTTCGTCAAAAAATGGGGAGAAGAAGATCAGTTGATGCCGAACATGATGACAAAGGCGATGACCAGGGAGTAGATGCCGGTGGTCTCCGCCACGGCGCAGCCCAGCAGCATGTTGGTCCGCAGGGTGCTGGTGGCCTCGGGCTGACGGGCCATGCCCTCCAGGGCCTTGCTGACGGCGATGCCTTCGCCGATGCCGGGGCCGATGGCGCCGATGCCCATGCAGATGCCGGCGCCGATGGCGCAGGCGGCCTTAATAATCGCGTGTTCCATAAAAGTTTCCTCCAAACCAAGATTTACGGATTTTTTGTTTATTTTGAGAAAGCGCGGTGATGGCTTTCACGTTGACGAAGGGACTTCCTCCGGTGGTGGACAGGCCCCGGAGATGTAGACCATGCTCAGCAGGCTGAACACAAAGGCCTGAATAAAGCCGGAAAACAGGTCAAAGTACAGCGACAGCACCGCCGGAATGCCGAACTCCAGAATGGGCACCCCGGTGAGCAGCCCGGAAAATTCCAGCAGCCCCAACAGCCCCAGTACAGCCAGGACGATGCCCACGATCCACAGCGGCGTCTTTTTCCGCTTCTTTCCCAGGAAGAACAGCCCGCCGCCCAGGGCCAGCACCACCACCGGCACGATCCAGGTGCCGGAGATCAGGCCGATCAGGATGGTGGAGGCGGCGCTGAGGGCGGTGTAGAGAATGCTGGTAATGACCCCGCCGCCGGCCACGTTGCCAAAGTGACGGAAGGCCATACTGACCGGCTGGGCCACCTCGGAGATCAGGTTCATGGGGGTCATCACCGCCACCGGCTCGGTAAAGCCCTTGAGCCAGCCGAGGAAGCCGTTGCGTTTGATGGAGTTGTACCAGATGATAGCGCTGACCATCAGCGCCCAGGTCAGCGTCACGCTGAGGTCTGCCGTAGTGGAGCGGAAGAAGCCCAGCATGCTGATGAGAGAGCCGCAGATGGAGGACAGGAACAGCGTTCCAATAAAGGGCGTCCAGGAGACGTTGTGCTCCCCCATGGTCTCCACCACCAGGGTGCGGAGCATGGTCACCGCCTTTTCCACCAAAACCTGAAGCTTTCCCGGCCGCTTTTGTAGGTTTTTCCCCAGAAAATACCCCGTGATGCTGAGAAATACCGTCACCAGCAGCAGCGAAAGGGTGGTCTGGGTCACGGGGATGCCCCCGAAAATAGGAATATAAAAATAGATGTACGCGCCGTTGACGTTCACATTCATGCCGGGCGATCCTCCTTCTTCCGGAAAAATGCCCCCAGGGTCAGGATCAAGCGGGGGAAAAGCAGGGGCAGCAGCAGAGCGATCAGGTTGCACTGCCCGCTTTTGGCGGCCAGGAACAGGCCCAGAAACAGCCCGGCGTACCGCAGCAGGAAGGAGGCGGCAATGACGCTCTGGCCGCCCTTCACGTTCTGCTGTTCCGCCCGGTCCGCCGCGGCGTTGACCCCCACGCTCATCAGCAGGAAGTTTGCCAGGGACAGCCCGCCGCCGATCAGCCCACCCCATAGGACCGTAAGATCCCAGTATCCCAGGGCGGCGAATACGGCGAACATGACGGCGATCCCCGCCGCCATTCCCCCGGTGACGAGGAGCGTTTCCTTCAGGATGGTTTTCCTGGAATCCATAGTCTTCTCCTCAAGCGTGATCGTTGAAAAAAACGTCGGGGGGATCGTCCTTTTTTTCCTTAGAGATCCGGTTAAGCACCCGCAGGCTGGATAAAAACCCCTCCAGGGCGCACACCGCGCCAAAGGCCACGCCGACCCACAGCACCCAGTCCCCCAGGGAAAAGGTGTCCCGGAGCCAGGTGGACAGCCACACGCAGCCGGCCAGTGGCACGGCGACGGACAGCCCAAGCTGGGTGAGCCAGACCAGCAGCTGCAAATTCTTCAAAGGCAAAGCCCCCCTCTTAATCTAAAGGTTATTATACTCCATGGCGGAGGAAGATTCAAGGCAAATTACCCCCCTTTCTCAAATATTTTTTCGTTCCGGCGCCGATGGAGGCGTTTTTTGATTGAAGGGAAAGTTTTTCGGGAAAGGGGCTTTCCTTTTTTCCCAAAATATTGTAAACTAAAGAAAAACCCCACACCGATCCGGGAGAAGAGGCATATTCTACCCATAGAGGTGGTTTGGAATGCTTCTGACTGTGATTTTGGGATGCCTGGCGGCTTTCGGCGCGGTTTGCGCGCTGGCCTGCCTGCTGGGACTGGCCCTGCCCAAGCCCAGCGGGGCGGCGGTCTGCCTGGGCCGGACGGCCTTTGCCCTGCGCTGGCTGTGGCTTAGAGAGCTGGGGCTGGCCCCCGGACGGCTGATTTGGGCGGACTGCCCCCTGGACGAGGGGGAGCGGGCAAGGTTTCAGGATCGGGGCGTGGAATTTTGCAGTCTGGCGGAGCTTCCCGCCCGGCTGGCGCGGGAGGCGGAGACCCTTGGGGGAACAGGAGCTGGAGATCTTGCAGGGCGCGGTCAGCGCGGTAGTATACCAAAACTATGACAACGGCTACGCCGTGCTGCGCCTGGACTGTGGTAGCGGCCAGACCGTCACCGTGGTAGGCACCGTGCCCATGCCGGCGGTGGGGGAGCGGCTGGTGGTGACCGGCCGCTGGGCCAGCCACGCCAACTACGGCCGCCAGTTTGAGGCGGAGTTTTTGGAGCGGCTGATGCCCCAGACCGGGGCGGAGATCCTGGCCTACCTGTCCAGCGGCGCCATCAAGGGCATCGGCGTGAAAATGGCGGCCCGGATCGTCTCCCAGTTTGGGGACGATACCCTGCGGATCCTGGAGCGGGAGCCGGAGAAGCTGGCCCAGGTGCCGGGGATTTCCCAGGCCAAGGCCATCGCCGTGGGCCAGCTGTTCCGGGCCCAGTCCGGGCTGCGGCAGATCATGGAATTTTTCGCCCTGCACCACCTGCCGGCGGAGCTGGCGGTGCGCACCTATAAAATCTACGGGGAGCGGACCATGGAGCTGCTCTATCAGGATCCCTATCTGCTGATGGACGACGGGCTGGACGCCCCCTTCGCCCCGGTGGACGCCTTCGCCGTGGAGCTGGGCGTGGCGGCCGACGATCCTCGGCGCGTGGAGGCGGGGTTGCTGTTCGAGATGCGGTACAACCTGGCCGCCGGTCATAGCTTCCTGCCCAGGGACAAGCTGGCCCTGGCCACCGGGCAGCTGCTTTCCATCCCCCAAGAGGCCGCGGCGGAAGGGACTACCCGGCTGCTGGAGGCCCAGCGGCTGATTGCGGACCGGCTGGCGGGGATCGATATTGTCTACCTGCCGGAGCTGTACCAGGCGGAGACGGAGGCGGCCCGCCGCCTGCGGGAGCTGGCGGAGGAAGAATACGGCGCCCCCGCCAATTTGGAGGAGATGCTCGCCCAGGCGGAAAGGAGCAGCGGGCTGAAATACGCCCCCCAGCAGGCACGGGCCATCCGGGAGGCGGCTCAGTCCGGGGTCCTGCTGATCACCGGCGGCCCCGGCACCGGTAAGACCACCATTTTGAACGGTGTGCTGTCCCTCTATTCTCAGATGGGTCTCAAGTGCCTGCTTGCCGCCCCCACGGGCCGGGCCGCCAAGAGGCTGACCGAGGTGACGGGCCGGGACGCCTCCACCATCCACCGGCTGCTGGAGGCGGGCATCGACCCCAATACCGGGAAAATGTTCTTCGCCCGGGACGAGGGCAATCCCCTCCGGGCCGACGCGGTGATCGTGGACGAGATGAGCATGGTGGACGTGCTGCTGCTGGGCAGCCTGCTCCGGGCCATTCCGCCCCGCCGGAGGCTGATTTTGGTGGGGGACCCGGATCAGCTCCCCCCGGTGGGACCGGGGTTTCCCTTTGGGGATATGCTCCGCAGCGGCGTACTGCCCACGGTGCGGCTGACGGAGATTTTCCGCCAGGCCCAGCGGAGTTTGATTGTCATGAACGCCCACCGGGTCAACCGGGGAGAGCTGCCGGACCTCCGGAGCCGGAACAGCGACTTTTTCTTCCTGCCCTGCCGGTCGGAGGAGGCGGTGGCCCAGACCATCACTGACCTGTGCGAGAAGCGGTTGCCCCAAAACATGGGCATCCCCGCCGGGCAGATTCAGGTGCTGTCCCCCACTAGGAAGGGGCCGGTGGGCACCTGGGAGCTGAACAAGCGGCTCCAGGCCCGGCTCAACCCGCCGTCTCCGGCCAAAAAGGAGCGGACCTGGGGAGGATTTTCCTACCGGGAGGGGGACCGGGTGATGCAGATCCGGAATAATTACGACATTTTGTGGAAGAAAACCGACGGCTCCGCCATCGGGGCCGGAATCTTCAACGGGGATGTGGGCACCATTCAGAAGATCGACCCCGCCATGGAGACCGTGACCGTGGTCTTTGAGGACCGGGAGGCGGAGTACGACTTTACCCAGTTGGGAGAGCTGGAACCGGCCTACGCCATGACCGTCCACAAGAGCCAGGGCAGCGAGTACCGGGCGGTGGTCATGGCCGTATGGGGCGGCTCCGGGTACTTATATAACCGCAGCGTTCTCTACACTGCCATCACTCGGGCCCGGGAGCTGCTGATTTTGGTGGGCAGACCGGAAACGGTGGAGACCATGACCAACGCGGTTCGGGTGGGCAGGCGCTACACCGGTCTCAAGCTGCGCCTCCAGGAGAAGAAGCCATGCTGATCCGGTGGCTGAAGGCCCTTCTGTTTCCGCCCAAGTGCGTACTCTGCGGGAGACTGCTGGAGGGGGAGGAGACGGACCTGTGCCATGGGTGCCGGATGGACAGGCCTCTTCATCCCCGGCCCTCCGGCGGAAAGGAATTTATTGACCGATGGACCGCGGTGTGGTATTATGACAAGGTAGTGCGGCGCAGTTTGCTGCGGTACAAGTTTCACGGCGCCCGGCACTATGCTTCCTGTTACGGTAGAATGCTTGCTATGAAGCTGACGGAGGAAGATCTGACGGATTTCGACCTGCTTACCTGGATCCCGGTCAGCGCCAAGCGCCTGCGGAAGCGGGGCTATGATCAGGCCCGGCTTTTGGCCCAGGCGGTGGGGGCGGAATTGGGCAGGGAACCCACGCCCACGCTTCGGAAAAAATGGGACAACCCGCCCCAGTCCGGCATTTCCGGGCCGGCTCAGCGCCGGGCCAATGTGCTGGGGATCTACCAGGTCTTGGATCCGGGGCAGGTGCGGGGAAAGAAAATTCTGCTGCTGGACGATATTCTCACCACCAGCGCCACCGCCAGCGAATGCGCGCGGATGCTGCTGACGGCGGGAGCGGAGCGCGTGACCCTGGGCGCGGTAGCCGCCGGGGGGAGAAAAAAGGATAACGGGTGATTTTTATGCCATTTCAAATGCCATTCCAACTGTTTACAAATGACCTGGGCGTGGATTTGGGCACCTCCAATGTGCTGATCTATGTCCACAACCGGGGCATCGTGGTGCGGGAGCCGTCGGTGGTGGCGGTGGACAAGAATACGGGCCGGATCCTCCAGGTGGGGGCCGCCGCCCGGAATATGCTGGGCCGGACCCCCGGAAATGTGGTGGCTATGCACCCCCTCCAGGACGGAGTCATCTCCGACCATGAGATGACCGTGCGGATGCTCCAGCGGCTGTTCCGCACCGCTACCCGCACCAGCCTGTTTACCCCCAAGCCCCGGGTGGTGATCTGCGTGCCCAGCGGGGTGACGGAGGTCCAGGAGCGGACGGTGATCAATGCCGCCATCGAGGCCGGCGCCCGCCGGGTGTACCTCATCGAGGAGCCTCTGGCGGCGGCGCTGGGCGCCAATCTGGACATCAGCGGTCCCAGCGGGTACATGGTGGTGGATATCGGCGGCGGCACCACCGATATCGCCGTGCTGTCCATGAACGGGGTAGCGGCCTCCTCCTCCATCAAGGTGGCGGGGGACGCCTTTGACGACGCCGTAGCCCGGTTCGTCCGGCGGCAGTTTGGCGTGGTCATCGGCCAGGCTACGGCGGAGAACATCAAAATTCAGATCGGCTGCGTCTATCCCCGCCCCCAGGACATTTCCATGAACGTCCGGGGCCGGGACACCAAGACCGGCAGGCCCCGGGATATCACCATTCTGTCCTCCCAAATTTATAACGCCCTGCGCCGCCTGGGTCGGCAGATCGCCGACGAGGTCCTCTCCGTGCTGGAGCAGAGCTCTCCGGAGCTGGTGGGGGACATCTCTCAGAACGGCATCACCCTCACCGGCGGCGGCAGCCAGATCTGGGGCATGGACGCCCTGCTGATGGAGCATACCGGCATCCAGACCACCCTAGCGGACGACCCGGATTCCTGCGTGGCCTACGGCTGCGGCAAAAGTCTGGAGTGGATCAACCATATGCAGGAGGGACCCATCAACATTGCCCGCCGCCGCATTATGCGGGAGCGCTGAAAGACGGAAAAAGAACCCCCAGGGGGGCTTCCCAAAGGGACGGCGGGGAATTATAATGAAACCATCGGTTACCTCTTAACGATCCCAAGCCCTCCGCGCCGCGCTTTTTGGGGAAAAAGCGCGGCGCGGTATTTTTTGGAATATACCGTCTTGCTATTTCCCCCATTTCCGCGTATAATGAACGGCAACGAGGAGGAGAGAAAAATGATCTTGTATTTGACCAGCAGCCCCTGCGTGCCGGGGGCGGACCGGGCGATTCTGAACCCGGCCAATAGTTTTTTGGACCGGCTTCGGGCGGACTTGCCGGAGCGACCCAAGTGCCTGATGGTCTGCTCGGACCCGAACGACCCGGATGGAACCGATCACTTTGCCTGGGACATGGCCGGAGCCTTTGGGGAGGCCGGGATGCCCTGGGGGGAATTGCGGGTGCTGGACGGCCGCAACCCTTTGGATGCCCGGGATCTGGTGGAGTGGAGCCAGCTGATCATTCTTGCCGGGGGCCATGTGCCCACCCAGAATCAGTTTTTCCGGGAGATCGGCCTGGCAGGGTTCCTCCGGGACTATTCCGGAACGATCATCGGCGTCAGCGCCGGCAGCATGAACAGCGCCGCCATGGTCTATTCCCACCCGGAGCTCCGGGGGGAGGCGGTGGACCCGAATTATCAGCGGTTCCTGCCGGGCCTGGGCCTGACCTACATCAACATCGTTCCCCATTTCCAGCAAATCCGGGATCTGCGCCTGGACGGGCTGCTGGTGGTGTGGGATATCGCCTTAGGGGACAGCCGGGGGCACTGCTTCTACGCCCTGCCCGACGGGACCTATTTTTACACCCGGGACGGAAAGACACTCCTGTGCGGCGAGGCTTACCGGATGGAGGAGCGCCATTTCTACCAGGTCTGCCGGGAGGGGGAGACCCTTGCCCTGTGAAAGGAGCAAAAAGATGAAGCGGGACTTAAAGATCGTGCAGATCGGCTTCGGCCAGCGGGGGATCCCCATGCTGGAGCTGATGCTGAAGACCATGGAGGACATCCGGGTGGTGGGCGTATGCGACGCCTACCCGGACCGCACCGCCGCCGCGGCGGACCGGATTGAGAAAGCCCGGGGCTGCCGCCCCACCCAGACGGAGGACTACCGGGACCTTCTGGCCCTGGACGCCGACGCGGTGCTGATCACCAGCGCCTGGGAGGGCCACATTGATATGGCCTGCCAGGCCATGGAAGCGGGGCTCGACGTGGGCTGCGAGGTGGGCGGCGCCTATCGCGTTGAGGACTG
>CANQXH010000005.1 GCA_947627745.1 uncultured Oscillospiraceae bacterium
GAGCCCCTTCAGCGAGAAAAACGGCTACACCTGGGAGGTGGAGGTCTCCGACGAGATCAAGGCCAATATCCAGGCCCGGGGCGTGGGCGCCTCCATGAACCCCATGTCCGAGGAGGACGCCGCCGCCAAGGCCGGGAAGTACAACCAGTCCGGCAATCTGGAGCTGATAGACTACCGTGGCCGGGACTTTGACGAGGTGGAAGCCGAGGGCGGCTGGGACGCGCTGATCGACCAGATGGACCCCCAGGAGCTCCACGATATCATCCGCAACGGCGGCTATCAGACTTTGAGCTCCGCTTCTGCCAGCAAGCCCCGGGCCATCGACTATGACGGCCCCTCCGGCCTGAACGAGGGCGGCATCACCCATGAGCCCTACTCCATCACCTATCCCTGCGCCACCAACCAGGCGGCCAGCTGGGACCGGCAGAACGCCTATTACCATGGCTACTATGTGGGCGAGGACGCCCTGGCCGCCGACGGCAACTGGGGCAACCACCAGTACATCGGCATCATCTCCGGCTGGTACGCTCCGGCCATGAACATCCACCGGACGCCTTTCGCCGGCCGGAACTTCGAGTACTACTCCGAGGACGGCTTCATGTCCGGCCAGATGGCCCTCCAGGCCTCCACGGCCTGCGCCGAAAAGGGCGTCTACGCCTACATCAAGCACTTCGCGCTCAACGATCAGGAGGATCACCGGAGCCATGTGGCCACCTTTGCCAACGAGCAGGCCATCCGGGAGATCTACCTGAAGCCCTTCCAGATCTGCGTCGAGGGCCGGGGCACTCAGACTGTCACCGTCCAGGAATACAAGGACGGCGCCTACACCGAAAAGCAGGTCCAGATCCCCAAGGTGATGGCGGTGATGTCCGCCTTCAACCGGATCGGCTGCACCTGGGCCGGCGGCAACTATAATCTGATTACCGGCGTGCTTCGCAATGAGTGGGGCTTCCGGGGCACCGTGATCACCGACTATGACGGCGGCGGCGTCATGGACACCGAGCAGTGCATCCGGGCCGGCGGCGATCTAAAGCTCACGGGCTATTACACCGACGCGGAGCTGGACATCAATAATCCCGCCTCCCAGTACTATGCCCGCCAGGCGGTGAAGCACATCCTGTACACCACCGTCAACTCCAACGCCATGAACGGCATCGTCCACGGCGTGGCCGCCGGGCAGCTGCCCTTCCCGAACTACTACTTCATCCTCATTGCCGAGGGCGTCGTGGCCGCCGGACTGATTGCCTGGGGCACCGTCGCCATCGTCAAGCGCTGGACGCGGGAAAAGAAAGCCAAGCAGACGAAGTAAACTCCATTTTGATTCCTCCTCTCTTCTCTCAAAGCGGAACCGGCCACGTAAGTGGCCGGTTTTGCCGCCGCCAAAGAGTACCTTCACAAAACCGCGCTATTTCTCTTGACAATCTTTTATACTGGTGATATAATAAGGAGGAATTTAATAGAGTAAACCGTTGAAGCGGAGATAACGGCAACGATGCCTTTACAGAGAGCCTGTGGCGCTGAGAGTCAGGTAAGAAACAAGTTGTCAAATGGACCGCTGAGGGCGCAGTCAAATGAGATCTTCTCAGAGTATTCTGCGACGCTGAAGGCAAGCGTATAAATGCCGGGGGTATGTTGGTACCCCGCTAAGGGCATAGGGTCGTTCCTATGAATCAAGGTGGCACCGCGGATAAGTTTTTTATTCGTCCTTGACAGAGCGCATCGTTCTGTCAAGGGCGTTTTGTATTTTGAACTCCTTTGACAGGGAAGAGTCAAAGGAGTTTTTCTTTTTTAGGAGGTTAAAAGATGCTGATAAAGAAGCGCTGGTGGCGCCCCGCGCGCCTGACAAAAGACTTGAACGACGGAAAGCGAACGCAAAAAATTATTTAAAATAAGGAGAGATCATCATGATCAGAGCGGCAATTGAAAAAATATCCAATAAAGCAGACCTCACCTATGCGGAGGCATACAACGTCATGAACGAAATCATGAGCGGGGAAACGACGCCGACGCAGAATGCCGCCTTTCTGGCAGCATTGGCGACTAAGAGCACCCGGGCGGAAACCACCGAGGAAATCGCGGGCTGTGCCGCCGCCATGAGAGATCACGCGACGAAAGTGAAAGCAGGTATGGATCTTTTTGAGATCGTCGGTACCGGCGGCGACGGCGCCCACAGCTTCAACATTTCCACCACCTCCGCCCTCGTCGCCGCCGCCGGCGGGATGAAGGTGGCGAAACACGGCAACCGTGCCGCTTCTTCCCAATGCGGAACGGCAGACTGTCTGGAAGCGCTGGGCGTCAACATTCAGCAAAGCCCGGAAAGATGTATAGAGCTTCTGAATGAAGTCGGTATGTGCTTCTTCTTCGCGCAGAAATATCACACCTCTATGAAATATGTGGGGGCGATCCGCAAGGAGCTGGGTTTCCGTACCGTATTCAATATTTTAGGGCCCCTCACCAATCCCGGCAGTCCGACCATGCAGCTTTTAGGGGTATACGATGAATATTTGGTGACGCCGTTAGCGCAGGTTCTCATGAACCTGGGCGTAAAACGGGGGATGGTGGTATACGGACAGGATAAGCTGGATGAGATCTCCATGAGCGCGCCGACGACGGTATGCGAAATGCGAGACGGCTGGTTCAAATCCTATGTCATCACCCCGGAGGAGTTTGGCTTTGATCGTTGTACCAAAGAGGACCTGAAGGGCGGCACGCCCGAGGAAAACGCCAAGATCACCCTTGCCATCTTAAATGGGGAACAGGGACCGAAACGGAATACGGTTTTGATGAACGCGGGGGCGGCCTTTTATATTGGCGGCAAGGCGGACAGCATGGCAGACGGTATTGCCCTTGCCACCCAGATTATTGATTCCGGCAAGGCCCTGGAGACGCTCCACAAGTTGATTGAAGTCAGCAACCGCCCAGAGGCGCCGGTATGACGATCCTCGATCAGCTCGCGGAACACGCCCGTGGGCGGGTGGCGGAGGCAAAAAGGAAGGTCCCGCTCCAGAAGCTCAAACAGCAAGCCCTGTCCATGCCCAAGGGGAATTTTGCCTTTGAAAAGGCGCTGAAAAAGCCGGGCATCTCCTTTATCTGCGAATGTAAAAAAGCGTCTCCTTCCAAAGGACTCATCGCGCCGGATTTTCCCTATCTGGAAATCGCGAAGGAGTACGAAGCGGCGGGGGCGGACGGTATTTCCGTCCTGACCGAACCGAAATGGTTTTTAGGCAGCAACGAATACCTGAAAGAGATCGCCCGGGCCGTCAGCGTTCCCTGCCTGCGGAAGGACTTTACGGTGGATGAGTATATGATCTACGAGGCGAAGGTGCTGGGCGCGTCGGCGGTACTGCTGATCTGCTCCATGCTGACCGAAGAGGACCTGCGGGAATACCTTACGCTGTGCGATGAGCTGGGGCTGTCCGCTTTCGTCGAAGCCCATGATGAGGCTGAAGTCCGCGGGGCGGTAAAAGCGGGGGCCCGGATTATCGGCGTCAACAACCGCAACCTCAAGGATTTTTCCGTGGATACCGATAACAGCCGCAGGCTTCGCGGGCTTATTCCGAAGGACGTATTATTCATTTCCGAAAGCGGTGTACGCACCGCCGAAGATGTGGCAAAGCTCCTTGAGATCGGCGCGGATGGGGTGCTCATCGGTGAAACGCTGATGCGCGCGGCCGACAAATGTGCCAAGCTGGCGGAACTGCGAGGGAAAGTATGACAAAGATCAAGCTATGCGGTCTTTCCCGGCCTTGTGACATCGAGGCCGCGAATCAGCTAAAACCCGACTATATTGGATTTGTTTTCGCGCCGAAAAGCAAACGGTATGTCACACCTGAACAAGCGAGGGCGTTAAAGCAAATGCTTCTGCCTGAAATTCAGGCGGTCGGGGTGTTTGTAAATGAGGATCCCCAGAATATCGCAAGGCTCTTGCGGGACCAGATCATTGACATGGCGCAGCTTCACGGCGGCGAGGACGAGGCGTATATCGCACGGTTGCGACAGCTCACCGATCAGCCGGTCATCCAGGCGTTTCGTGTAGAGACCGCAAGGGATTTGGAAAAGGTTGAACAAAGCACCGCCGATTATGTACTGCTGGATTCCGGCGCGGGCACGGGGAAGGTATTTGATTGGGATCTCATCCAAAACATCACCAGGCCGTATTTCCTTGCCGGAGGTCTTGACCCTCATAATGTGGCAGACGCGGTCAAAACACGCCGCCCCTATGGGGTAGACGTCAGCTCCGGCATTGAAACAGGCGGACGAAAAGACAAAGACAAAATGGCGGCGTTTGTTGCCGCCGTGAGAAAGGAGGAGGGATCATGACCAATCCAAAGGGACGCTTCGGCATTCACGGCGGTCAGTATATCCCCGAAACGCTGATGAACGCGGTCCTTGAACTGGAGGAAGCGTATAATCACTATAAAAAGGATCCTGAATTTAACAGGGAGCTTACCGAACTTCTCAATGAGTACGCCGGCAGACCGTCCAGGCTTTACTATGCTGAGAAAATGACGAAGGACCTTGGCGGCGCGAAGATCTACCTCAAGCGTGAAGACCTGAATCACACGGGCGCCCATAAGATCAACAATGTACTCGGCCAGGCGCTTCTGGCTAAAAAGATGGGCAAGACCAGACTCATCGCCGAGACGGGGGCCGGTCAGCACGGCGTCGCCACCGCTACCGCCGCCGCGCTGATGGGTATGGAATGCGTGGTATTCATGGGCGAAGAGGATACCATCCGTCAAGCGCTGAATGTGTACCGGATGCGGCTGCTTGGCGCGGAGGTCATCCCTGTCAAGACCGGCACTGCCACCCTCAAGGACGCGGTTTCCGAGGCAATGCGAGAGTGGACTTCCCGCATTGCTGATACCCACTACTGCCTCGGCTCGGTGATGGGGCCCCATCCGTTCCCGACCATCGTCCGTGATTTTCAGGCGGTGATCTCCAAGGAGATCAAGGAGCAGATTCTGCAAAAGGAAGGCCGGCTACCCGACGCTGTGATCGCCTGTGTGGGCGGCGGCTCCAACGCCATCGGCAGTTTCTATCATTTCATTGAGGATCCGGTCGTCAGGTTGATCGGCTGCGAAGCGGCCGGCAGAGGAATTGATACCTTTGAAACGGCGGCGACCATCAATACCGGCAGAGTTGGGATCTTCCACGGGATGAAGTCCTATTTCTGCCAGGATCAGTACGGTCAGATCGCCCCCGTTTACTCCATTTCCGCGGGACTTGACTATCCCGGCGTAGGCCCCGAACACGCCTATCTCCACGATATCGGCAGAGCGGAATATGTGCCCGTGACGGATGACGAGGCGGTAAACGCTTTCGAGTATCTTGCCAGGACGGAAGGGATCATTCCGGCAATCGAATCGGCCCACGCTGTTGCCCACGCTATGAAGATCGCGCCGGCCATGGATCCAGACAAGATCATGGTGATTACCATCTCCGGCAGAGGGGACAAGGACTGCGCGGCCATCGCCCGGTACAGAGGGGAGGATCTCCATGAGTAACATCAGAAAGGCGTTTGAAAACGGAAAAGCGTTTATTCCCTTTATCACCTGCGGAGATCCGGATCTGGAAACCACCGCCGCCGCGGTAAAGGCCGCTGTGGAAAACGGCGCCGACATCATTGAGCTTGGGATCCCCTTTTCCGATCCCACCGCGGAAGGACCGGTCATTCAGAGCGCCAACCTGAGAGCGCTAAGCGGTGGGATTACCACAGATCAGATTTTCGCGTTTGTCAAGGAGCTTCGCCGGGACGTAAAAGTGCCGATGGTGTTTATGACCTACGCCAACGTGGTGTTCTCCTACGGCGCGGAGCGATTTATCTCCACCTGTAAGGATCTCGAAATCGACGGACTGATTCTGCCCGACCTGCCCTTCGAAGAAAAGGAGGAGTTCCACCCCCTTTGTAAGCGGTACGGCGTGGAGCTTGTATCCCTCATCGCGCCTACCTCGGGAAACCGGATCGCCATGATCGCCAAAGAAGCGGAAGGGTTTCTCTATATCGTATCCAGCCTCGGCGTGACCGGTATGAGAAGCGAGATTAAAACGGACCTTGCTTCCATTGTCCAGGTGGTAAGAGAAAACACCAGCATACCCTGCGCGATCGGGTTTGGTATTTCCACGCCGGAGCAGGCAAAGAAAATGGCGGATATTTCGGATGGCGCCATCGTCGGCTCCGCGATTATTAAGCTGCTTGAAAAGCACGGGAAGGATGCCCCGAAGTATATCGGCGCGTTCGTAAAGTCGATGAAAGACGCGATAAGATGACAAAATAACAAGGTCGGCGGCAGGGAGCGTTTCGCTCCCTGCCGCCGCGGCTGTGCCAAGCGGCAAAAAGGGGGCGGCGCAAAACAATCCGTCCTTAGCGATTGCAAAGAGCGCCGCCTTCTGCTATAATGGTCCTAACACGAACCCACGCGGGCTATTTTCGCGCGGGGAGGGGAGCGGATCACCATGCTGATACTTTTGGGATATTTGGCGGGGATGGCCCTGCTGACGTGGCTGCTGCGCAGGCGGTCGATGCGGGTGCGCAGCTTCCTCATCGTAGGGTATACCTACCTGTTCGTCATCCCGCTGTACTTCTTTTCCCAGCTGCCGGAGGGGGCCAGCCCGGCACAGATGCTGAATCTGCTGCTGCGGTGCGCTTATCAGGCCCCGTCGGCCATGACCTTCGGGGCGAACCTGAACCAGTTCGACGATCCGGCCATCACGCTGCTGTTTTATATCATGTCGGTCTACACCATCCGGACCCTGCTGGTGGCCTTTTTCCACCGGGCCTATGCGGCCCTGGCCAACCGGGCGCGGATGCAGTGGAAGCGGGAGATCTATGTGGTCTGCGGCGAGGTAGAGGACGCCAGGAGCATGATCGACCGGATCCGGGCCCAGGAGCGCCAGGCGGCCATCCTTTTCGTGCCTCAGAAGGAGGCGGACGAGGGGGCCAACATCGA
This sequence comes from uncultured Oscillospiraceae bacterium, assembly GCA_947627745.1. Taxonomy (GTDB): domain Bacteria; phylum Bacillota; class Clostridia; order Oscillospirales; family Oscillospiraceae; genus Faecousia. The sequence continues at coordinate 6,951 of CANQXH010000005.1, forward strand.
CGCTCTGACCGAGACACGGCCCTGGGAGCGGTTTCTGCGGCCCGGCAAAAAATACCATATTCTGCTCCTGCCCGACGGACGGAACAACAATCTGGGCCGCCTGGACACGCTGGAGAAGCTGGGATCCTCCATCCCCGGCCTGCGGGTCACCGCCTTTCTGGACAACGACCTTCTCCGCTTTGAGAATCTGTCCTATCCCCATCTGGACGCCTACCTGGTATCCCGGGAGCAGCTGCTGATCCGGAGCTTCCTCCAGGACCATCTGCCGCTGCGTACCCTGATGGAGCGGGCTCCGGGAGCAAGGGAGCGGGGCGTCTATGTGCCCGCGCGGCCCTTCGGCCTTGGGATTCTGGGCTTTGGCGCGCTGAGCCGGGAATTTTTGCTGGCTACCTGGGAGAATACCGCCTTCCGCACCGCCGCGCCGGACGGCCGGGGCCTGGAGGCGCTGATCGTGGACCGAGACCTGGCCCACAAGCAGGCGGCCTTTTCCACGGACGTGCCCCAGCTGCGGCAGGAGTCGGCCTTCACCTGGCTGGAGGCCCCGCCGGATTCCGAGGCCTGCGTCCAGGCCCTGCTGGAGCGGCTGGAGCGGCTGGACCAGCTGCTCATCGCCACGGAGGACACCCGCTTCAATCTGGACATGGCCATGCGCCTGTTGCGCTTGTTCCGCCGCCACGGGGAGGAAAACATGCATCCTCAGCTGGTGGTGGCGCTCTTTGAAAAGGTGGACAGCAGCATCGACTTCCTTTCCAAGGAGGCCGGCGGCATGTTCCTCCAGAGCAACAGCGCCCAGTTCACCTTCGAGGAGCTGGTCCTTCGGGAGCCCGACCGGCGGGCGGAGACGCTGCACCGGCAGTACAGCAAGACCAGCCTCTTTTCCACGAATTGGAACGAGATCGGCACCTACCTTCAAAATTCCAACCGGGCGGTGGTGTGGGACATTCCCAACAAGCTGCTGCTGGCCCAGGGTCTGGAGACCCGCACGCCAGAGGAGAAGGAGGAAGTCTACTGGGAGCTGGCAAAATATGAGCACCGGCGGTGGAACACCTACCAGTATGCCCACGGCTGGGTGCAGCTGCCCCTCCGGGAGCTGACCGAGGAGGAGATCCGCGGCTGCGTCACCAAGCGGGCGGCCCAGAAGCGCCACGCCTGCCTGGTGCCCTGGGACGAGCTGGATTCGCTGCCCCAGGCCCGGCCCGGTCTGCTTAAATACTACGACTATGCCAACGTGCTGCGGCTGTTCCAGCCGGAGGAGGCGGAATAACCGAAAAAACAACGGCCGTCTGCCGGATCCCGGCAGACGGCCATATTTCGTGTCCCGGCGGCGTCAGCCGTCGATAAAGTAGGCGATCCGCTCCGCCTCCGTGAGGGTCCGCCCGTCCAGCAGTGCCTGACCCTTGGCCACCAGCTCGTCCAAGGTGTACATGGGGTAGATCCGGAAGGCGGTATCCTCGATGAGTTGGGTGACGCTCCCGGAGCCGTAGCTGTTGTAGAAGCAGAGAATCTCGGAACCGGAGGGGCTGACGCGGGCGTAATCCACCGCCAGCCGCCGGGCGATCCGCCCGTCCGGGCTGAAATCGTACACCCGAGGGTACCGGGCGCCCACCTGGAAGCAGCCGTCGCCCAGCGCCAGGCCATAGCCGCTGGAGAGATCATCGTTGGGGTCCTCCATCACCACGGCCCGGCTTTCCAGATCCCAGGTGGTCAGATGCCCCGCGTCGCCGTACACCAGTAAAACGCGGTCGTTGAGGAACAAGCTGTACCCGCAGGACCGGCAGGCGATCTCCACTGTCTGCGCCGGGGCCCCGGCGGCAAGGTCTAAAATCGTGATCCCTTCGTCGGTCCAGACGGCCAATTTCCCGCTGTCGGGAGAGAAGGCCAGCGACCCTGCGTAGTTGTAGCCGCTGGGGGCGGCCAGCTCCCCCTTAAGCGGGACCCAGGCCCACCGCTCCAGATCTAATAGCTTTAGCTCCCCGCCGGTGATGAGGGCCAGATACTTCCCATCCGGGCTGATGGCCTGGGCGGAAGCCCGGCCCTCCAGGGGAAGGGACCGCTCCGACTTTCCGTCAGGACCCAGCAGCTCCAGGGTGGACGGCGTCAGGTACAGTATTTTGTTTCCCAGGTTGCCCGGCAGCGTTCCCTCCTCGGAAAGCGCCGCTTCCAGCACCATTTGGTCCCGCTCCAGGCTCCATCCCCGCAGGAGGACCGTTTCCCCCTCCCTTAAAAGATAGTAGCATATTTCCCCGCCGTCCTCCGAAGGGATCACCAGCAGATCCAGCACCTGCCCGCCGGCGTCGGTGACGGCCACCGGCGTCTGCTCCAGGGGCCGGTAGAACAGCAGCCGCTGTTCGCTGGGAGCCTCGTCCACGATGGGCAGATCCTCCAGCACGATCCGGTATTCCCAGCCGTCGCCCGCGGCGTATTCCACGCTGCTGATACTGTTCAGCTCCACCGTCCCGATGCCGGGGTCCTCCAGCCGGTTGCTCAGGACCACCGTGCGCTGGGAATCCTCCAGGGCCAGCAGGAACGCCCCCGTCTCCCGGTCATAGGCGGCGCTGCGCGGGACCCCCGTGACGCTGCCCATCTCCCCGATGACCTCTGACACTGGCAGATAGACCATCAGCTTGCCGTCGCGCAGGGCCAGATACAGCTGCCCGGCGCTGTATGGATAGGCGCAGAGAATGTCGGCGGCAAAGTCCGCCGTCCGCAGAACGGTGCCGTCGCTGGGCAGAAGCAAGAGCAGCCGTCCGGCGAACTGGGCCACCAGCAGCTCCTCGGCGCTGCCGTCCGTGAATTCCCGCCGCCACAGCTGTACCGAGCAGGTGGGCGTGGCCTCGTCCCCCACGGGGCGGTCAATGACGGCCCGGCCGGAGGTGGACCAAACCGGACTGCCTTCCTGAAAATCGTAGCAGGCGATGGCGTAGTCAAAATCAGTGTGGGTGTAGCCCGCTACGCTGGTGTCCACAGTGAACACACAGAGCTGGTCGTCAGATAGGAAGGTCAGCGCCGCCACGTCAGTATATTCCACCGCCACTGTGCGGCAGCCGCCGGAAAAATCCGCCAGCATCAGGAAGGCGGGCTCATCCTCCTCCTCGCCGGTGCGGAACCCGTATTCCGCGAAGCCCAGGGCCACCCGGTCTCCGCTGGGGGACAGGGCCATGCGGCAGTGGTAGGCCCCCCGGGCGGGGGTCTCGCCGGTCAGGACGGCGGTGATCTCGCCGGTGCCGGCGGAGAGCCGGTAGAAGGTACACTGGCCGCTGCCGGTGTGGACGAAGACCAGGCTCTGCCCATCCGGCGCCACCGCGCTTTGGGAGGCACCGCTAGAGTCGCCCATCAGATCGTTTTGGTCCAGCCTTGTCAGCCAGACCCGGCTTTCCGACGCCAGATCCCAGCATACGGCGCAGCTTTCCATATAGACCACGATCCGGTTCTCGCTGATAAAATCGGCGCTGAGGAACCCGGTCTGGGCGGTGCCCGGAAGGATTACCTGGGGGGAGAGGACCGCGACCCGCTCCGCCGTCTCCATATCGAAGATATACAGCTGGCCGCTGGCGTCTGAGATCATCCACCTGGTCCCCTGGGGGCTGACCTGCTGCCAATCCCCCCGGTGTCCATGACGCTCCCGTCTCCGTCGGTCTGGAGCATCCATTTTGCCAGAAATTCATCCGGCTGGGCGACGTGGTAGGGATAGACCGCGTTGTTGAGGGCGTACAGCGCCTCGGTCACCAGGGGCCTGGAATCATCTTCCATCCCTTCCGGCAGGGCGGCCAGCGCCACCTGCAACGCGCCGATCCGGTCCCCCTGAGCCAGCAGCTCGCCGGATTTTTCCGCCAGATAGCGGGACTGGGTGATCAAGGTGTTGCGGTATTCCTCCTCGATCCGCTCCGCCTGCCGGGCGATCACATAGGCCCGGTTGATGGCGTAGGCAGCCACGGCGGATACCAGGGTTAGGGCGGCGGAGAAGGCCGCGACCATCCGCCGGACACGGCGGCGGCGCTGCCGCTGCCACAGCTCGTCGTAGGCGCAGCCCAGCAGCGCCGCGGCCAGCCGGGGCAGCTCCTCCCGCCGGGCCTGGGCCCGCCGGAGGCGATAGTCGCAGGAAAGAGGTTCGATCTCCCGGCGCAGGGTGCGGGCCGTGCCGTCGCCGCTTCGCACCGCCACGTCCTCGTACCGGAGCAGATCCGGGATCACGTTCTGGGGCTCTCCGTCCGCCAGCACGGTAAGGACGTGCCGGCGGTCGTGATTTTGCAGAAACGTCTCGATCTCCCGGCGAACCCACAGGGAGGAGGCGGTATTCGTGGAGCAAATGACGATCAAAAAGTCCGAGCAGCGCAGGGCCTGCCCAATATCGTCGTTCAGGTCGCTGGTGATGGGCAGCTCCTCCTTGTCCCGGAAGACCCGCTCGATCCTCTTTTTGCCGGTCTTTTTCTGAATCTCCTTGGGGACGGGGTAGCGCTCCAGGCTGCGCTGGATCTCGGAGGCGATCCGAATGTCCAGCGGCGCGTGCCGGTAGGAGATAAAAGCGTTATAATGTAGACCCATTTTTCCCTCCGAAAACGTGCGCGGCACAAAACGCCCCAGGGGACCGCCGCCGCGCGAACCGTGCCCCGGATCCTGAATGGTCCTCTTTTTCGCCCGCGGGACGGCCGAAAAAAGCGGAAAAAAGCATATTTTATAATTTTTATAATAATTATACCATTCCCACCACCCGGTGTCAATTGCCCCACCGCGCGTCCTTTCGCCGGCCCGAAATACAAAACCGCCCGGGGACCGCTTACGCGGTTCCCGGGCGGGGTACTGTAAAATTTCTAAAAGCCTTTGCGGCCATGCCGGATGAGCAAACCGAACTTACGCTGAAAGATGGCATGATATCTGCGGATGAGGCCATCAGCTGGTCATGTCCCTGATTATGGCTGCCGCCCACAGGATAAACTCCTCGACAGTTGGCTCTTTGCCGGAGAAGCGAAACGTGGCCCACCATGCCTGAACTGCTGGGTTGGGATGGATTCTTCCTGCGTTTATTGCCTCCTCCATGTCCGAGCGTACTTGCTCTTCAGGGACATGATGCTCTTGGGCGATCTGCCCAATGATTTTTGTTGCCGCATTCCATTCTTTCTCTGTGTACATTATTCTACCTCCGTCATTTAGTATTGCTAATCGATATATGTATTTCTTTTAGCGATACTATTATACAAAAGTAAATTGTAAAAATCTGCTGAAAGAAGTCGGGACAGGCAAAAAAAGATCCCTACGCACAGAATTGTGGCGGAGGGATATTTTATCGTGTCATTTCGTGCCGGATTCATCGATCATCACTTCAAGAACGCGAAGGAACCGCCGTTGCTCCTCTGGGGGAAGAGCCAGCAGTTTCTTGGAGACAAGGCCGCTTTCCCGTCCGGTGGTGACGTCCAGGACATCTGAGAGAAGCAGATTCGCGTCACACTGGAGCGCGTTGGCGATCAAAACAAAGGTGTTTAACTTCGGCGTTTTGAAGCCGCATTCCACATTGCTGATGTATTTGGTAGACAGGTCAACCATTTGCGCAAGTTCCGCTTGTGTAAGGCCGCGGGACTTTCGCACCTCTTGAATCCGTCTGCCAACTTTTTGAGCATCCACAAGCATCCTCCTAACAGATAGCAGTCTATCCATTAGTAAGTATACCCGCTGGGAAACTCAAATGAAATCCACTAACTGAAAGATGTATTTCTATTAGAAATACTAATCTGTATTTATTTTACGAATATTGCAATGACCATTTGCCACCCCGGCCGCCGTGCGTCCTTTCGCCGGCCCGAAATACAAAACCGCCCGGGGACCGCTTACGCGGTTCCCGGGCTTAGGGTTACTCTCTATGGGCATTGTTCCAATCCTTGCGGGCGGGCTCTGGGGAATTTGCCCGCGGGATCGACGCGTTTTTATTGGATGGCCTGGACGCCGAAGTGGTGGAAGAGGAAGCGTTCCGCCTCCGTGTTCCACAGGCCGCCGTGGGCGTCGCAGAGGTCGGCCAGGGTGCGGTAGAAGGGGTCCGTCTCCCCAAGGGCGCGGAAATCGGAAATGGCGGTCAGGGGCATATCAAACTGGGTGTAGGTCAGCTTCTTGCCCCCGGGGATGTTGGGCAGGTTCCGGGTGGCCCCGGCAATGGCGTCCAGACCGCCCACATGGGTCACCATCACCGCCGGGCGAATTTTTCCCGCCGCCGCTAGGGCAATGCTCTCCTTCAGGTCGTCGGTATTGCCGCCGGTGGTGCCCATAATGTGGGTGCTGGTGTAGTGGCAGTTGTACAGATTGATACTGGCGGAAAAGCTCTTGTCCGTAGGCCCGGCGAAGAAATTCATGCACCCGTCGAAGGCCAGCAGCCGATCCCCCAGCTCCGCCAGGGAGCGGATAGGGGCCATGACGAACACATCGTCATACCCCGCTCCGTCGGTGAGGGCCATCAGGTGGGAAAATTGATCGGCGCAGTTGTTTGGGTTTACATAATATAGCTCCACACCCTTTTCCGCCGCTTCCTTTTCCGGGAGCAATGCCTGGGCCCGGGCGATCCGCTGGTCGGACACGTCCGTTACCACGATCCGCCGGGGCTTCCGCTCCAGAGCCAGGGGGTATTCGATGGCGCCCAGGCCCATGGGCCCGCAGCCGCCGATGATCAGCAGATTTCCCCCGGGCTTGGGGCCGATGGCGTGGTCATGATTGACCTTGTTGGTGTGGTAGAGGCCCTGGTAGCCCCCCACGATGCAGCTCATGGGCTCGCCCAGGGAGGCCTCGAAATAGCTCTCCCCGTCGTAGTGGAGCAGGCACCCCAGCTCCATCACCTCATTGGGCATGACGCAGTAGGTCACCGCGCCGCCGCAGTAGCGGTAGGAGTAGCCCGGGGAGTCCAGCTTGCCCTTGTAATTCAGGGCCGGCTGCTGGGCGAATTTCTCCCCGGGATGAAATTCGTGGGCCCACTTTTTCCCCACCTGGACGATATCGCCGGCAAACTCATGGCCGATCAGGACCGGGTGGATGTCCACATCCTGGGGGCAGCGCTTGTGGGCCTTGCCCTGCTCCAGGAGCTTGTAGGTGGACATACAAATGCTGTCGCTCATCACCCGGACCAGGATCTCGTCGTCCCGAATCTCGGGCAGCTCAAATTCCTCCAGGCGGATATCATGAGCGCCGTACAGGCGCACGCCTTTTACTTTCATAAATGGCTCCTTTCCATAGCCTCGATTTGGGCCAGGACCTTTTCAATGTCCGCCCGGCTGGCCAGTCCCAGGGAAAAGGCCGTGGCGGCGCCGGCGGCGGCGCCCAGGCGGTGGGCATAATGATAGTCCCGCCGGGCCAGCCATCCGGCCAGAAAACCGGCGGTCATGGAGTCCCCCGCTCCCACGGAGTTGACCACCTGCCCTTTGGGGGCGTAGAGGCGGTGGACCGCTCCGGTCTCATCCAGCAGCATGGACCCGTCGCCGGAAAGGGATACCAGCACGTTTCTTGCCCCCCGGTCTTGCAGCTCCCGAGCGCAGCCCTCCAGCCGCTCGTCGCTGCCGGCCTCCCGGCCGCAGAGCTCCTCCAGCTCCTTCCGGTTGGGCTTGATCAGGAAGGGCCGGTAGGGCAGGGCGGAGAGCAGGCTTTGCCCGGTGGCGTCCACCACACATTCCACCCCCCGGCCAGTCAGCCGGGCTAAAAGACAGCCGTAGGTGTCCTGGGGCAGGGACGCGGGCAGGGAGCCCGCCAGCACCAGGTAGTCCCCGGGGCCCAGGCGGTCCAGCTTTTCCTGCAGCGCCGAAAGAGACTCCGCCGGGATTTCCGGGCCGGGGGCGTTGATTTCCGTCTCGGCGGAGCCGGCCTTCAGCTTGACGTTGATTCGGGTCCGGCCGGCGGGGAGGGGGATCAGGTCGCTTTTCAGGCCCATTTGCTCCAGGCCCCGGGCCAGTTCCTCCCCGGTAAAACCGGCGCGAAAGCCCAGCGCCACGCTGGGTACCCCCAAATTTTTCAGCACATTGGATACATTGATGCCCTTGCCGCCGTACTGGATGTCGGTCTGGGCGGCCCGATTGGTCTGCCCCGGGGCCAGGGCGTCCAGGCGCAGGACATAGTCCAGCGCCGGATTCATGGTGACGGTATAGATCATGCTTCTTCCTCCCGGATCAGGCCCGCGTCCTTTGCTTCCCCTTCAAAAATGCGCCGAAGCTGCACAGCCTGGCAGTAAAAACCCACCGCCAGCAGGGGCAGGGCGAAAATCAGCAAAAACGCGCAGGCAAGGATCATCCCGGCGGTGAGGAGCAGCAGCCCCAGACTGGCCATGGGATGCCGCAGGGTCAGCACCAGGGCGTTGCGCCAGCTTTGAAGGAAGCGGACCTGAAAGGCGCTGATTCCCGCGAAGAGATAGGTCCCCAGGATGAAAAACAGCACCGCCGCCGCCAGGGTCACGCCCCGGAAGATCTGCCACATTGGCCCGGCGAGTCCCTCCTGGAACCAGCAGAGGAAAATATCCAGGCCCAGCAGGGCCCCCAGGGCGGCATAGACCAGGAAATCCAGGGTGGCCAGCTTAAAATTGTCCCGGAAGGCGCGGAAAAAGCGGGCGGTGACGCCGGTATCCCCGCCCGCTACGGCCATCATGGCCGCGAACATGGCGGAGGCCGCGGCCCCGGCGGTGACGACCGGCAGGGAGCACACCGCCCAATAGACGGTGATCAGCGCCGCGTCGAATACCCTTGTCAGGCCCCGGTAAATGGGGCTGTCCAGCCGAATGGTCATGGCCTCCGCCTCCCAATGTCAGAAAATGTGGGTCTTGATATACGCCGCCACGGCGTGGCCCAGCCGGATGTGGGACTCCGGGGTGAAGTGGACCCCGTCGGCCACGCTGGGCTGGGCATACTGGGAAGCGTCCAGGAAATCGCAGCCCAGCTCCCGGGCAATTTCCCCGTAGACCTCCGGGAAGGCCAGGCTCAGGCGCCTGCCCACGTCCCCGTTGAATTTGGGGTACACCAGCACCCGCCCCTCCGGGCTGGAGGGCTGGATGTAGGTGGGGGCGATGAGCAGGATTCTGGGAGCAACCTGGCCCCGGCCGCAGTTGGGATTCTCCCGGATCAGGGCCACCAGGCGGCGGATGCCGTCCCCCAGCTTTTCCAGGGGCGGCTGATGGACCTTCTGCAAATCGTTGGTCCCCAGCATCATGATCACCAGGTCCAGGGGTCGATGGGTGAACAGGCAGGGCACCAGGTAGGGCTCCCCGCATTTCCAGGGGGCGGCGGGAGGCGGATAGATGGTGGTCCGGCCTCCCAGGCCCTCCTCAATGATCTTGTAGTCCGGGCCCAAGTCCTTTTGCAGGACCATGGGCCAGCGGATAGACTCGTCGTACCGCTCCGAGGGCACGGTGGATTCGGCCCAGCGGGGGATGCAGCCCCAGGTATTGGAGTCGCCGAAGCAGAGAATGTTTTTTCTCGTATCCATTTTAACCCTTTAAGCCGGAAGTGGCAATCCCTTCCACAAAATATTTCTGGCAGACGATGAACAAGATGATCACCGGCACAATGGCGCTGGTGGCGCAGGCCATGGTCAGGTCGTACCGGGACAGCTGATCCAGCAGATACCACCGGATGGCCTGGGCCACGGTGTACTTGGTTTTCTCCGTCAGGAAGATCATGGGGGAGAGGTACTCGTTCCAGCTGGCGATGAAGCTCAGCACGATCAGCGACACCATGGCCGGCTTTGTCAGGGGGAGCATGATGGTGTGGAAGATCCGCAGATATCCGGCCCCGTCAATCTTCGCCGCGTCCATCAGATCATCCGGCAGGCCCATAAAGAACTGGCGGAGCATGAAAATGGCGGTGGCGCCGAACCAGGAGGGCAGGATGATGGAGAAGAGCTTGTTGTACAGCCCCATTTCCTTGAACATCATGAACCGGGGAATGATGGTGACCTGGGTGGGGATCATCATGGAGGAGAGGAAGAGCATGAAGATGAAATTCTTCCCCTTGAAATTGATCTTGGCGAAGGCAAAGGCGGCGTAGGCCGCGATGACCAGCTGGCCGACGGTGGCGAAGACCACGATGAAGAAGGAGTTGAGATACGCCTGGACCAGGCTCATATCCTTACTGGTCCAGACCTCCACATAGTTGGACCAGCGGAACTCCGAGGGAAGCCAGTGGAATTCGGTGGCGAAGACCTCGTTGGCGTTCTTCAGGGAGGACAGCACCATCCACACCAGAGGGATCATGAACAGCACGCCCAGCAGCGCGATGATCAGGGTGACCAGCAGCGCCTTGGCGATTTTTTGCTTTTTCATAGCCTATCCTCCTTTTTTAGTAGTGGACCCATTTCTTCTGTCCCCAGAAGTTGATGAGGGTGATGATGAGGATCACGGCGAAAAGCACCACCGCCTCGGCGGAGGCGTAGCCGAAATTGTACTTGGTAAAGGCTTCATCGTAGATCTGCACCACCATGGAGGTGTTGTCCAGGGCTTTGGAGCCCAGGGTCATGACGTCGATGGCGGAAAAGACCTTGAAGGCGCTGATCAGCCGGACGATCACCAGATAGAAGGTGGTGGGGGAGATCAAGGGGAACGTGATGTGGACAAACTGCCGGAACCCGGTGGCGCCGTCCAGCTCGGAGGCCTCCAGGAGACTCTTGGGGATGTTTTGCAGGGCCGCCATGTAGATGATCAGCTCATAGCCGATGGCGGTCCAGATCAAAAGCAGGACAATGGGGACCTTGTTAAGCTGGGGATTGGTGAACCACTTGACCGGGGAGGTGACGATGTGCAGACTCATCAGGATATTGTTGATGATTCCGTCCTCCCGGAACATGAATTTGAACACGGCGGACAGGGCCACGGCGCTGGAAATATAGGGGATGAAGAAGAACAGCCGCAGCAGCTTCTTGCCGTAGACCTTGCCGTTGAGCAGGTAGGCCAGGACCAGCGCGATCAGAATGGAGGTGGGCACGGTGGCCAGGGCGTAGGTGAAGGTGTTAAAGAAGGCCTTACCGAATCGCCGGTCTCGCAGCAGCTCCCGGAAATTCTCCAGGCCCACGAATTTTAAGTTTTGGATACCGGAGAGGAAATTCCACTCCGTCAGGGACAGGAACAGGGAAAAGAAGAAGGGAAAGGCAATAAACATCAGAAATGCCAGCAACGCCGGTGTGACGAATACATAGCCGATGATGTTTTCGTTCCGCTGCTGCTGATGCCGGAGCCGCCGGGCGCCGGAGGCGTCGGTTTTGGAAAGGATCTTTGACATATCGCTACCTCTTTTCTGGGAAGTGGCTTACTGCGGACCGGGACCCGCCTGGGCGGGCCCCGGTCCACTGGAATTTAGCATATGGAAAGACGATGTTAGCCGGCTTCCCGGGCAATATAATCGTTGGCGATCTCGGCGGCTTCCTCCATGGCCTCCTGGGCGGACATCTCGCCGTTCAGGGCGTACATCGCGTACTCGGTCAGGGTGCTCACCACATCGTCGTAAGCGGTCAAAACCGTGTCCACATGGGTGGGCAAGTCGGTGCGGCCTACCACCCGCTTAAAGCTCTCCACATCGATGAGCTTGGCGGCCTCTTCCTCGGAGCCGAAGATCAGGCTGACCAGGTCGTCGTTCTCGGTGCCCTTCCACACGGCGGCGTGGCCGGCGATGGCCAGGTACTTGGAGCCGTAGGTGGCGTACCACTTGGTGAAGGCCCAGGCGGCGTCCACATCCTGACAGCCGGTGGCGATGCCTACATGGCTGAACACATAGGTGCCGGCGCAGTAGTTGGTCTGGCCCTTCTCCTCGGTGGGATAGGGCGCGAAGCCGGTGATGAAGTCCACGGGGTAGTTCTCGGTGTCCCGGATGCTGCGGTAGATGATCTGGCTGTTGGCGGAAGCGGTCTTGCCCTGGGTGAAGGGCTGGATGGTGTTCAGGTTATCGGACCGGTAGGTGGCCTTGGGGAACCAGATCTTGTCTTCCAGCTCGGCCTTCAGCTCCCGCTCCAGGGACTTGATGACCAGCTCGGAGTCGAAGGAGGAGGCGGTGCCGTCCTGATTGTAGTAGTTGTCCTTGCCGTAGACCTGATACACAGGATAGGTGAAGTACTGCACGGAGTGGGCGTCGGAGCCGCCGTAGACCAGCACGTTGCCGTTCTCGTCCACCTTGGTCATGGCCTTGCAGGCCTCCAGGTACTCATCCCAGGTCCATTCGGTGGGCAGCGGGCCCAGGCCTGCCTCGTTCCAAGCGGTCATGTTGATGTTGATGTAGTCGCACTGGCCACCGTTGGGCAGGGTGTAGACCTTGCCGTCGTACTTATACACGTCGGTGCCCCAGTTGGTGATCAGGTCGATGTGTTCCTCGGCCAGCTTGTCGGTCAGATCCATGTACAGGTTGTTCTCCCAGCGCTTGTAGGTCTGGTTCAGGCCGAAGGAGGCCAGAACGTCCACCTGGCCGCCGGCGATGATGGCGGCGTTGACGGAGAGGTTGCCGTCGGAGTTGTTGTTGTAGGTGTTGAGGTTGACGGTGATGTTGGGATAGACGGTGTTGAACTCGGCGATCATGTCGTCCATACCCTGGTTGCCCTTAAAGGGGACCCAGAAGTTGACGGTGCCGCTGATGGAGGTGTCCTCCTCCAGGATCCAGTCCCGCAGGGGATCCGCGTCCGCGGGGGGCTCGGCGCCCTGGGTGCTGCCCTGGGTATCCTTGGGGGGATCGGAGGTCTTGGGGGGGTTTGTCTTTGGGGGATCGGTCTGAGTGGGTTCTGTGGGGCCGCAGGCGGCAAGCATACCAATGACCATGACGGCCGCAAGGATCATCGCGCAAAATTTCTTCATTGTTTCTCCTCCTAAATTAATTTTATTTCAGCGGGAAAATACCCGTTGAATACGTTGTTTTCCGTACTAAAAGAGTTCAAAAATCTACTGGACCGCTCCAAAAAACGCTTGTCCTCCCGCCCGTTTTGGGCGGCGCAGGGGGTCATAAGTAGGCCCCGTTCTCTTTCAGCACCTTTCGCAGCTCCTGGGCGTCGATCTGCCGGGGCGTCTTGCCGCCGCGGACCGCCAGTGCCGCCGCCGTGCCCGCCGCCTGGCCCATGGCCATGCAGGGGGGCATCACCCGGATGGCCCCCGCCGCCTCGGAGCAGGCGGACACCGGCCTTCCGGCCACCAGCAGCCCCTCTACCTTCACCGGCAGCAGGCAGCGGTAGGGGACGCCGTAGTAGCTGCCGTCCTCAATGGGCAAATACTCGTTGCTCTCCGGGCCAAAGCGGCCGTGGACGTCCACGGAGTTGGCGCACAGCAGGATGCTGTCCTCGGGAACCTGGGCGTGGAGGATGTCCTCCAGGGTCAGGCAGTATTCGCCCTGAATATGGCGGCTCTCCCGAATGCCCAGGTAGCTGGCGGTGGACACCAGCCGGGCGTCGGCGCAGCCGGGGACATATTTTTTCAGGAAGCGAAAGACCTGGTCCGCCTGGGCCCGGCCGGTGATCTCCCCCCGGGTGAGGCTCTCCACGTCGGTGCTGTCCACCCCCATGATCCGGGAGGTGTTGACGCACCACTCGTCCTTTTTGGGCATTTGGTACAGGCCCACGCTGACCCGCTCCAGATTCCAGTCTCCGGCGGCTCTCGCCTTGCTGACCCACCAGTGGAGGGAGCGGTAGTTTACCCCGTTTTTCCGGTGGAAGGTGGAGATATTGGCTTGGATATCCGCCTCCAGCGCCTGGGAATCCACGTTGCTGATGTGGAAGAACATGGTGGCCGGCTGCATGATCCCCAGCTCCTGGTTGCCCAGCTCGCAGGGAACGCCGCTGCGGTAGGCCACGTCCGCGTCGCCGGTGCAGTCGATGACGACCCGTGCGCCGATCCGTTCGATCCCGCTTTTGGAGCAGACCACCACACCGGTAATGACGTTTTCCTCCAGGAGCGGTTCCAGGAACGTGGTGTGGTACATCACCCGGACGCCGGTCTCCTGAAGCATTTCATCTGATAGCAGCTTGAGCCCTTCCGGCTCGAAGGGGGTCACATGGTCGTGACCCACGGTGATCCAGGAGGTGTAGCTGGTGCCGGACCGGACCTGGGAGGGATGGATGGCCGCGCCCCGCTCCACCAGTCGGTCCACGATCTCCGCGAACAGGCCCCGGATGATCATGGTCTTGCCTTCCCGGTCGTAGCAGGTCATGAACGGCCCCACCAGTCCTTGGGTGGCCATGCCGCCGCAGCAGTTGCTTTGCTCCACCACCAGTACGTCCGCTCCCATTCGGGCTGCCGCCACCGCGGCGCACAGTCCGCTGGGTCCGCCGCCGACGACAACCACATCGGCACGGCGGATCCGGGCAGAATCCTCGGTTTTCCTCATGTTTTCCATTCTCCTCATATTTCTGGGCGCCGCCGCGCCGGGATCACCGAACCAGAACGCTGTCCCGGAAGGTCATATAGGGGGGGACGACGATTTTTTGGTAGGGCCGGTCCGGATCCTTCATCCGCTCCAGCAGCAATTTGGCCGCCAGCTGGCCCAGCTTTTCCTTTTGAATATTGATGGCGGTCAGCGCCGGTACGGCATAGCCGCAGAGTACCGAGTCCTCATAGGGAATGATGGACACGTCCTCCGGCACCCGGATGCCCAGCTCGTGGAGCCGCCGCATGGCGCCCAGGGCCAGGGGGGCGTTGGCGGCCACAATGGCGTCGGGCCTGGCGCCGGTGTCCAGGAAGGCCTTCATGGTCTTGTAGGCGCTGGCACCCTGGTTGTGCTCACAGCTTAAGAACCACTCCGGGTTGTACTCCACTCCCAGCTCCTTGACCAGCTGTTCGACGCCGTGCTTCCGAACGTAGTAGGAGCGGAACCGGGTGGGGCAGTTGAGGAAGCAGATGCGCTTGTGCCCCGTCTCCACCAGGTAGCGGATGGCCAGGGCGCTGCCCTCGCCGGGATCGGCCAGGACGGAGTCGGCGTCCTGCTCGTAGCTGTTGACGCCCACCAGCACAAAGGGGATGCCCGTCTTTTTCATATTGGCCACCAGCTCCGGCGCGTAGGGGGAGCCCACGATAAAGGCCCCGTCCACCCGCCGGTTCCCGATAATCTTGGGCAGCCGGTCCGGCTCCGCCACGGAGCAGAAGGCCTCGGTGATGATGCCGTAGTCCGTGTCCGCCAGGCCGGACATGATGCCGTTGCTGATGTTGTAGGCGCACAGGCCGGAGTGATTGTCGAAATTGTAGCTGTTGGAAGGCTGGGACTCGTTCATAATAATGACGCCCAAGCTATTCATTGTCTTATTGCTCAGGCCCCGGGCGTTGTTATTGGGGACGTAATTCATCTCCTTGATCACCGCCAGGACCAGTTCCCGGGTCTCTTCCTTGACCAGCGGGCTTTTATTGAGCACCAGGGAAACGGTGCTGCGGGAAACCCCAGCACGCTCCGCCACATCCCGAATTGTTACCATTTTTATACCCCTCTCCGCTTTCCGTGAATTTTAGACCGATTTAATTTTGCGTTCTGCCGTCGCTCTCGCGTGCTTGCGAGAGCCTGCGCCCAAAAGGCGGGCAGTGGGAAATGCTGCCGAAAGGAGGGAAGAGGGTACGGTCCTTGCAAGCACGTGCTGGAATTAGACCGCTTTTGTGCTTTTCATTATACTTTAGACCGCTCTAAATTACAAGATGGCAGTTTTTCCGAATCGTTTCCGGAAACTTTGTGGAGAATCACAACGTTTTTTAAATAATTCTCCGTTATGCAAAAATTCACGCCGATCATTTCATGTAATTCGCACAATTGACAATCGAATCGGTCCAAATTATAATAAATTTGTAAATAATGCCACATTCCTATGGAAATGCCCCAGTCCGAAGGAATAACCCGTGGAAGAACCGTTGCCTGTCTTGTTTTTAGACCGGTTTCATTTTTTCCACGGCGTTTTCTACTATTCAAGAAAAGCGGTGGAGACGCAGCGTATGAAAAAACAGGACCGATCCAAATCCCTGCTTGCGCCGGTGCTGTCCGTGAACTTTGAAAACGGGGTCCAGGACGCCTCCGGCCAGGGCAATCACGGCACGGTCCACGGCAGCCCCACCTACGCCCCCGGCTATGACGGCGGGCAGGCCCTTTACATCACCAACGCCCATGGCCGGACCGCCCAGAATTATGTGCTGTTTGAAAACCTGAAAGGCGTCGATCTGCGGAAGGACAGCTACACGGCCCTGTTCTGGTACAAGACCCTCTGCGGCGGCAATGTGGAGTGGGCCAGGGCGGACTTTGCCTCCACCGCGGGCGCCGGCATCGATATGGGCCGTGCCCTGCTGGGCGGCATCGTGTTCTCCAACCAAAATACCGCCGATCCCGCCGCTCCCGGAATGTCCGCCGCCCAGCTGCCCCAGGCGGAATTCTTTGCCGTCGGCGTCACCGGTGGGGACGGCGCCCATCGGGATCTGGACGGCGTGGCCGATCCCCAGGACAGCCGCTGGCATCAGGTGGCGGTGGTCTATCAGCGGGACGGCGCCCTCCGGGTCTATGTGGACGGGGAGCCGGTCAAGACGGTGGACATCGCCGCCTTTGACGGGCAGAGCCTGGGCGTCAACAGCCTGGGCCTGGGCGCGGACGTGCTGGGCCAGTACGGCCTGGGCAACGCCTATATTGACGATTTCCAGATCTACCCCGGCGTCCTGTCCCGGACAGATATCCGGGCCAACTACCATCTGAGCCGTCTCAAGGTCCTGGTGGCCGAGGCGGAGCGGCGCCTGACCCAGGTCGGCCCGGAATACACGCAGGCAGCCAAGAGCGCCTTCGCCCAGGCCATCCAAGCTGCCCAGGCCAAGCTGAACGGCGTCACCGCCGCGGAGAATTCCGGCCTGATCCCGGCCTATGACGAGCTGAAGGCTGCGTTCGACGCGTTCCTCCTGTCTCCGGTTCCCCGGCTGTCCATGCTGCTGCTTGGCGATATGCACATCGGCAGCGCCAATGATGCCCGGGCCAAGGCTCTGGAGCAGGTGCTTCAAGATGTGACGGGCCTGGGCTTGGACGGCATGGTGAATGTCGGTGACTTCGCCAACCACGCCACCGCCGGCGCCACCGACATCGCTTACCGGGTGCTGGAAGACCTGCTGACAAAATACGGCCTGACCTCCCTGCAAATGGTGGCCTCCTTCGGCAACCACGAGGTCAATTACGAAAGTGAGAAGGAGAATTATCTGGTGAGTACCGCCAGGTATTGGGAGAATCTCCAGCGCCATATTGGGGGAAATAAGCAGTTTGGCCGGGGCGTGGGCGTGCTGGACGACGCGTGGTACCAGGCCGGGAAACACTACTGCTACGGCATGACCTTAAAGGGGCGATACCACTTCCTGGTGCTGAACACCGACTACCTGCCCCAGACCGGCAGCAGCAAGAACGTTCCCGACGAATCCGGTAACGCCCTGGACCCCATTCGCCATGGCGTTCACTTTGAGCCGGAGACTTTTGAATGGATCGACAGGATGATGGCTAAGTACAGCGCCGGCGGTCTGCCCATCTTCGTCATCAGTCACTTCCCGTTTATCGACACGGTGCCCCTGTCCTATTTTGACCCCGTCATCGTGAAGGACAATTCCATCGGCGCGCAGGATGAACAGATCCGGGCGGCGCTGGCAAAATACGACAATGTAGTTTACTTCTGCGGCCACCTTCACGCCGCCCTGGGTATGAGCGGGCCGGTGCGGGTGAGAAGCAAGGGTGGCGGCAGCTTCACCGAGATGAATCTGCCCAGCCTGAAATCCAGCGCCCGGGGCTACCGGAACATCCCGGCCAGCTGGATCATGTTCGTCTACGACACTAAGATCGTCCTCCGGGCCCGGGACTTTGCCACTGGCGAATGGCTGACCCAATACGACGCGGTGATCCCCATTAAGGGCGCGGCGCTGAAGGCCCCCTCCGGCCCAGAACCCCCCGACGGTTCGCTCTAAGCGCCCCGGACTGGCGACACGGCCACGCTCCTGCCCTGGCTGCCGCCTTGCTGGGGAGTCTGGCGGGGATCGCGCCGGCGCGGCCTCGGAAGAAAAAACACGCTGACGTTTTTTCATTTTCTTTCCTTTTTATGAAGGTCCCCGCCGCGCGAAAGCGCGGCGGGGACCGAACTTATTATGGACCAATTGCGCCGGCCCATGGAAAGGATCAGCGGGATGCACAGAAGGGCAAATTATATACGACCTGAATACCCCTCTTTCGCGGGAGCGCATCCATGGCATTCCCGCCCCGATTATCTTCCCCAGAAGCTCAGAAGCAGGTACCCCAGCGTCAGGCACAGACCGATGCAGGCCAGCAACAGGCCGTAGGAAAAGCTCTCCTGGATCAGCCGGAGGGTGCCCTTGGCCCGCTCCTCATCCTCCACCAGCCGGTCGGTAATGGATCCGGCCTTGGGCGTCTTGCGGAAGAATCCGGCGGCCCGGTCCAGAATGCCGCCGAGGAAATGGGCGACGGGATCGGAATCCAGGGTCTCCCTGGGCGGGGGAAGCGGTCGGTGGGTGGTCCGCCGCAGGAGGCGAATGAGACTGTCCACCAGACTGTCCAGGACCCGGGAGAGAAAGGTACCGACAGCCAGGAAGCCTTTCACTACGGCATCCACCAAATAGCGGTCCAGCGCCTGGCAGAGCCCGCCGAAAATTGCCGGGAGGACTTTCAAAAGCAGGGGCCGGTAGACCAGTTCTTCCAGGTCCAGGACCTGAGGCCAACGGTTAACATAACGCCGAACCGCTCCGTCCTTCTTCATGAGCAGCCCCCGGACAACAAAAACGTAAATTCCCGCGCCGAGGCCAATACTGATGGCCGCGCCCCGCAGGTTCTCCGGAGCAAAGTAGGCGACCCGCTCCGCTGTCCCGGCGGCATAGAAGAAGCCCTGGCCCAGATCGGCGATGGGGTCCATGGTCCAGTGGGGCAGCAGCCCCAAGACCGGCGGCACCGCCGCCGCCAGGAGCAGCACGTCCTTTGTCAGGGGCCCCATTCCGGAACCCATTTCGTCAAAAGCCCGCTGCCGCTGGGGGTCCTGGTTTTTTTCGACAAAGAGCGCAACGAACAGCTTGAGCATATAGGCCACGGTCATGCCGCCGGTGAGCAGAAAGACCCACTCCGCCAGGTAAAAGAGCCCTGGATTTTGGGCAAGGCCCTGATACGCTACGATGCTCTCATGGAGCAGGGTCTTGCTGATGTACCCGGAAAACAGGGGAAAGCCTCCGATGCCCAGAGCTCCGGAGAGAAACGCCGCCAGAAGGGCCGTTTTTCCCCGGCCAAAGCCCCGGATCTCGTTTAAGTCCAGCTGGCGCAGGTTCATGAACACCACCCCGGCGCAGAGGAACAGCACCAGCTTGAAAGAAGAGTGGTTGACCATGTGCAGGAAAGCGCCCCGCACCGCCGTCAGGTTCTCCGCCCCGGCGCTCCGCAGCAGGCAGGCCATGCCGATGCCTGTCAGGATGAATCCGATCTGGGAGACGGAGGAGCAGGCCAGGGTCCGCTTGAGATTCACGGAGAAAAGGGCCAGCACCGCTCCCAGGAGCATGGTCACCAGCCCCAGCAGCGTCAGCAGCGCCCCGGCGGCTTGGTCCGCCTCAAAGAGGCCGCAGGCGGTGAAAATGATCCCAAACACCCCGGCCTTGGTCAGAATGCCGGAAAGCAGAGCGCTGGCCGGTGCGGGGGCCTCGGGATGGGCTTTTGGGAGCCAAATGTGTAGCGGGAAGCAGCCGGCCTTGGCGCCGAAGCCAAAGAGCAGCATCCCTCCAGCGGCGTACAGGCGGATTCGTCCTTCCGTGGGGCCCGCCAGGACCGGCCCGGCCAGCCGGGCCAGATCGTCCATCTCCAGGGTGCCGAACTGATCATAAAGGAGGAACAGGCCCATCAGCAGCACCAGCCCTCCGATAACCGCCACGGCCAGATACGTCTCCGCTGCCCGCAGGCTGGCCCGCCGCTGGTCAAAGGCGACCCAGACATAGGAGGTGAAGGACATGATCTCAAAAAAGAGGAAGGTAGTATACAGGTCCGCCGACAAAAACACGCCCACCGTGGCAAAAAAGGTGGCCCAGAGAAAGAAATAGTACCGCCCCCGGTTTTCATAGTGGGCCATGTATTCCCGGGAGAACGCGCTGCTCACCGCCCACATAAAGACGGCGATGAGGCAATAGACCATGCGGAACCCATCCAGCCGGAGGTGAAGGCCCATCCCGCAGAAGTTCGGAATGAACAGATCCATCATCCCGCCTCCTTCCCAATTTCAGCCAGAGCCGCCAGGAGGGGCTGCCCACAGAGCCCCAGCGCCAGCAGGAGCCCGGCAAAGAGCAGCAGCGGCAGGAGCATCCGCCAGTCCGGGTCCCGGCGGTCTGGCAGGGCCGCCGCCCGCCAGGGGAAGAAGGCCCGCACCGATACCGAGAGCATATAGATCCCCGTCATCAGCGCGGAGTACAGGATTACCGCCACCCCTACTACCGGCAGTGCCGCGCCCCCGGCATCCGAGGCAGCGGAGAGGGCCGCCGTACACAGGCTCCATTTGCTCAGGAACCCAGCAAAGGGCGGGATCCCCATCAGGGACAGCGCCGCCACGGTGAAGCATCCGAAGGTCACCGGCATCCGCCTGCCCAGGCCGTCCAGCTCGGTGACGTAGGTTTTACCGGTTTGGGTCTGGACCGCCCCGGCGCAGAAAAAGGCGCAGATCTTCATGATGGCATGGACAATCAGATGGGCCAGGGCTGCCGCCAGCCCCGCCGGGGTCATCAGCGACGCGCCAAAGAGAATGTAGGACAGGTTGCTGATGGTGGAGTAGGCCAGCCGCCGCTTCCAGTGGATCTCTCGAACGGCCATGGTGGAGGCGTACACGATGGTAACGAGCGCCGCACCCATCACCACCCACTGGGCCCAGGTGCCCCGCAAAAGATCGGTCCCGAAGCTGAAATAGGTCAGCCGCAGGACGGCAAAGGCCCCGGATTTCACCACCGCCACGGCGTGGAGCAGGGCGGTCACCGGCGTGGGGGCCACCGTCGCCCTGGGCAGCCACCCGTGGAAGGGAAACAGCGCCGCCTTCACCCCAAAGCCGAAGAAGGCCAGCACATACAGTAGAAGGGTCAGATCCTTCCCCTCGGCCGCCGGGTTCAGCATCCCGCCGGGAACGAAGGCGGTGGTGCCCGTGGCGGAGTAGGTCAGGACGTAGATCAGCCCCAGAAAGGCGAAGGCCGCTCCGCCGATGGAATAGTAGAGGTAGCGCCTGGTGGCCCGGGCCGCCTCGGAGGTCATGGGGTGCATGACCAGGGGGAAGGTGGCGAAGGTCAGCATCTCATAAAACAGGTACATGGTCACCAAATTGCCCGCCAGGGCCACCCCCAGGGTCACCCCAAAGGAGATGGTGTAAAATCCGAAGAAGGTGGGCCGCCGCTCCTCCTTTTCCATGTAGGAAAAGGCGTACAGGGTCGCCAGGGGCCACAGAAAGGACACCAGCCCGGCAAACACGCTGCCCATCCGGTCCAGGCGGAACGTCACCGTCAGCTCCCCGTACAGGCGAAACAGGAGCTGGGGCGGACTTTCCCCGCCGTTAATCGCGATCAGCGCTCCCATCCAGAGGCTGTTTCCCAGCACCAGCAGGAGCAGCGCCCCCCGGACCAGGGACCGCCGCCTGGGCGTGGTGATCCAGGGCTGGAGTAAAAATAGCAGCAAACCTGTAAAAATGGGGAGAAACACCGGCCCCGCCAGCAGAATACCGCCCATGTTCGCTCACCCCACGATCCCAGCTTCCGCCAGACGGCCGATCCAGCCCAGAAGCGGGCCGGGGAAGCAGCCCAGCAGCACCGCCGCCGCCCCCAGCAGGAGAATGGGGAGGGCCATCATCAGGGACGGCTTTTCCCCGGAAATGAGGGCGGGTCCCTCCGGCTCCCGGCCGGGGAAGAACCCCGCGATCACCGGGGGCAGCAGATAGCCGGCTGTGAGCAGGGCGCTGATCAGAAGCACCGCCGGGCCCAGATACCGGAACACCCCGGTGTCCGAGGCCAGCGCCCCCTGGGCCAGGTACCATTTGCTGATAAATCCGCTGGCGGGGGGAATGCCGATCAGCGCCAGGGAGGCCGCCGTATAGGCCCCCAGGGAGATGGGCATGATCCGCCCCAGGCCTCGGAGCTCCTCCGCCCGGGTCCTGCCGGTGCTTCTGATTACCGCTCCGGCAAACAGGAACAGCCCCGTCTTGATCACGGAATGGAACGCCACATGGGCCAGCGCCCCGGTAAAGCCCAGGGGATCCATCAGCCCCAGGCCAAACAGGACATAGGAGACCTGGCTGACGGTGGAATAGGCCAGCCGCTTTTTGAAGACCGGCTCCCGGTAGGCCAGCATGGAGCCTAAAAACACCGTCAGGAGAGACAGGATCAGCCAGGCGTCCTGCACCCAGGTTCCCCGGAGAGCTGCGGGCCCGATCAGGTCATAGGTGCTCCGCAAAATCGCCAGGACGCCGGCCTTGGTGATGACCCCGGAGAGCACGGCGCTGGCCGGGGCCGGGGCGGCGGGATGGGCCACCGGCAGCCACCCGTGGAGGGGGAACATGCCGGCCTTAGCCCCGAAGCCCACGATCATGCACAGCGCCGCCGGCAGCAGCAGCGGCGCGGAGGCGGCGGACGCCGCTGTGAAATAGCCCCCCGGCAGGAACGTCAGGCTCCCGGCGGCCTGGGCCAGGTAAAAGATCCCAAACAGGGCCAGAAACGCGCCGCCTACGGAGTAGAACAGGTACTTGAGACCCGCCCGCACCGCCTCCTTGGTCCGTTCGTGGAGCACCAGCGGCAGGGAGGTCAGGGTCATCAGTTCAAAAAACACATAAAATGTCAGCAGGTCCGCCGCAAAATCCAGACCCATCAGCGCTCCGGGGACCATCAGGTAAAGCCCGTAAAACCCGGCGGCGTGGCCGTCCTCTTTTAAGTACGAAACTGCGTAGACGGCGGTCAAAAACCACATCACGGCGGTCAGCACCCCGAAAAAGCGTCCGACCCCGTCCACCCGGAGGCCCATGGTCAGGTTCCCGGTCAGGCTGAGCAGGGTCACGTCCCCGCCCAGCGCCGCCGCTAAGATGATAAAAACCGTCTCCAGCGCCTGGGCCGCCAGGAAGATCCCATCCAGCAGCGCCCTGCTGTTCCCAATCCGGCGGCCCGCCAGAAGCATCGCGGCCCCGGCAGCCAGAGGGAAGAATACCGGCAATAAAAGGAACATCTAATTTCTCCTTTCCGCGTTCTTTAGCTGAACATGGCCAGGCCCTCGGTAATGGCCCGGACAATGGGCTGGGAGAACAGCCCCAGAATCAGGTTAAAAGTGATCAGACATAAAATGGCCACCTGGAAACCCAGGGCGTTGACCTTTTCTCCGGCGGCCCCATCCGGGCCCACGCCGGCGGCGTAGGCGCCGCTCCTGGCGGGGCGGTATAGGCCCGTCAGCAGCCGCAGGAAATACACCGCGTTCAGCACCGTACTCACCGCCAGAGCGATCAGGGTGGTCAGCATCTTGCCGGGGCTGGCCATGGCGGAGGTGGCGAACAGGAGCTTGGAAATAAAGCCTGAGAGCATGGGGAAGCCCACCATGGACAGCGAGCCCACCAAAAAGCCCACCCCCGCCAGCCGGTTCCGATACCCGGAGCCCCGGAGGGCCAGAAAATCCGTCCGGTCCCCGGAGACCCGGTAGAGCCCCCGGGCGCTGAGAAACAGTAGCGCCTTGGTGGCCCCGTGGGAGAAAATGTGGAATACCGCGGCGATCATGCCCTCCGGCGTCCCCAGGCCGATGCCCATGTAGATATAGCCGATCTGAGCCACGGAGGAGTAGGCGATCATCTTTCTGGTGTCGGTCTGCATGATGGCCCGCAGGGAGCCCAGCATCATCCCCGCCACGCCGAAGAGGAACAACACGTTTCCAATATGGCTGCGGATCACGCTCTCTGGGGACAGGACCCGGTAGTAAAATTTGATCAGCAGAAAAATGTACCCCTTGGAGACCAGCCCGGAGAGGATGGCGCTGGCCGTTGGAGTGGCGTAGCCGTAGGTGTCCGGGATCCAGTAGTGGAAGGGGAACAGCCCGCTTTTTATTGCCAGGCCCACGCTGACCACCGCCACGATCACCAGCAGTGGGATCTCATACTGCCCGCTTTCGACGATTTTTGCCACCGTCTCCTGGGCCGGACTCATCAGCAGCTGCCCGGTCACGTCGTAAAGAAGGCTCAGCCCAATGAGAAACAGTCCGGAGCCCAGGGAGCTCATGACCATGTACCGAATGGCGGCGGTCAGGCTTCGCCCGGTCTGGGTGATCATGATCAGACCGCAGCCGGCGATGGTGTTGATCTCCACGAAGACATAGGCCGTAAACAGGTCGTTGGTGTACACCAGGGCCAGAAGAGAGCTGAGCATCAGATCGATCAGGATGTAAAACAGGTTCTGCTTGCCAGGCTCCACGTCGGTCTGGGTATATTTCACCCCGCCGATCACTGAAAGAAGCATGATGGCGCTGAACAGTAGGGCCGTCAGCCCCTCCAATACCCCCGCCCGAATTTCGTTGCCCCAGGGGGCGGGGAAGTGGCCCATCCAATAGACGTAGCTCTCCCCGGTGGCGGCGCAGTAGGCCAAAACAGCGGCGGACAGGACCATGGTCACAGAGATGGCGCAGACGCTTAGCACCCGGGCCTTCTTCCCCTTCAGAACCGAGGAGACGATTCCGGAGAACATGGCCAGAATAATGGAAAAGAACGGGAAATTTTGGACGAAGCTCAAAGCTGCTCTTCCTCCTCCTGCTTCATGGAGATCAGAATCCGGTCCAGGTCCAGGGAGTGGTAGCGCTCATAGAGCCGGATGGTCAGGGCCAGCATCAGCGCCGTGGTGCTGACGCTGACCACGATCCCCGTCAGCACCAGGCCGCTGGGAATGGGGTTGATGTAGGCGGCGGGGTCCGTCACCCCGCTCGTGAGGATGGGCACCTGCCGGCCCGCGATATAGCCCTTGGCGGCCAGGAACAGGTAGATGGCCGTGTCCATGATGTTCATGCCCAGGATCTTCTTGATCAGGTTCCGGTGGAGCAGGAGCATGGTAAAGCCGATGCCGAAGAGGACCATGGCGGCCTCTTCCTCCAGGTTCAAATTCAGTTCTCCAAACATGGCTCACATTCCTCCCTTGCGGAACAGCGTGTAAAAGGAATACATAGTCCCCATCACCACCAGGCCCACGCAGATGTTGAGGGGCAGAATCAGGCCGCTGCTGAGGATCGCGCCGGGGGTCCCCAGGGGGATGCCACTTTCCAGATGGTTGGCGCCGGTGAAGAAGGAATAGCTCTTCGCCAGGCAGTAAAAGGTCAGAGCGCACAGGGTTATCCGGCGATAGATCCGCTCATTGAAGAACCGTTCCGTCTTGGCAAAGCCGAAGGCGTTCAGGTACAGGATTAGCCCGGAGCCCAGCACCGCGCCCCCGGAAAAACCGCCGCCGGGGGATAGGTGGCCGTTTAAAATAATGTAGACCCCGAAAATCAGAATCAGCGGCACTAGGAGCCGGGCGGTCTGCTGGAGGATCCCGTCATTTTTCGGCTCAAACAGCCGGTCGTTCTCCTGCTGGATCCGGGTCCGGGCGGCGCTTTTGCCGTCGCAGGCGTCCACCCGAAGCAGCACCTGGACGCAGCAGGAGGCGATGAACAGCACGCAGGACTCCCCAAAGGTATCGAAGGCCCGGTAGTCCAGGATCATGCCGGTGACAAAATTGGTGGCGCCGGTCTCCTCCACGCCGTGGCGGATGTAGCGGGCGGGAACCTCGTTATTGGCTGGGTTATCGGGGCTTCCGAAGGGCGGCAGATGGACGGTGGTCCAGAGGAACACCAGAATGATCGCCCCGCACAGCAAAACGGCCATGATCTTATACACGGCCCGGAAGAACCGTAGGGACTTTTCCTGGGCCTGGAGTACCGCCTGGGCGTCTCCGGTCCCCTTTTGCAGGGCGATCCGGTCCCGCCAGGCCTGGGCGTAGCCCGGGGTGTGGGACTGGGGCCAGACCTCGGGGCCGTAGACCTCCTCGGAGGCCCGGCGGCGGGATTCCAGAGCGCTGTCCCGGGCCGGGAGACGATCGGCGCTTTCCGGGGCGACCGCCGGACCGGCGTCCTCCGTCACATCCTCTAATAGGTCCAGGTCCCCGGCCAGCCAGCGCTTGAATTTCAGGTAGCCGCCCAGCTCCTGGGGGCTTTTTCGCTTACTCATCCCGGTCCTCCTTCCGGATGGCGTGGATCTTTTTCAGCGTCACGAAAAAAAGGACGCTGGTAACGCCGGCCCCCACCGCCGCCTCCGTGATGGCCAGATCCGGGGACTGGAGGAGGATCCAGATGATGCACATAATCAGGCTGTAGGACATGAACACAATGATGGAGGCCAGCAGGTCCCGGATCACCGCCACCGACACGGCGCACACCACCAGCGACAGCAACAGCAGCAGCTCAAACACTTCCATGGTCCTTTTCCTCCTGTTTTCCTTCGTTGTCCAGATGAACAACGGCGATTTCTCCCAAATTTTCGTTGGTCATGGCTTCCAGCCGGCTGATCATGTGCCCGGAAACCGGGGAGGCCAGCCAGAAAAAGGCGATCACCAGGAACAGCTTCAGGCTGTCCATGCTGAACCCCCGCAGGACCATGCACCCCAGGAACACAAAAAGGATCCCCAGGGTGTCCCCAATGGCGGCGGCGTGTATCCGGTTCAGGGCCTTGCGGAATTTGTTGACGCCGAACACCGCCAAAATCTCTAAAAACAGCCCCAGCAGGAGCAGGATCCCCGCCAGAAAATACCGTACCCATTCCATATCAATTCGTCTCCTTTTCCTCGGGGCCCGCCGGCTCCTCCCGATGCTTCAGATTGTCCTCCACCGCCTGGAGATCGGCCTTCATCTGCTTTTTCTGAAGATACACGCCGGTGTAGACCTTGCAAAGCACCACCACCGCCAGAAAACTGATCATGGCGTAGATCAGGCAGACGTCCACCAGGTAGCTCTCATCCAGGTATACGGACAGCAGAGCGATCAGCATAATGACGATGGTGCCGATCATGTTCACCGCGATGATCCGGTCGGAAATTCCCGGCCCCAGCACCGAGCGGATGATGCTGACAATGATGAGGATCCCCAGTGCCACCATCATGCCGATTAACAGGGCCCCAAAAACCTGCTCTATCATGCCTGCTCCGCCTCCTTTCGGCCAAATTCGCGATCCCGGGCTTCCATCTCCCGCAGGAGCTGGACGAAGGACGAGTTTTCCAGACCCTCCCCGAATTTTCGGTCCAGGCAGTGGACGCAGAAGCGGCTGCCCTCCATGGACACGGTGATGGTGCCCGGGGTCAGGGTGATGGAGTTGGCTAGCATCGCTTTGGCCAGATCGGAGGTCAGGTCCGTGGTGAAATAGACCAGCGCCGGCTCCGGCTCCAGTTCCGGGGACAGGACCAACCCCAGCACCTCCAGATTGGCCTTCACGATCTCCCGGATCAGCACCCCCAGATACCGGACCAATAGAGGCGACAGCCGCCAGAACCGCAGCTCCTTTTCCAGGCTGTAATCCAAAAAGCGGCACAGAAACCAAAAAAGCGCGGCTGACAGAACCAGGCCAAGCACACAGATTTCCAGTGTGATTCTCCCGTTCAAAATCAGCCACGCGGCAAAGATCAGGGCAAACAAACAGGGTCATCTTCCTTTCTCAGATTCAGCCCACATTATATACCTCCGTTTTCAGAAATGCAAGTGCCAAAAGCGCAAAATTGCAAAAATGGTCAGGATCCGACAAAAGCGCTCACAGCGACCCTTGTCAGTGTCCGGTAATCCTCCGGCGGATCGATCAGTTTTATCACCGCTCTCCAATTCTTGAACGTGTACCTCCTTTAGAATAAAACTACATTTTAAAATCTTGTCAAATTGCAATACATCTTGTATACTATAAAAAACAGGAAACATAGACGTAAGCTGTCCTAGAGACGGCAGACCGCTGCCAGGCCCTGGTAACGGCTGCCCCGGAGGAATGCTGCCAAGACTCCAGGGAAAACTGCCTGGAGCGTTCACGGAGGTACCGCCCATGGGCAAAGGGAGCGAAAACGGAGATAAAATGATCGATATCCATATGCATTTGATCCCAGGGGTGGACGACGGCGCCGCGGATATGGAAATGGCGCTGAGTATGGCCCTTCGCGCCATGGACCAGGGCATCACCGCCATTATTGCCACGCCCCACAGCGCCGCCTTTGATGGGGATCCCCAGCGGACCGTAGAGCAATTCAACCGTCTGCGGGCAGGGCTGTCCAGACTGCTCCCCGTGTACCTGGGATGCGAGGTGTACTGCGCGCCGGAACGGATGCGCACGGTGACGGAGGCGCTGAAAACGGGACGCTACCCCCGCATGAACGGCACGAGCTATGTCTTGACGGAGTTCTCTCCCTGGGTCACAGAGGAAGACGCCCTCGTTTGCGCGGCGGCACTGCTCCGAGACGGCTGGAAGCCGGTCCTTGCCCATGTGGAGCGGTATGAACGGCTTCGCTCGTCGGTAACGGCGCTGCGGGCCATGGGGTGCCTGATGCAGATCAATGCGTACAGCCTGTATGACGAGGAGGACGCGGCCATCCGGACGTTTGCCCAGCGTCTGGCGCTGGACCGGGTGGCGGATGTGCTGGGTACAGACGCCCATCGGACCTATCACCGCCCGCCCAGTGTCCGCATGGGGCTGAAATGGCTGTATGAGAACTGCGCCGCCGACTATGCCGACAGCCTGTCCTGGAGGGAGGCAGCGCGACTGTTTGAGATCAGGGAGGACTCCGACGGAGGAATATGAGGAAACGCCGGCCGCGGCCGATATCCGCGGCGCGTTGAAAAAGGGCATTGGATGGCGCCGAGTACGCTGTATGGCATCCGACCGGAGCGGTGGGAGGCGGACGAGGTAGAATGGATCTGCAAATCGAAAGGAGCGGATATGATGGAAAAATGGTCTAAAAAAGAAGGGGAGGGCGCGGCCGTACCGGTGGGGAAAATGCTCTGGACCGGGGATATGGTCATCCGTGCCTGCGGCGGCGGGGAGCCGGCGCGTTATCCCGGCTGCCGTTACCCCACCTACCGTTTACAGTGGGTGAGCCGGACCACGGGAGAGGTCCGAGAGCCACAGGAGACGACCAGGACCTATTCCGCGCACCTGGGATTCACCGCGGCGGGCAAACAATACCAAAGCATCAGCCAGCTCTATGCCCAGCATGACGAAAGGCGGACCTGGTGCCGGGATATCTATGGCCGGGAGGTGCTGTACCTGGCGGAGCGCTTTCCGTGCTTTGACAGCGAGGACTTTCTGTATGAAAAACGGTTTTACCGGTTCTTCTTCCTCCGGGAAGGGGAAAAGCTGACTCGGGTGCAGTACACCGATGAGTCCAACACGGTGACCGTCACCGAGGATGTGGCGAATTTGGAACGGCAGTGGATGGAGAAGTTTCAGTCCCTGGGATATTTTGATACGGAGATTGGATAGAGCGCAAGCGCGGCACGGATGTGCCGCTCCTGCTGAAAGATCACATTTTTAGCGGGGTGGACTTCTTTGATGCCACGTTTCAGGTACTTGAGAAAGGAGATCAAGCGATGGCGGAGAAGATCATTGTGATGGGCGGTTCCTTCAATCCGCCTACCCTTGCCCACCAGCGGCTCTTACTGGCGGCGGTGGACACATTCGGAGCGGACAGAGGGATCTTTGTCCCTTCCTCCCATACTTATGTGAAGATCAAAATGCGGCGGGCGAAGCGGCCGGAGGAGACCCTTCCCGAGGACGTGCGTTTGGCGATGCTCCAGGCCATGGCAGAGGACGACCCCCGGCTGGCGGTGGATAATCTGGAATACCACCGCACGGAAAAGGGCTATTCCTATGAGACGATGCTGTCCATCCAGGAAAAGAACCCCGACAGTGAACTGTACTTCCTGGCCGGCGGCGATAAGCTGGAGGTCATTCCCCGGTGGCGCCGGAGCCGGGCGTTTCTGGAGCGTTTTCGGGTGATCGTTGTCCGGCGGAATGGGGAGGACGTGGAAGCCGCGCTGCGGGAGGACCCGTTTCTGCGGGAATACAGCCGGATGCTGTGCGTCATGGACGCGCCCCCGGGGCTGGAGGGGATCAGCTCCTCCGCTGTCCGGGACCTGCTGCGTTCCGGCGCTCCCGGCGCCGAGAGCATGTGCCACAGCAAGGTGTGGGCGCTGCTGCGGGCCCATGGCTGCATGGACGGCAGGGCTGTTCTGCAATTTCGGGACGATTATTTCTTCCTCAGCAACTTCTATGCCGCCCCGGTGCGGTACGATGGGGTGCTGTACCAGAACAACGAGGCCGCTTTTCAGGCTCAGAAATGCGTCACGCGGGAGGAGCGGGCGGCTTTTGCGGACCTTCCGCCTGACGCCGCCAAGAAGTTGGGTCGCCGTGTGCGTCTTCGTCCGGACTGGGAGGATGTGAAGGTGGGGATCATGGAGCAGATCGTTCGGGCCAAATTCACCCAGAACCGGGAGCTGGGGCGGCTTCTGCTTGCCACCGGCAGCGGACGGCTGGAGGAAGGCAATACCTGGAATGACACCTTCTGGGGAACCCATCTGTCCAACGGAAAAGGGGAGAATCACCTGGGCATCATTTTGATCAAAATCCGCGAGGAGTTGAAAAAAGGGCAAAATGCTGAATACGCTATGAACAGCGATTATACGCTGGATGAAAAATAGGGGGCCTATGATCAAATTACAGGTCTCATGAGACAAAGAAGAAAAGGCGATGAACATCGTACTTTTGGAATGGGACATCATCCGTATCATTATAACGCAACCAAGCAGACAGCAAAAAAGAACTCTCTCTGATCATCTAGAATCAGAGAGGGCTCTTTGCGCCCGCAATCGTCAGCAGTTTTTCTTGATCGTCACAATGTTTTGACCGTCTTTGTACTTATAGGTCACCGCGTCCATAGTCTTTTTCACCATGAAGATGCCGAGACCGCCGATCGGCCGCTCTTCGGCGGAGAGGGTAATGTCGGGGTCCGGTTTGGCGAGGGGATCATAGGGCTTGCCGTGGTCCATGAAGGTGACGCAGGCAGCCGCGGGCGCTTCTTCCATGCGCACTCGCACAGTCGCCGAACCCGTGACGGTGTCATAGGCATAATGGGCGATATTGCCGAAAAGCTCATCCACCGCCACGTTGATCAGCGCCCTTGTCTTGACCGGGCAGCCCATGGCCTCCAGCCGCTCCTCCACAAAGGCTGTGACCCGGGAGATGTTTTCAGCCACCGCCGCTACGGTCAGTTCATCGGGATTGGAAAGCCGCATCTTTTTCTTGAATTCCAAAGAGAGCATGGTGATGTCGTCAAATTGGGGAGACGAACCGACAAAGGCGTCGATGTCCGCTTTTACCGCGGGGATCAACGCGGCGGGGGCGGCGCCGGCGTTTCGGTTCAGAACCTCCCCGAGCCGCCGGATGCCGTAGAGCTCGTTTTCCTCGTTGGTGGCCTCGGTCACGCCGTCCGTATATTGGAAGAGCTTATCCCCCGGCTGCAGCATGACGCTTCCCATTTTGTAGCGGGTGGTTTCCATACCGGCGAGTACGAAACCGGCACGGATCTTGTAGGGCTCATACTGTCCGCCTGCCCGGCATAGGAAGGGCGTTTCATGACCGGCGTTGACAAAGCGAAATTCTCCCGTTTCCAGGTCCAGCACGCCCTCAAAGGCGGTGATGAACATCTCCTCGGCATTCCCTTCGCACAGAAGCCGGTTCACTTCCATGAACACTTCCCCCAGATCCTTGCCCGGGGTGGTGTGATCCTTGATCAGGGTCTTGCCGATGACCATAAAGAGCGCCGCCGGCGCCCCTTTGCCGGACACGTCCGCCACCACCACGGCCAGATGGGTGTTGTCCACCAGGAAAAAGTCATAAAAATCACCGCCCACCTCTTTGGCCTGGCGATACCAAGAGGACGCCGTGTAGTCCCAATAGCTTGGGGCCAGGTCCGCCCGCTCGTCGTAGTTGAGCATCAGCCCGTTTTCTGCGCAAAGATAGATGGAGGCGATGTTGCCCGCGTTTTCCCGCATGATCGGCGCCCAGAGATGGACAAGATTCGCCAAAAGCCCCGCTTCCGCGGCGACTTCCCCTTGGCTTACTGTTTCGCTTCGCAGAACCAGCTGCATGGTATAGGTATGGGCATTTGCCGCATCGGGCGGCAGGACCTCCATGGGGCGATAATCCTCCGGCTCCGCGTAGAGCTGATGGGCGAAGAAGGCGGAATTGCGCACGAAGCCTGCGAAGCGCTCCAGCTTTTCATCCACCACGGTGGCCTCGCTCTGGGCCCCTTTATACAGATTCTGCTCCATCTGGCGCAGCAGCGCGTCGCTTCCTACTGCGGCCGCGTTGCCGCCTAGATCCTGACTGTCCCGCTGCACCGTGTCCCGCAAGGTAAGCAGGCACCCCGTCCAAAGGATCCCCGTCAGCACCAGCGCGGCCACGCAGAGCAGAAGCATCATTCGCTGTACCTGACGGCGAATGGGTCTGCGTTTTTTCCGCTTGTCTTTTTCCATAGACGCACCCGTCAGACAACGGTCAGAATGTCCGCGAAGCCGGTCACCTCAAAAAATTTCCGAGATCGTCTCGTTCACATGGTGGATTTCCATTGTGCCCTGCTTGTTCATGGTCTTCTGCGCGACAAGAAGTACCCGCAACCCCGCCGAGGAGAGATAGGCAAGCTCGGCAAAATCCAGAACCAGCGCGGTGACGCCGTCCAGGGACTGTTTCAGTTCCGCCTCCAGTTGAGGCGCCGTCGTCGTATCCAGGCGTCCCGAGAGCGCGAGGACAAGACAGCTGCCTTCTTTGGCCTTGGTGATGATCATTCTTTTTTCCTCCTTCGTATTTATGCCTCCGGTTCGTCCGGCAGGCGCATTTTCGGTACATGAATGTCAAAGGGGCGCTGACCGTACAGTAAATACCCTCTGACTCCAGAAGATCTACAAACGCTTTGAAATAGGTATCGTCCTCAAACTCCTGCATAAAGCAGTAATCAAAATAGCCGTTGCAGGTGTTGATTTCAATGCAGATGCCGCTGCCGTCCGTGGTGACGGAGCAGTGAACCGATTCGATCATGTTCGCCATGGAGCCCCAGTCGGTTCGCCCCACATAACTGACCTTGTAACTCACGGGCGCCGAGGCCGGGAGATTGCCGATACCCGTTCGGGCACCGGTCACGATGGGACGCAGCAGGGCAAACCGCTCTTTCAGCGTAAGCCCTTCCAATTGCTTTTCCAGTTCAACCTGTTTTTGTACTACCTGCCACACCGTCTCCGGCTGGCTTTGAAGCATCACCATACCGCGGCTGCAAATCGCCAGCCGCTCCATGTCCGCCCCTTTCAGGCGGGGCGGGTAGGCAAGCTCGATGAGTTTGACCATGCTCTGATGGGCCAGGGGCTTGCGCAAGACGTCTCGAATGTTGTGCGCCATGCCGCGCACCACGGGCTCGGTCATGTCGGGATGCAGGGTGTGCAGGGCCTTGGCCATGAACGCCGAGGTGATGGTGGCGGGGCTGCCGTCCTGAGAGCGGGTGTATTTCATGAAGCAGGGTGGGCGGTTTCTGTTTTTTTAACATGGGAATGTCGTAAAAAAGTATTTGATGATCGCGCCGGCATGGATTATAATAGATTGAGAATGGAGAGGGATTCAATGAATCTTTATCTTTCGGATAACGGCTATATGGAGGGCAGAACCATGAAACAGACTGGGTTCCTCTTGCTGGCCCTGCTTCTGCTGGCTCTGACGGCTTGCGGCGGCATGGACGGGCCGGCAGCGCAAATAGAGGCGGCCATGACCGAAAAAACCGAGGCGGAAGCTCCGGCAGAATCAAAAAACGAGGAGGAGAATACCTTGAAAATGACCATTGGCGATACAGCCGTGACGGTCGCGTGGGAGCGCAACGAGTCCGTTGCCGCTCTAAAGGAATTGGTGAAGGACCAGCCGCTTACGGTGCGGCTATCCATGTACGGCGGCTTTGAGCAGGTGGGTCCCCTGGGGACGGAGCTGCCCCGGAGCGATGAGCAAACCGTGACTCAGGCC
Organism: uncultured Oscillospiraceae bacterium; assembly: GCA_947627745.1. Lineage (GTDB taxonomy): Bacteria > Bacillota > Clostridia > Oscillospirales > Oscillospiraceae > Faecousia. The sequence continues at coordinate 40,929 of CANQXH010000005.1, forward strand.
GGGGACATCGTGCTGTATTCCGGCAACCAGATCGTGGTATTCTACGGCTCCAACTCCTGGGCTTACACCCGGCTGGGGCATATTACGGACAAGACCGCTGAGGAGTTGGCGGCGCTTCTTGGGAACGGGGACGTCACGCTCACCTTGTCGGCAGAATAACAGAGATCATTTACGGAGGTACTTATGGAATATCGCACATTACCCCACGGCGGCGAAAAAATCAGCGTGATCGGACTCGGCGCGGGAAGCCTTTCCGGCACAAAGGAGGAAATGGTCGCTGTATTGAACACTGCTATTGAAAACGGGATCAACTATTTTGACTTGGCCCCTTCGGTAGAGGCGCCATGGTATGCCTATGGGGAGGCGTTCGCCGGGCGGCGGGAGAGAATCCTGACCCAGATGCACTTCGGCGCCGTTTACAAGGGTGGAAAATACGGCTGGACAAGAAGCCTCGCCGAGATCAAAGCGCAGATCTCGTGGAATTTCAGAATGCTGAAAACGGACTACACCGACATGGGGTTCATTCATTGTGTGGATGATGAAGAGGACCTGGACGAAGTAATGAACGGCGGCCTTTGGGAATATATGAAATCCCTCAAGGCGGATGGAACCATTCGTCACCTGGGCTTTTCCTCCCACAACCCCGCTATTGCCAGACAGATTCTCGATACCGGACTTGTGGACCTGTTCATGTTCAGCATCAACCCGGCCTACGACTATCAAAAGGGCGAATACGCCATTGGCGAGGTGACCGAGCGGGCCGCGCTGTACCGGGACTGCGAAAAAATGGGCGTGGGCATCTCGGTGATGAAGCCCTTCGCGGGCGGGCAGCTCCTGGACGCCAGGCGGTCTCTTTTCAAGCGGGCCCTCACCCATACCCAGTGCATCCAGTATGCCCTGGACCGCCCCGGGGTGGTGACGGTGCTTCCGGGCGTCCGCGACATGGCGGACCTTCGGACCGTGCTGGCCTATGTGAACGCCTCGCCGGAGGAAAAGGATTACTCTGTGATCGGGGCGTTTACGCCCCAGGACGCCGACGGGATCTGCGTCTACTGTAATCACTGCCAGCCCTGCCCCATGGGGCTGAACGTGGGGCTCATCAACAAGTATTATGACCTGGCCCTGGCCGGGGACGAGATGGCGAAAGGCCACTATCGTAAGCTGCCTGTCCACGCAAGCGACTGTATCCAGTGCGGCCACTGTGAGCGCCGCTGCCCCTTCCATGTAAAGCAAGAGGCGCGGATGCAAGAGATCGCCCGCTATTTTGAGAAGTAGTCGAATAGAATTTTTCGCTCCCGGCGAAGGAGGGCTGATTCCTGCCGCCAAGAAAACTCCCAAAAAAATCCTTCCTCTAGCTTCTACAAGAGGAAGGATTTTTCCGCGTTTCACGCAAATGGTGGAGATAAGCGGGATCGAACCGCTGACCTCTTGAATGCCATTCAAGCGCTCTCCCAGCTGAGCTATACCCCCATAAGACAGTGAAACATATTCAATTTTTCCGCAATACTCCAATCAGGGTACCCATTTCTCTGACGCCTGCGTATTATATCAGAAATTGCCGGACTTGTCAAGCACTTTGAAAAACTTTTTTTGCGCCGGGAACCGGGATTTGCGAGGAAAAATGAAATCAGACATTGCATTTGTCCGCCGGGTGTAGTATAATTAAATTATCACTAAAAAACAATAGAAAAGGAGGAAGCGTTATGAAATTGCAGGGTAAAATCGCGATCATCACCGGAGGCAGCCGGGGAATCGGCTATGCCACAGCGGACGCGTTTCTTCAGGAGGGCGCCAGGGTGATCCTTTGCGCCAGCCGTCAGGAAACCGCCCAGCGGGCCGTGGACGCTCTGACCAAGGCCCATCCGGACGCGGCCGTCGAGGGTATCTGGCCCAACCTAAGCGACCCGGAAGCGGTCAAGGCCGCGTTCCAGAACGTGGCGGAGCGGTACGGGCGGATCGACATCCTGGTGAACAACGCCGGCACGGCGGAGAGTACGCCCTTCCGGGACTATACCCCGGAGCTGTTCAACAAGGTCATGGATCTGAATGTGAAGGCTGTGTTCAACTGCTGTCAGGCCGCCGTCCCGTTTATGGAGCGGCAGGGAAGCGGCGTGATTCTCAACACTTCCTCCATGGTCAGCATCTACGGCCAGCCCAGCGGCTTGGCCTACCCCACCAGTAAATTTGCCGTCAACGGCATGACGGTGTCCCTGGCCCGGGAGCTGGGGCCCAAGGGCATCCGGGTCTGCGCCGTGGCTCCGGGGATCATCGAGACGGACATGATGCGCTCCGTGCCAGAGAACTTGATCGCGCCGCTGGTGGCCAGGATTCCCCTGCGGCGCATGGGAAAGCCGGAGGACATTGCCAAGGCGTTTGTGTTCCTGGCGTCCAGCGACGCCTCCTATATTACCGGCGTGGTACTCCGGGTGGACGGTATGGCGTCCAATTAAAATCTGTCTTAAAAAACGCGGACCGCCAAAGGCGGCCCGCGTTTTTCGCGCTTTAGAATTCGGTATCGGGATAGATGTACGCCGCCAGCACCTGGTAGGCCTGGTCATAGAGGTGGTTGGCCTTGTTGTGGAACAGGTTCTTATCCAGCTGGTAGAAGCGGTCCTCCTTCACGGCCCGCAGCTCTTGCCACACCGGGTTGTCCCCCACCATGTCCATGAGTTGGTTATACATCTGGCCGGGCTCGTCGTACCAGCTCAGGAACAGGTAGTCCGGGTCCAGAGCGTACAGGTCTTCCAGGCTGATCTCCACGCTGGAGGACTTGGCGGTGTTGTCCGGGTCTGCCAGGTTCACGCCCCCCAGCTCGTGGAGGATGGTGCCGGGCTGGGATTCGCCGGTGTAGGCCTTCAATGTGTCGGAGCTGACCGTCAGGATCACTGCCGTGGGGGCCTGCTCCACCTGGGGCACCTTGGAGACAATGTCAATGATGCCGTTCGCGGTCTTCTCCGCCACCTCGTCCCACAGCTGGGCGTTGCCGGTGAGGTTGCAGAACACCTTGAACCACTTGAGATAGTCCTGGACGCCATCATAGTCGATGCCGATGACGGGGATGCCCACGGCGGCGGCGGGGCCGGAGATGGTCTCATAGCCCTTCATGCCCATGGAGCAGACGATCAGGTCCGGCTTCTCCGCCAGAATGGCCTCCACGTCCCAGCCGGTGCCGGAGGACTTCTCGGTGACCACCTTCACGCCCTCGTCCTGGGTGATGTCCCGGCCGATCTGCTCCTTATAGAGGGTCACGGCGCTCTTGCCGCCCACGGCCAGGGGCACGGTGCCGCCGGCCTCGTACCACAGCGCCACCAGGCTGCCGTAGAGCACGGCCACCTTCTTGGGCTCCTTGTCGATGGCCAGCTCCTGACCGCTGCCATCGTCGGTGAAGAGTACCTGGGTGTCCGTGACGGTGACCTCGTTGGCTTTGCTCATGTAGTACTCCACCACCTGATTATCGACCTCCGGCTCCGTGGCGGGAGGGGCGGTGGTGCCCTCCGTGGGCGCCTCCGTCTGGGCGGAGGAGGAGGGAGGCGTGGAGGAGGTGGACGGCGGGTTTGTCTCCCCAGAGCCGGAGGGGCCGCAGGCGGCCAGGCTCAGGGCCATGGCCAGCAGCAGGAGCAGCGCGGTGAATTTTTTCATGCTTACATACCTCATTTTTGATATATTTACGCCTTTTGCGAGTGCGTACCGAGTTTTTCCGGGATCAGGAAGGGGCAGTGGTTCTTCTCGTCCCGGAGGATCTGGGCGCCGATGGAGAACAGGCCCTCCATATTGGCCCGGCTGATCACGTCCTCCGGCGCCCCGGCGGCGTAGACGCCGCCGGATGCCAGGGCATAGACCCGGTGGGAATACCGGGCGGTGAAATTCATGTCGTGGAGGACCATGACGATGGTGATGTTCAGCTTTTCCCCCAGCTCCCGGATCAGCTCCAGCACCTCCACCTGGTAGCCGATGTCCAGGTAGGTGATGGGCTCGTCCAGCAGCAGAATTTCCGGCTGCTGGCAGATGGTCATGGCCAGCCAGGCCCGCTGCTTCTCCCCGCCGGACAGGTTGTTCAGCAGCCGGTCCCCCATTTTGTCCAGGCCCGTCAGGGCCAGGGCCCGGTCGATCATCTCCCGGTCCTCCCCGGTCATGCTCCGGCCAAAGCGCTTGTAGGGGTAGCGGCCGTAGGAAACCAGGGTGCGGATGGTGATGTCCCGGGGGGAGGTGTGGACCTGGGGCAGATAGGCGATCCGCTGGGCCAGCTCCCGGGGGGAGTAGGATTTTAAGGGCCGGTCCTGATACACCGGGCCGCCGGTGTAGGGGGCCACCACCCGGGGAATGGTCTTGAGCAGGCTGCTCTTGCCGCAGCCGTTGGGGCCGATGATGGTGGTGATCTTTCCCTTTTCAAATTCCATGGTGACGTTTTCCAGGATTTTCCGCTTGCCGTAGGCAATGGAGACGTTGTCAAAGCCAAAGTACATGGTTTTCCCTCCTTTCAGGCGGTCTCCTTCGTCCTGAGCAGGTACAGGAAGAAGGGCGCGCCGATAAAGGACAGCACGATGCTCACCGACAGCTCGCCCACCGGCAGCACCACCCGGCCTACGGTGTCGCAGATGACGATGAAGGAGTACCCCAGAAAAATGGAGGCGGGGAAGAGATACTTGTAGTCCGAGCCGATGATCAGCCGGGCGATATGGGGCACGATGAGCCCCACGAAGCTGATGAGCCCCGCCACCGCCACCGAGGCCCCCGCCAGGAGCGACGCCACGGCGATGAGGAACAGCCGGAACCGCTCCACTCGCAGGCCCAGGGAGCTGGCCATTTCGTCCCCCAGCATGAGGATGTTCATTTTCCCGGGCAGGAAGAAGCAGATACACACCCCCACCAGCATATAGGGGAAAATCAGTTGCAGATCGCCCCAGACCGTGCCGTTGAGGCTGCCCACCAGATGGCCGGTGGCGTTGGCCAGCCGCTCGGAAAAAAAGCTGCGGATAATGTCGTTAAAGGCGCTGAACATGGCGGACACCGCCATGCCGGAGAGGATCATCTTCACCGGGCTGACTCCCTTCTCGTAGGCCAGCAGGTAGATCAGCATGGTGGTGACGAAGGAGCCCACGATGGTGCCCACAGGCAGCAGGCTGTAAAACTGAGGGAAGGCCACCAGGGTCAGATACCCCACGAAGCTGGCCCCGCTGGTGACGCCGATGGTGGAGGGGGAGGCCAGGTGGTTGCGCATGACCCCCTGGAGGATGCACCCGGACAGGGCCAGGCAGACCCCCACCAGCCCGCCGCAGAGGACTCTCGGCAGCCGCACGTTCCAGATGATCAGCCGGGCCTCCGCGTCCTCCCGGAACAGGGCCTGGACCACCTGCCAGAGGGTATATTTTACGCTGCCGATTGCCGTGCAGGCCAGGGTGGCCGCCAGGCACAGCCCCGCCAGGAGCAGCAGCACCGTCAGCTTATAGGGCAGGGTCTGGCGGAGCAGTTTTGTTTTCGTCCGGGTTTCCATAGGCGGGGCACCTCCAAAATAAAAAATCGGGCATGACCAAATTGGCCATGCCCGATTTTCGCACGACAAACACCGCCCCCTTGCGGGAACGTCGAAAAAGCCACATCATCGGTCTTCCGGCTCGTGTATTGGAAGGCTCACGCCTCTGCGCCAAAAGATCTACCTTCTCAGGGCTTTCCCCAATGGCCGGCTCACGCCGCGACCTCTTGACTCCTACACATACGGCAACGGTAAAATGCGCCGGACTCCCACCGGCTTCCCTCATCCAGGCGCCTGCGAAAACCGCAGTCTTCACGCCGGGACACGATGCTCTGTTAAATTGATAACATTATACCGATTGCCCCCCTATTTGTCAAGCGGGAAGGACAAAATATTTCCGCCTTTTCGCCCCCGCCGACAAAAGGAGCCTGGGGGCGTATTGGTACTTGCTTTTCCTCTGATTTTCGCTATAATATAAGTAAATGCGCGCCTCCGCGCGAATCAAAATAAGGAGTTGGATAGCATGCAAGTAAATACCCTGCTTCACGGCTTCCGGGTCACCCGGGTACGGGAGCTGGCGGAGCTGAAGGCCCAGCTGGTGGAAATGGTTTATGAGAAGAACGGCGCGCGGCTGGCCTGGCTGGACCGGCCGGACCAAAATATGTCCTTTGCCATCGCGTTCAAGACGGTGCCGGAGAACGACACCGGCGTTTTCCACATTTTGGAGCACAGCGTTTTGTGCGGCTCCGACAAATATCCCGTGAAGGAGCCCTTCGTTAATCTGCTGCGGACCTCCCTGCAGACCTTCCTCAACGCCATGACCTTCGGGGACAAGACCATGTACCCCGTGTCCAGCCGGAACAAGAAGGATTTTGCCAATCTGGTGGACATCTATATGGACGCGGTGCTCCACCCTGCCATCTATTCCCAGGAGAACATCTTCCTCCAGGAGGGCTGGCACTATGAGCTGGCCGAGGACGGCAGCCTCCTGCGCAACGGCGTGGTGTACAACGAAATGAAGGGCGCTTACGCCTCCGAGGACACTCTCATCGAGTCCCAGATGCAAAAACTCCTGTCCCCCGATTCCTGCTACCGCTACGACTCCGGCGGCGACCCGGCCCACATCCCGGAGCTGACCTATGAGCAGTTCCTGAACGCCCACCGCCGGTTCTACCATCCCAGCAACAGCCGGATCTTCCTGGACGGGCAAATCGACCTGGACGCCACCCTAGCGCTGCTGGACGGGTACTTAAAGGACTATGGCCCCAGCCCCGACCCGGAGCCGGTAATCCCCATGCAGGCGCCCACCGGCTTCCACTCCGCCCGGATTGAATATGAGATCGCCCCCAATGAGGACCCGGCCCACCGGGGCCACCTGGCCATGGGGTTTGTGGGCGGTACCTTCGCCGATCAGAAGGAGCTGATCGGGCTGAACGTGCTGTCCGACGTGCTGTGTGGCTCTAACGAGGCCCCCTTGAAGAAGGCCCTTCTGGAGCAGGGACTGGCGGAGGACGTGTCCATGTACGCCAACGCCACCCAGCAGATCGTGGCGGTGATCTCGATCCACAATACCGACGAGGAGAAGGTCCCCCAGATTCAGGCGGTGTGCCGGGAGGTGCTGACGGGCCTGGCCCGAAATGGCATTCCCAAGGACCAGATCATTGCCGCCCTCAACAACCGGTTGTTCCGGGTGCGGGAGGCGGATTTTGGGCGGATGTCCCCCGGCGTGATCTACGCCATCTCCGCCATGGACACCTGGCTCTACGGCGGCGATCCGGCGGAGAGCCTGTGCTTCGGCGAAGTGTTCGCCCAGCTGCGCCGGGAAATGGACCAGGGCTATTTTGAAAAGCTGCTGGAGAAGACCTTTCTGGAGAACACCCACTGCGCCCAGGTCTACTGCGCCCCCTCTCATACCGTGGGGGAGCAGGCCCGGAAGCGGGAGGCGGAGCAGCTCGCCGCCCTGCTTGCCACCTGGGACCAGGACAAGAAGGACCAGGTTGTCGCCCAGGCCAAGGCTCTGAAGGAGCATCAGCAGGCCCCCGATTCCCCGGAGGCCCTGGCCACCCTGCCCCAGCTCAAGCTGTCGGACGTGGCGAAAAAGCCGGAGCCCATCCCCATGGAGGTGGGCAAAACGGGGCAGACGCCGGTGCTGTACGTCCCCGTGAACACCAGCGGCATTGTCTATGCTGATTTCTACTTTGACGCCCGGGACCTGACCCTGGAGGAGCTGCCTCTGGCGGACCTGCTGGCCAGCCTGCTGGGTCAAGCCGCCACGGAAAAGCGGGACAGCCTGTCCCTGCTCAACGCCATCAAGACCCACTTGGGCGCCTTTGACGCCGGCATGGAGGCCTATTCCCGGAAGGACGACCCCCATTTCTGCGCCCCGGCCCTGGTAGTCTCCGCCAGTATGCTGAAAACCAACGTGGACCAGGCCCTGCCCCTGATCGCCGAGGTGCTGACCGGCTCCATTCTCCGGGACCGGCCTCTGGTGGGCAAGCTCCTGCGGCAGAAGAAGCTGGACACCCGGCAGTACATCGTGATGAGCGGCAACCGGTTTGCCTCTACCCGGGCCGCCGCCGGATTCTCCGCCTCGGGCATGGTGGCGGAGGCCCTGGGCGGTCTGGAGAATTACCGCTGGCTGTGCAAGACCGAGGCCGCCTTCTCCCAAGGAGATGATACGCTGCTGACCCAGCTGGAGGAGCTGGCCAAGCGGCTGCTGTGCCGGGCCCGGCTGACCCTGTGCCTGACCGGGGACCGGGACGAGGCCCTGGCTGCCCGTCTGGCGGAGCCTCTGCCCATGGGCGAGGCGGTGACTGCCCCGGCGTCTTATCCAGGCTGGGGCGTCCGGCGGGAGGGCTTTGTGATCCCCGCCGAGGTCTCCTTCGCCGCCAAGGGCGGCAACCAGCTGCTGCTGGGCAGCACCTACCGGGGCGCCCAGCGGGTGGCGGCAAGCGCGTTGTCCTCGGACTACCTGTGGAACACCATCCGGGTCCAGGGCGGCGCCTACGGTTGCGGCCTGATGGTCGCCAGCGCCGGCCAGGTGGTCTTCCACACCTACCGGGATCCCAACGCCGCCGGTTCTTTGACCGCCTTTGACCGGGCCGGGGCCTTCCTCCGGGCGCAGCACTACGGCAAGGAGGAGATCGAGGGCCTGATTCTGGGCACCATCTCCGACGCCGACCCCATGCTCACTCCTCGGCTCAAGGGCCGCAACGCGGCGGCGCTGTACCTCTCCGGCCGGACCCAGGCGGACCAGGACGAGCTGTACAGCCAGATCCTCTCCACCACCTGGGAGGATATGGAGCAATTCGCGGACCTGCTGGATCAGACCTGCGCCCAGGGCAGCGTGTGCGTTATCGGCGGCAAGGCCCTTCTGGATGCCTGCGGCGACGCCCTGGACACCGTGGAAAATCTGGCCTGAGTAACAAGCGGCCCCGCGTCACCTGGCAAAAAGTAAGCGGCACAGCCTCCGGGCTGTGCCGCTTTTCCGCATCCGTCAGGGTGTTTGCCCATGGGAACCGCTTTGCCCCGGGCGTTCTTTAGTCCAGGGGGGTGAAGACAAATTTCTGGGTCAGCCCGTCGCAGGCGGCGTAGATGGTCATGCCGCCCCCGTCCTGCAGATCCATGGTCATTTCCACGGCCTTCCCCGGGAGCAGAGTGCGGACATAGGCCTCTGGATCGTCGGTCTCCACTTCCTCAAAAAACACATCCCGCATTTGGTTGTTGCGGCAAAGATTCTGGATCTCCCGCACCATTTCGTAAGCAGCCAAAACAGCACGCCTCCTTTCAGCAAAAAGTATATCATAGTATGTCCCTCCGCGCAAGTTTTTTGCAGCCCGGGGCATAAAAAAGGACTTGCATTTTCCCAGACCATCTGCTATAATACAGGGGCGATGCGGGTATAGTTCATCGGTAGAATGCGACCTTCCCAAGGTTGACAGGTGGGTTCGACTCCCATTACCCGCTCCATCAAGAGACAATAAAAAAGATATTGTCCCCGAAAAGCCTTGCGCCGCAAGGCTTTTCGGCGTTCTAAGGGGCGAAATTTCGGGATTCAAAACCGTAGATATAAAACGCGTTTTTTCCGCTTTTTGTAGACTTGAACCCTCGTGGAAGCCGAATATCGCAAAAATTAAGAACAGCAGGCAGGAAAAATCCCGCCTGCTTTTCGTTTTTTCAGAGCCAATCGTTTTTTCAAACGGTTGGCTCTTTTTTATTTTCTAGGAAAGGAAGTAGAAAGGTTGAAACATTGCGATTTGAGTATCATTCCGAAAAAGGACGCACAA